>CAZEZJ010000009.1:1917-30572 GCA_964516695.1 uncultured Blastocatellaceae bacterium
AGCGATTTTTTTGAACGGCGCTCACTTTTTGCCAAGACTGATTTTAACCATCGGGTTGTCAATAGCTGGAGACGCTCTGGAAAGATATTGAAGCCGCTATTCGTGTTTATCAGCTTCGCTCCGGTAGGATAATAATCGAGTTATGGCTTATCAAAATGGTAAGATGGGATTGAAAAGTTTTTCTTTCATGGACGGCTATGGAAACAATCAAAGTTCGTACTAACCAGCGCGAACAACTCGTTGAAATCACAGCCGAGGTGCAACGAAAGTTAAGCGAGTCCGGCTCACAGACAGGCATCTGCCTGCTCTTCGTGCAGCACACGACCGCCGCGTTGACCGTTAACGAGAATGCAGACCCGGACGTGCCGCGCGATATGCTGCTGGCCCTGCGCCAGTTGGTGCCGCAGCACGGGATGGATTTTCGTCACGGCGAGGAAAACTCCGACGCGCACATCAAAGCCAGCCTTTTAGGCTCAAGCGTGCAAGTGCCCTTTCAGGACGGCAAGCTGCTGCTGGGTCGTTGGCAGGGCATCTTCCTCTGTGAGTTTGACGGCGGTCGTGAACGCCAAGTTATCATGGTCGTGCAATAACGCGTCGCTGACGCGCAAGGAGACCTCATGGAAGACTCAAACCGGACTACCATTCCGAGCCGCACGCAGCCATCTCCCACCGCCGCGCGTCTCAGAATCGGAGAGCAGTTTCGCGGCCTCCAGGTGCACAGCATCCTCGGTGAGGGAGCGATGGGAACGGCCTACCTTGCGAGCCACACCGTTCTGCAAATGCCCTTGGTGATTAAAACCTTTCGGGCGAGCATCGAAGAGAATATCTTTGAAGAGGCTCACCTTGCGGCGCGCGTCTCCTCTCCGAACGTCGTCAGCGTGCTCGACGCCGGATATGAAGCGGGCATCCCCTTCATCGTCCAACGCTACATTGACGGCATTGACCTGGCCGAGTTGATTGAACACCTGCAACAGGTCAAGGGCCGTCTTAATATCAACATGATTTGCCGCATGATGATTGATGTCGCCAAGGGGCTACATGCCATTCATCAGGCGGGCGTCATTCACAGAGACGTGAAGCCTGCGAATCTCTTTCTCTGCGGGAGCGGCCTGGCGACCGTCGGTGACTTCGGCATCGCTTTCGATTTATTGAAGCAGGATAGCGCTCAACGGAGCGCCGGAACGCCCAGATTCATGGCTCCCGAACAATGGCAACGCCAACCCTTGGGCCGCTATACAGACATCTACGCCTTGGGGGCTACCGCGCACCTGCTGGCAACCAATAAATATCCCTTCGCGGACGAGCAGCTCGAAGAGTTGCGCGGCGCGCACATAGCGCGTGATTATGTTCCGCCAATTGCCGACGGGCCGGGCGAAGCTTATCTTTTCTCAATCATCGAGCGGGCGCTCCGCAAGCGCCCCGCAGACCGTTTCTCTAACGCCGGAGAGTTGGCGCGCTTGCTCAAGGTTGTGGCTGAACCGATGCCGCAGTTCCACTGCAACAATCAGGATGAAGCGCATGTGGGGAGCGTGACTGTGGAATTAAGCGTTGGCAATCTGGCCGAGCAAGAGGGAGATGTCATCGTCAACGCGGCCAATCAACAGTTGACGATGAATCTGGGCGTCGCCAATGCTCTGCGTCTTAGGGGCGGGCAATCTGTGGAAGATGAAGCGACGGCCCAAGCGCCCGTCGCCATGGGCGATGTCATCTGGACGAGCGCCGGAAAACTGGACGCGCGCTGGATGGCTCACGCCGTCGCCGCCGTTGAAGGCGCTATCTGCTTGCAACGCGCGACGCTGCGCGTGCTCTTGCAAGCCGAGGCGCGCCAGGCGCAATCCGTGCTCTTTCCCGCGCTCGGCACCGGCATCGGCGATGTCCCGATGGACCTCGCCGCCAAGCTGATGCTCGACGCCATTCGCACCTTCGCCGGCCTTCAGCCCAAGCACATCCGAACTGTTCGCATCGTCCTCTATGCTGAGAAGGACCGCGCCCGCTGGCGTATGGTTATGCAGTCGATGTAAATCCGCTGGAGAAGCGAAGCGTTGCCCTCATCATCACAGCCCGCCACCTACGACCGCCTCGCAGCACATTACGACCGGGCCATCGGGCCGCTCGAACGCCGCTTTCTCGCGCGCCTTCGCGCGGAGACTTTCAAAGCACTTCCCGAAGGCAGCCGCCTGTTGGAAGTCGGCGCAGGCACGGGTCTGAATTTCCCCTACTATCCGCAACGTGCTCGCGGTGTCGCCACAGAGTTAAGCCGCGAGATGATTCAAAGGGCGCGGGCCAAGAGCCGCCCGGCCAACGTTCATCTGGTGCAAAACACCGCCGAGCAGCTTCCCTTTCCTGCTGCTTCGTTCGACGCCGCTTGCGCGACGCTGGTCTTCTGCTCTGTGGCTTCGCCCGCCGCGGCCTTCGCGGAATTGCGGCGCGTCGTCAAGCCCGGCGGCACAATCGCGCTGCTCGAACACGTTCGCCCCACGGGCTTGCTCGGCTATTTCTTCGACCTGCTCAACGTCTTCACAGTCCGGCTCTTCAACGACCACTTCAATCGGCGGACAAGCGAAGAAGCGCGGCGTGCCGGGCTGCGTACGCTCCGCGTCGAGCGTCGCGGCCTGGGCATTATCAATCTCATCGTCTGCGAGAATCCGTTGGACGAATCGTAAATCGTCAATGGTTAAAAGCCTGACGGTTTTATCTGCCATTTACTATTTACCGTTGACCATTTAACCTATCTCTCGATGACGCTCGAAACGACAGGTGAACGCATCGCGGTCGGTTGTCAGGGATGGAACTACGACGACTGGGTGACTCCGGCCAGCGGCGAGGCTGTCTTTTACCCGCGCGGCACGCGCTCCACGGAAATGCTAGAAGTCTATGCGCGTGTCTTCTCGACGGTCGAAGTGGACTCCACCTTTTACGCGATTCCCTCGGCCAAGACGATTGACAATTGGGCCAGGCGAACGCCGCCCCATTTCACCTTCGCCCTCAAACTTCCGCAGGAGATTACACACCAGCACGCTTTGCGCTTATCCTGTCTCGCGGCGCTCGAAGAATTTTGCGACCACGCGAGCCTGCTGGGAGAGAGGCTGTCATCTGTGCTCGTGCAGTTGCCGCCGCAGTTTGAGATGTCGCCCGCAAACGCGCAAGCGCTGTCAGACTTTCTGCCGCGCCTGCCGCGCGAGATGCGCTTCAGCATAGAGTTTCGCCAGCCGGAATGGTTGACGGAAAACGTGGCCGGACTTTTAGCCAAGCACAACGTCGCGCTCGCTCTCGTCGAAGGTCAATGGCTCGCGTCCGCCCGCGTCCGGCAGATGGCCGAGCGCCCCACCGCTGACTTCACTTACATTCGCTGGATGGGCGCGCGCGACCTCTCGCGCTTCGACGCGGTCGTGCGCCCGCAGGATGAGAACTTGAGCGAGTGGCATCAGACAATCGTTCGTCTTTCAGAACGCGGGCCGAAAATTTACGCTTACTTCAGCAATTTTTATGAGGGCCACGCGCCAGAGAGCGCCAATAAGTTGAAGCGTCTGCTAGGTCAGCCGACGCTTGACCCGATAGACCTCGAAGATCAGCCTTCGCTTTTTTAGCAAATCTGTAGACTTCATCTTGAAGAATAAGCTATTTTGCTTCGGCCTCCGGTGCGGGTGCGAAGAAGTTTTTGAGGAAAAGGACGAAGACGGCAGCGCCGGTAAATTCACATTGAACTCAAGGAGAAACTCTAGATGAACTATCCCCTGCAACTTTCTTTCAAAATCATGGCTATCGCGCAACAACTCTCGCTGCGCGACGCCGCGGGCAATCTTATTTTCTATGTCAAACAGAAAGCCTTTAAGCTCAAAGAGGCCGTCACGGTCTTTGCCGACGCAGAGCAGACCATGCCTGTGTACTACATCAACGCCAATAAGATTCTGGACTTTTCGGCCAACTATCAATTTACAGACCGCGCGGGCGCTCCCGTCGGTTCAATCCGGCGTCAGGGAATGCGCTCGATTTGGCGCGCCAGCTACGACATCTACGACGAGCGCAACAACCACGTGATGTCCGTTAAGGAGGAGAAACCGTGGTCCAAAGTTTTCGATAGCCTGCTTGGCGAAGTACCTATCTTGGGCATGTTCACAGGCTTCTTTTTCCATCCGTCTTATCTCGTCTCCGCCACCAATGGGCAGCCCATCATGCGCCTGCAAAAGCAGCGCGCTTTCTTTGAAGGCAAGTTTACTATTGAGAGCTTGGCACAGCTTCAGCCAAACGATGAGATGCGAACGCTGCTCGGCGTGACGATGATGCTCCTGCTCGAACGCACGCGCGGTTAATCTCCGGCGCACAACCGCACTAAGCGAGAATGAAAGCGTGGCTGTTCATCCTTAACAGCCACGCTTTCATCCTTCCGTTTTCCCGCCTTCTTCCGGCTCTTGGCCCAGGCGCTTCATTATCTCCGCGAATTTTTCTATCTCGTCGCGCGTGCGTTCCATCGTGCGACGGCTTTCGAGGTAGGCGTTCCAGTGTGGAGTCTTGGTCAGCGCTTCGGTCGTCTCTTCGTCGAGCACTTGGGCCATCAGCGCGATAAGGTCGCTGACGACGCGTGTGTGTTCCAGTAGATTCTGAATAATGGAGTATGCGAGACGTGCTTGTTGGAAATCTAGGTCGCGCGGCGAGCCGGAAGCATCAGTAGTTTCGGGTTGCTCGCTCAAGAGTCTTAGCGCTCCGCCGTCTTCGTCTGGGCCAACCAACTTCCGCCGACGAAAGGAAGCGCGCTCACGACAGCCGCCCGCTCCGTTTCATCAGGAGCAGAAACGCGCACCTCTGTGCCGGGCGCTAGATAGTCATACTTGACGTAGGCGAGCGCCACCCGTTTATTCAAGCGCGGCGAAAGCGCGGAAGAAGTCACGCGACCAATCTCCTTGCCGTCAAGGGTTCTGACTTTCGCCCCCGTCGAGACTTCCCCGTCGTCGGCAAAACTAATGCCCGCGAGCCGCTTCGCGACGTGGCCGCGCCAGTGTATGCGCGCGATGATTTCCTGACCGATGTAGCAACCCTTCGTGTAGCTGACGGCTTCGTCAAGCCCCGTTTCCAGCACGACGTTGCTTTCGTCCATGTCAACATTATGGCGCGGCTGCCCGGCTTCAATGCGCAGCGTTTCCAGCGCCTCCAATCCAACGGGCCGCGCGCCCGCGCTCACCAGCGCCTCAAACAATGAAGGCGCGTGTTCCGCGCCGGCGAACACATCGAAGCCATCCTCGCCCGTGTGCGTCGCGCGAATCACACTCACAGGTTGCCCCTGCCAACTCGCCGCGCCGACGCGCCCGCGCTCAATTTTCGCCGCTTCCTCTCCCAGCGTCGCAACGATAATCTCAGCCGCACGCGCGCCCTGCAAAGAGAGCGCGGACAGCTCGCTGGTCAAGTCCGCGACACGAAAATCTCCGGCGAGCGTAAAGCGTTCGAGCGTTTTGAAGACGCGCTCGCGTGTCGCGGCTTCCGTGTCGAACAAAAAGCCTTCCGGTTGATGAATGACACGCGCGAAGGCCAACAGGCGTCCCTGCGCGTTGGGAAACGCAGCCGTCATCCACTCGCCCACGCCGAGCGCCTTAACGTCGTTCGTCACCAGACCGTTCAAAAACTGCACGGCCTCCGCGCCGCTCACGCGTATGCGCCCGCGCGACGAAATATCAATCAACCCCGCGCCGCCCTCGCGCACAACCCGATACTCAGCCGCCACATCCCCATACGAAGCGGGCAACCACCAACCGTCGCGCTCAAACATCGTCGCCCCTAAGCGCTGATGAACCTCATCCAGCGCTAAACGACGAGCAGCAATTTGTTCGACCACCTCAGACATCGTCAACCACAGAATTCAGCAGCCTGAAATTCAGCGGAAAAAAGAATTGGCAACAGCGGTTGCAGCCCCTTTTCTAAGCTGTATCTTCCGGCTTCCGAAGTCTGGCTCCCGAACGCTTGGTTCTTACTTGAGCTTTTCCAATTCCGCGCGCAGCGTGGCGTAGTCCTTAGTGTCTCCGGCTTTAAACTCAAGATTGCTGTAGCGAATGATGCCTTCCTTATCTATCAGAAAGACCGTGCGCTTGTTGTAGCCGGCCTCTTCCATATAACTGCCGTAGAGGCGTGCGACCTTGTGGTCGTGGTCGGAGAGCAACGGAAACTGTAGTTTGTGAAACTTGGCCCACTCGTGATGCGAAAAGACGTAGTCGCCGCTGATGCCGAGCACCACTGCGTTGAGCTTCGACAGTTCAGCAAACGTGTCGCGCAGCGTGCAGACTTCCTTTGTGCAGCCGCCCGACCAATCAGCCGGATAAAAAGCCAAAATCACGTTCTTGCCACGCTGGGCCGAGAGCGCGAGGCGTTCTTCCGGCTTGAGGAAGATTTTTTCCTGTGTCGCGTAAGGCAGACGGAAATCCGGTGCTGCCTGCCCGACCTTGGGCGCGCCCGCCGCATCCGTGGCCGCTGCCTTTTCGCTCGTGCTCGCCGCCGCCACAGATTTTTCCTGCGCCGTCGTGCTGTTGCCAGCACAGGCTGTGACCAGGCAGACGGCGAGAATGATTAGAAGGGTGAACAACGGCTCGGCTGTTCGCTGATTCCGATTCGAAAATCCAAACATCTCGTTACCTCTTGTGCGCCACCGGGCGGCGCTTTTCACCGACAATTCAGACGCGCCGCAAGACGCGCGCTAGGCCCTGATAGTCCGCCAACTGCGCCGCTGCGCGACGATGCGAGGCGAGCACCTGCGGACTCGGATGATAAACCGGAACGAGCCAGCGCCCGTTCCATTGATAGCTTTGTCCGGCTGCTTCTTTCAGAGTTAAATTATGATACTCAATGCGACGAAGCGCAGCAAGCGAGACCGCGCCGAGCGTCACCACAATCGGCGGATTAACTACTTCAAGCAGCCGCCGCAGAAAGTCTGAGCAGTTTGCTATCTCAGCGGTCGAAGGCTTGCGATTCGCGCCCGACGCTTTGCGCGGATTGCAGAGCACCGCGTTAGCGATGAAAATCTCTTCGCGCCTGAGATTGATAGAGGCGATGAAGCGCTCGAAGTTGCGGCCCGATTGGTCGCCGGAAAAGGGCACGCGCGTGCGGTCGCCGCCCTGACGGCCAGGTGCTTCCCCCAGAAACATCACGCGTGGATTAAGCCCTCCATTGCGCTCGCTCAGCACAGCCTGCCGCTCGCACATCGCCGGACACCTCCGGCAAGCAGCGGCCTCCGCGACAAGCACGCTAAACTGCGCGCTCCTTTGTTCTGTGGGAAGATGCGACATACTTTCTTGTGTTAAGTTGTCCGCTGTTAAGTTCTTCAGCCGGAGGTCGGGTTTTTGATGACGGACATGCTCGTCAATCTGCTGCGGTTGCCGCCGCTCGAAGCCTTGCTCGCTGAGACTGAGCGAACGGGAGCGAGAGTCAGGCGCGCGCAAACATTTGAGATGACGTTGGTGCGCGCCTTCGTCACGAAACACTTCAGCGTCGGGTGGGCCGACGAGATTTCAGCCGGCTTCCACCATTTTACTAAAACAGTGATGAGCAATGAGTGATGAGTGATGAGTGAAAGAAAGAGTTATTAACTCATCACTCATCACTCATCACTTCTTTACTTCGTGACTGTGATTTCGCGCGAGGTGGTGTTGTAGCCGCCGTTTTCGACGGGCGTGCCGTTTTTGTCTACGAGTTCGAGTTTGACGGTGTGCTTGCCCGCCGTCCAACCGCTGAGCCAGATTGGCTCCCATTTGTCCAAGAATTTCGTCTCGCCGCCGTCCACCGAATAGCGGACGCGATACTCGCCGCCGTCGCCCTGCAACTTGGCGTTTGAAAGCCAGAAATCAATCATAATGGCGGTCGCATCGTCGCCCTTGTAATCGCCTTTCGGGCGGCTGTAAGTCAGGAGCGGTTTTTTCGCGTCAACGTCGCCGCCTGTGCTCTGCGGCATGTCTTTGCCTTCGCGCGCGGGCGCGGCGGCGGTGTTGGCGTTGGTGTTGCCGCCCGCGTTCGGCCATCTTTTGTCCGGTCGCGGTGGTGGTTGGCTTCGTCGCATCGCCGCCGCCTTTGACGTTGAAGGTGACCATCTGAAACGCGGTCGCGTTCTTGTAGCTCTCGTGCCACGGGCGAGAGGCGAAGACGCGCAGGGTGTGCTTGCCCTCCGTGACGTTGCGCAATTCGAAGGGCTGGCCGAGGTCGTAATAAGCCTCATAGGGCTGATTGTCGAGGATGACGTGAATATGATTGCCCATGCCCGTCGCGGGGTCTTTCATCGGCTTGTAGCCTTTGAGGTCGCCGCTCAAATTGAGCTTGACTTCGACGGTCGAACCCGTGATGGTCGCGCCCTCGCGCGGGCTGACGAAGGAGAGCGCAGGCGCGGCCTGGTCTTGTTCGCCGCGCGCGGCCATCTGGTCTTTGAGCTTCTGCGGGCGGTCAACCACAGAGAGCGTTTGGGCGGCTGGCGAAGGCGAGGCCGTGGGCGATGAAACGTTGGTCGTCGCCGTCGCATTCGAGTTTGAGTTGTCGCCGGACGTGCAGCCGATAAAGGATGCGGCGACACACGCCAGCAGCGCGCCGGAAATAAAAGTTCGTGCAAATAGTTTCATTTGTCCTCCGTGTCGAAGCGGCCGGCAGCCGGCGGGCGAGTGGTCAATAAAAACAGAACAGACGTTCTTAACTGGCCATCCAATTATCACCCATCCGCTGACCAATCGCTTTCAGTTAGCTAGTCTGCGCCGGTTGTAAGCGCTGCTCGACCGCTTGCCAGTCAATGTTGGAGAAGAACGCTTCGATGTATTTGGGGCGTTCCGCCGGTTTGTAGTCGAGAATAAAGGCGTGCTCCCACACGTCCATCACGAGGACGGGGACGAAGCCGGAGACATTGCCCGTCTCATGCAGCGTAATCCAATGGTTTGAGAGACGACCATTGGCCGGATTCTGGTAGCACATGGCCCAGCCGACGCCGCGCATCTTGCCGACGCCGACAAAATCCGCCTTCCAAACCTCGTAAGAGCCGAAGCTCTCGGTGGCCGCTTGGTAAAAGGCGGCTGTTTTGTCCGGGTCGCCTGAGCCTTGTTTCTTCATGTTGCCGAAATAGTATTCGTGCAGCACCATGCCGTTATACTCGAAGCCGAGCCGTCTGGTCAGTTCAGAGTAAGCGGGCATTTCGTCTTGGTCAACGTTGCCGTCTTTCAGAAAGTCTGCAATCTTGCTGGTCAGCTTGTTGGTCTCTTTCACGTAGCCTTCATAAAGTTTGAAGTGCATCTCAAGCGTCTTGTCGGAGATGCCGTTTAGCCCGCTCAGGTCAAACTGTTTTGGCTGGTACGAACCATTGAAGCCCATTTGTTAGCCTCCTTTGATGAGTCCGAGTCACAGAGTCGCCCGCGCAAGCGCACAGGCGAGGCCGCTATTTCTATGTGCAGAGGATTATCTTTCACCACACTAATAGCGCGCAAGTCTCTTAAATCACATTGAGAGAGTGAAGCTGTACGGTTAAAAGCAAAAGCCAGCGCGTGACAGAGGCGTTCTCCGCTCTAGAGAGAAGCTCTTGTCCGGCGCTGGCTTTTCGAGCTAACTATCTGAATGGCTGCTCTTCATCGTCGGCTATCTGCCGAACAAGACCCAATCGCCGTGTGACGTGCCCATTAAAAAGAGCATCGGCAAAGAGAGCCAAGCGTTAGTACGGGAAGCGAGAAATGCCTTGCGCACCTCTTCGGGCGCGGGCGCGGTTCCCTCTCCCTTAAAGGCTGCGATGGCGCGCTTCTGCACGCGCCAGATAATGCCCCAGACGTTGAGCAGCATGATGATGCCGATGCCGCCGCCGACGCCGATGGAGATGGAACTATTTCCCAGATAGGTACTGTTGCCCGCAGCGTCAGGCGCGCCGCCCGCGTTGCCCATAAGCCACACAATCACGCCCGCCATCAGCAATACGACGATGGCAATCACGACCGCTAACACGCGACCGTCTTTCGTCAACGCGGGCACGTTATAGAGGCCGTAGATAATCGCGTAGGTGACGAGCACAATCAGCAGCCAGATGCCGAGGTTTGTCCACGTGCTGACGCCGGCCGCCTTCGCGTCAGCCGCCAAGATATACATCGCATAGTACGTGATGCCCACCAGCACCGTCACCACCGCGCCCCAGCGAAAATACCAGAGGGCGCGCGACAGCAATCCGGGATTAACCTTCTTCTTGGTGTCGGCGTCAAGCTCCTTCTGCAACGGAACGTTGACCAGATTGAAAAAGTAGAGCATTCCGATCCAGGCAATGCCGGCGACGAAATGGCTCCAGCGCAAGATAGCCCGGACAATATCCGACCCCGTCGGCCCGTGCACCAAGTCCACGACATCCTGCAACGCAAACAGACCCAACGGGAGATGAGCAGTTGACTCTATGAACATACGCCCTCCGAAATGTTTGAAGTGTCAGCCTGGCGTCTGCCGCCAAGCGAAGGAGCACGCTTACAGGCGACAGACGGATGGGTGTATCCTTGAGAAGACCACTCGCGAAGCAGTCGGACGTGCCGCCAAACGGCCAGCCAGCGCGCCCGCCGTGCAGCCCTCTCATCATTCTTCGATTGCCAAAATTTACGTGCGCAGAGATTACACTAGAGAGAAAGGCAAAGCAATAAAACATACCGTTGAAGGAGGAACGATGAACGATGAATAAGAGCCTTACTCTTCATACTTCATCGTTCCGCGTTCCTCCTTCATCGTTTATCCCTGTCCTCTATTCCACCGGGCGCGGGCCGGCATCCATGCCGCGCACGCTCGCCTGATTGATGACCTTGACCTTCAAGTCGTCAATCACGCGCACCTGGCAGGAGAGGCGCACGTTTTCGGCCAATCCGGTCTCCATCGCGAGGCGGTTGCGCTCGGGGTCTCCGATTTCGCCGGGGTCGCCCGCCAGCACTTCAACCCGGCAGGTCGTACATTTAGCGTTGCCGCCGCAGCGGTGCAGAATATCTATTCCGGCGTCTTCAATGGCGAGCACCAGCTTGCGCCCTTCCTCGGCGTCAAAAGCCTGCGCGCCCGTAGCAGTCTCAGCTTCAATCCTCGGCATTAAACTTTGCTCCTAAACTTTGAAATGAATGGATTGCGTCGAAGACTTTGACACGAACTGCTACAACGAAGCAAGCCGAAGATTGAGCCAGCCGCCGGATTTAGAGAGTGAGTTCCATGTAGACAGCGCCCGCGACAGGGTTATGATAGTAAGGCTCAATCTCATAGAAGCCGAACGAGCGATAAACCAGCGCGGCCTCTTTCATCTTTGCGGGCAGCGTATCGAGCCGCATTCGCGCGTAGCCTATGGCACGCGCCTCTTCGATTAAAGCGTTTGTCAAATGCCGCCCGATTCGCTGCCCGCGAAACCCGGGCCGCACATACAGCCGCTTCATCTCGCAGGTGCCTTCAGCGATTTTCCTCAAAGCGATGCATCCGGCCAGTTGATGGTCGCTCAAGGCCAGCAGCAAGCGCCCTTCAGGCGGAGCGTACCTGCCGGGAAGTTCCGCTAGTTCCTTCTCGAAGTTTTGGAAGCACAGGTCAACCTCCAGCCACGCGGCATACTCTCGCCACAACTGGCGCACCTGCGCAAACTGCTCAGGCGTCTCGGCCTCAATCAAGCTCAACATCGCGTCACACTCTCTCTTCAAGGGATGAAAGGCGAATCGAAGTTTACCAGCAGTAGCAACAGCAAAAGCGCGGCACGCGCGCGGACAACGCTTTCCACCCGCCAAAAAGAGAGGATGGATAACGCTTGTTCCACGCGCGCCGCGCTTTCAAAAGTTAACGAATCAGATTTAGGCTGTGAAAGAGGAGCCGCAGCCGCAGCCGCCCGTGGCGTTCGGGTTCTTGAAGGTAAAGCCCGAACCCATCACGTTCGTCACATAATCAATCTCGACGCCGTTCAAATACTGCGCGCTGAACATGTCAACGAAAAGACGCACGCCCTTTTCGTCAAGAATGTGGTCGCCCTGGCGTGATTCCTCTTCGATGTTCAGGCTGTACTGAAAACCGGAGCAACCGCCCGGCACGACGCGAACGCGCAGGCCCGCCGTCTCCGGCAAGCCTTCTTCACCGGCCATAAACTTTTTAATCTCTTCCGCCGCCGCCTGCGTGACGCCTAACGTCATCGTCGGAGCAATTGTCGCTGTCATTACTTTCTCTCCCTTTATTATTTTTGATTTTTGATTTGCGATTTTTGATTGGATAAGGTGAAAAACACCTCGACAGATTCTAAAGTCAGATTCCGCATCTGTCCTTATCCAATCGCAAATGTAAAATCAAAAATCGAAAATCGAATTTATCGAGCTTTGCCTAAAACCACAAGCTCCGGTTTCATCGCTTCTATCGAAACTTGCCGCGCCACTTCTTCCGCCACACGGCGAAAAGCCACGGCCTGCGGCGAATCCGGCTGGCCCACTACGACGGGCACGCCCCTATCGCCGCCATCGCGCACTTCCATTCCCAAAGGCACCGCGCCCAAGAAAGGCACGCCATACTGCTCGGCCAACTTCTGCCCGCCGCCCTCACCGAAAATATCATAACGCGTTCCGGTGTCCGGCGCGATAAAATAACTCATATTCTCCACCACGCCGAGCACGGGCACAGCCACCGTCTCAAACATCCTCAGAGCACGCCTGACATCCATCACGGCGACTTCCTGCGGCGTCGTCACCAGCACAGCGCCCTGCACGGGCACAAGCTGCGCCAGACTGAGTTGGACATCGCCCGTACCGGGCGGCATGTCAACAATCAGATAATCAAGCTCGCCCCACAGCACGTCCGACAAAAACTGCTTGACCAATCCGTGCAAAATCGGCCCGCGCACAATCATAGGCTTGTCGCCCGGCTGCAACACGGCCATAGACATCAAGCGCACGCCGTAAGCCTCAAGCGGAATCAGCTTATTGCCTTCGACTTCGGGGCGCGCGTTGTTTGCGCCAAGCATCAGCGGCACGTTTGGCCCGTAGACATCCGCGTCCATCAATCCGACGCGCGCGCCGTCGAGGGAGAGCGCGACGGCCATGTTGACCGCCACCGTTGACTTGCCCACACCGCCCTTGCCCGAAGAAACCGCGATGATATTACGCACGCCTGGAACGCTGACCTTCTCGCCCAGCCCGCGCCCCTGCGGAACTTCCGCGTCCATCTTGACGCTCACCGCTGCGACGCCGGAAACGGCGCTCACGAACCGTCGCGCCTGCTCCTCCATCTGTTCCTTCACGGGGCAGGCGGGCGTCGTCAGCACGATGCGAAACGACACGTGGCCGCCGTCAATCTGCAAATCCTTGATAAAGCCGAGCGTCACGATGTCCTTGTGCAAATCCGGGTCTTGAATCTGCCGCAGGGCGTCGAGCACGCTCTCTTTTGTAACTTCAGACATATGTTTCTGCTAATCAGCGGGGGCTGTACAGGCCGCTCTCAAACGATATTTTTTGATGCCGGCGGAGCGCCTTTGATTGCCTGCCGGCAATTGGCGTCCAAGTCTCACACTCGACCCTGATTATGACGCAGGCGGTTGCTTTTGTCGAATTCTTAGCAATTTAAGTCGCGTCCTAATTTTGTGGGGTGGAAAGCAAATGGTTTGACTTTACGGATGCACGGTAATCCAAATCAGGAACGCTATCCACATCAGAGCAAAAAGCACGGGAGCCGCGAGCGACAGAGGTTTGGAGAATGAAAAAGCAGTTGTCTGCTTATTGGTCGTGCTGTGACCAAAGTAGGCATCAACTGTCCTCCGAAATTCAGGAACAATTTCACGCAGTCTTGAATTTAGGAACATACAATAGCGCCAATGTTTATACTGAAGTAAGAGCCAAAAGACGGTAAAGGCTAAGGCGGCGGCGGTCAGCGGAGCTAGTAAACCGAACGGACGGCCTTTGTTGTAGAGAATGGCGAAAGCCGAAAGCAATCCGATTTCAACGACCGAGAAGTAATTCAGGCGGTCGTGAAAAAGCCGCTCCTCGTGCAGCCCGTGCTGCCATAATCTATTGAGTTCATCCTGCGAGGGAGTGACTAAATCTGAAATTTGCTCGTCCATAATAATCGGACAACTCGGTTTTGTGTCGGAAAAGAACGGTTTTTGCACCGCTAAAAAGTATAGCACCACGAAATTAGGACACTATCGAAGTTTTGACAAACCGTCAGGCGCGCGGCTACGCTCGCAAGCCAGTCTGGCAAGCTTTGCGCTTGATGGTTTGTCTCTATGTCTTATTACTCCGGCCCCGTCAGAGAACATTTTCTGCGCCCGCGCAACGTCGGTGAAGTGTCGCCAACGCCAGCCGTCGGAGATGCCGGGTCGCTCTTGTGCGGCGCTGCGCTGCGTCTGACGCTCGCGTTGGACGAGGAAACGCGCGTTATCACGGACGCGAAATTCAAAGCCGCAGGGTGCGGTTATCTCATCGCCGCCGCTTCCGTCCTGACCGAAACAATCAAGGGACTGACGATTGCCGAGGCGGCGTCTCTCGCCTCAAGCCCGTCGCTTGCAAGCGGCATCGCCCAGCATCTCGCGGACGTGCCGCCGGAAAAGCTGCAATGCGTGGCGCTCTGCTCTAGCGCTCTGCTCGCGGCTCTCACCAACTACCACAACGCGACGCGCGAAGAATGGCTGGGCGAAGAAGCTTTAATCTGTACCTGCTTCGGCGTCTCCGAAAAATCAATCGAGCGGGCCATTCACACACACGGTCTGCGCACCATCGCGGAAGTCACAAGAGCCTGCAACGCGGGCGGCGGCTGCCATTCGTGCCATCCCTTGATAGAAGATATACTGGAAGACTACTGGCGCACGGACGGCGCGCAGGCTCTTAGTTGAACCCTAGAGCGCGCGTGACGGACGCTCTTGCAGGAAAGAACTACTTTTCCCCTAGAGAGGAGTTTTTCCGATGAGATTTATACAGAAGTTTTTGATGTCCGTGTTCCCGCGCGACCTAGCCGCGAAGATGGAGGCCGAATCGCGCGACTGGATGCTTCAGTGTCCCGCTTGTCAATACGAAATCTCCATCTGGGACTCCGGCGGCATCAGGTATAAAGCGACCTCCAAGACCAGGCAGCCCGGCTGGTGTCGCCGCTGCGGCAAATTCAAGTGGCTGCGGCTCTACAGAAAGTCGTCCGCAGCTCAAGCCACGCAGGGAATATCCAGATGACCGCAGAGATTATCTACTTAGACAACAACGCCACCACGCGCGTCGCAACGGAAGTCTCAGAGGCGATGCAGCCTTACCTCGCAGAGCTGTACGGCAACCCTTCCTCCGCGCACACCTTTGGCAGGCAGATGCGCGCGAGCGTCGAGCGTGCGCGTGAACAGGTCGCCGCGCTGCTCGGCGCAAGCGCGACGAGTGAGATTGTTTTCACCTCCTGCGGCTCGGAGGCAGACAACTGGGCCATTCGCGGCGTGCTGGATGAACAGCCGTTGAAGCGACATCTAGTGACCACCAGAGTCGAGCACGAAGCCGTCAGGAATCTCTGCGAGCGCCTTGAGAAAAACGGCTACGAGGTGACGTGGCTTGAGGTTGACGAGCAAGGCAATCTTAACTTGGAAGATTTACGCGCCGCGCTCCGGCCTGACACGGCTCTCGTCTCCGTCATGCTGGCGAATAACGAAACGGGCGTGCTCTTCCCCGTCGCAGAAATCGCTCGCATCGTACACGAAAACTCCGGCGCTCTCGTTCACGTTGACGGCGTGCAGGCAATCGGCAAGATTCCGTTTAACGTGCGCGAGTCGCAGGTAGACCTCTTCGCGCTCGCGGGCCATAAATTTCATGCTCCGAAGGGCGTCGGCGCTCTGTATATTCGCGAGGGGTTGAAGCTCGCGCCGTTTATCATCGGCGGCGGGCAGGAGCGCGGGCGGCGCGCCGGAACGGAAGCCGTGCCCTACATCGTCGCGCTCGGCGCGGCCTGTGAATTAGCGAAAAACTTCGACGGGCACGAGCGCATCCGCAGCTTGCGCGACCAACTCGAAGACACCATCCTCGCCACGATTCCCAACACGCGCCTGAACGGCACAAACGACCGCGAGCGCCGCTTGCCCAACACGGCCAACATCTCTTTCGAGTACATAGAGGGCGAGAGCATTCTCGCGCATCTGGACGAAGCAGGCATCTGCGTCTCCACCGGCTCTGCCTGCAACGCCGAATCGCACGTTTCCTCCGCCGTGCTGCGCGCCATGAACGTGCCCTATACGGCGGCGCAAGGCTCCATCAGATTTTCGCTGGGCCGCTACAACACAGCACCCGAAATCGAACACACGCTCGCCCTCTTGCCCGCCATCGTCGCCCGCCTCGCGTTGATGTCGCCATATGAGAAGGTAAAAG
This sequence comes from uncultured Blastocatellaceae bacterium, assembly GCA_964516695.1. Classification (GTDB taxonomy): domain Bacteria; phylum Acidobacteriota; class Blastocatellia; order Pyrinomonadales; family Pyrinomonadaceae; genus DASVTR01. Next base: position 18,207 of record CAZEZJ010000009.1, read on the forward strand.
TAAAAAGGTAAAAGGTAAAAGGCAGAAGGTAAAAGTGAGGGAAAGACAGTTTTAATAAAAATGGTTTCCGCCTGTACTTTTACCTTTTACCTTTTACCTTTTACCTTACTTTTACCTTCTGCCTTTTACCTTTTGCCTTCTTCAGTCTACAATTTAACTTCGGTATTGTGAGAACGATTTTCCCGCGTAGATGGAGCAAGCGTTCATGTCAGCCGACCAAGCCGCACAGCAGAAAAATCATGCCGAGACGCCAGCCGACAAAACCGACGGCCTGCGCTACGCGCGCCGCGACAACATCACACAGCTTGAAACCGAAGACTACGTTTACATAGAGCCTTCCGCGCCCTTAGCGGAAGCCATCGAGAAGATGAAAAAGGATGAGGGCGGCTGCGTCATCGTCTGCGAGGGCAAGCGCGTCGTCGGCATCTTCACCGAGCGCGACCTTTTGACGAAAGTTATCGGTGAAGAGGTGAGCATGGAAACGCCCGTCAGCGAATTGATGTCGCCCGTCGTCGCCACGCTTTCGGCCGAGGCCACCATCGGTGACGCCGTTCGTCTGATGAACGAGAAGAGCTATCGCAATATTCCGCTCGTCCGCGAGGGCGAACTCATCGGCGCGGTTTCGGTCTTCGACGTGATTACCTATCTGGCCGAAAGCTACCCGAAAGAGACGATGAATCTGCCGCCCGTCCCGGCCCAAGTGATGGACACACCCGAAGGAGGATGAAAGGGATTTTAGATTTGCGATTTTAGATTTTAGATTGGATAAGGCGAAAACCGCTGTTACAGATTTTGCAGTCAGATTCGCAGCATCTGTCCCTGTCCAATCAACAATCGCGAATCAAAAATTAAGACGCAATTATGAGCACCGTCATCGAACCCCCTGATACTCAGGTCGAAAAAAATCTGGAAGAGTTGGAGACCGTCACGATTCGCTTCGCCGGAGATTCCGGCGACGGTATGCAGTTGACGGGCACGCAGTTTACAAACACCTCGGCCGTCGTCGGCAACGACATCTCGACGCTGCCCGACTTTCCCGCCGAGATTCGCGCTCCCGCTGGCAGTTTGCCCGGCGTCTCCGGCTTTCAGTTAAACTTTTCCAGCCAAGACATACGCACGCCCGGCGACCAGCCAAACGTCCTCGTGGCGATGAACCCCGCGGCCTTGAAAGTCAACTTGCCTGACCTCGAAGAGGGCGGCACTTTGATTATCAACACCGACGAGTTTACAACCGCGAATCTCGAACACGCCGCCTACAAGGCGAACCCGCTCGAAGACGACACGCTCAAGGGCTATCGCGTTCATCGCCTGCCGATTACGACGCTCAACCTCAACGCCTTGAAAGGCCAGGTGCAGCTCTCGCGCAAAGAGATGGACCGCTGCAAAAACTTCTTCGCGCTCGGCGTTCTCTATTGGCTCTATGACAGGCCGATGGAGCCGACCGTCGAGTGGATTAGAAGCAAGTTTGCGAAGAATCCAGAGGTGATGAAGGCCAACGAAATCGTGCTCAAAACCGGCTACAACTTCGCTGACACGACCGAAGTTTTCACCACACACTACAAGGTCAAGAAAGCGCAGATTACGCCCGGCCGCTATCGCAAGATTACGGGCAACGAAGCGACCGCCATCGGATTTGTCGCGGCGGCTGAGCTTGCGGGCCGTCCCCTTTTTTACGGCTCATACCCGATTACGCCCGCCTCCGACATCCTGCATGAGCTGGCGCGCCATAAAAACTACGGCGTCAAAACCTTTCAGGCCGAAGACGAAATCGCCGCTATCTGCGCCGCCATCGGCGCGAGCTTCACAGGCCACATCGGCTTGACGGGAACCTCCGGGCCGGGCGTTGCGCTCAAGCAGGAAGCCATCGGCCTCGCTGTGATGACGGAACTGCCCGTCATCATCGTTAACGTCCAACGCGGCGGCCCTTCGACGGGTTTGCCGACGAAGACCGAACAGGCAGACCTCTTTCAAGCCGTCTGGGGCCGCAACGGCGAATGCCCCGCGATTGTCATTGCGCCCGCCACGCCCGCCGATTGCTTCGATATGGCGATTGAATCCGTGCGCCTCGCTTTCAAATACATGACGCCTGTTTTTTATCTGTCAGACGGGTATCTCGCCAACGGCGCGGAGCCTTGGGCCTTACCCGACATAGACAAGCTGCCGGAAATCAACATCACCTTCGCCACCGACCCCGAAAACTTCCTGCCCTACTCGCGCGATGAAGAGACCCTTGCTCGCCCGCTCGCGATTCCGGGCACGCCCGGCCTCGAACACCGCGTCGGCGGCATCGAAAAACAGCACTTGACGGGCAACGTCAACTACGACCCCGAGAACCATCACTTCATGGTCAAGCTCAGGCAGGAAAAGATTGACCGCGCCGCCAATGACATTCCGCCCATCGAAATCTTCGGCGCGCCAGCGGGCAAGGTCTTGGTGCTCGGCTGGGGTTCGACCTATGGCTCCATCACGTCGGCTGTCGAAAAGTTGCAGCGCGAAGGCAAGCCTGTATCGAGCGCGCACCTGCGCCATCTCAATCCGTTCCCGAAGAATCTGGGCGAAGTGCTCTCAGGCTTTGAGACCGTCATCGTCCCCGAAATGAACCTGGGCCAACTCTGTACGATGATTCGCGCGCGCTTTCTCGTGGACGCCGTCGCCTTCTCGAAGGTCAAGGGCCGCCCCTTCCAGATTAGCGAGATTATGCGCAAGGTCGAGGAGTATTTGTAAGCCATGAGCAGTACGACCAGCAGGCTGATGACGGCGGAAGAACTGTTGGCATTGCCGAGAGGTAAGTTTCGCTATGAGCTAATCAACGGTGAGTTGCGACAGATGTCGCCGGCGGGTCACGAGCATGGAAGAATCGGGATGGAGCTTGCGGTGCCGCTCGGTCATTATATTAAAAGCAACAAGCTCGGCAAGGTTTATTTGGCGGAGACGGGTTTCAAGCTGAAGAGCAATCCAGATACGGTGCGCGCTCCTGACATCGCTTTCATTCGACAAGAGCGTATTGAGGAAGTAGGAAGCACACTGGGTTATTGGATTGGCGCGCCTGACTTAGCAGTGGAGATTACGAGTCCGGGCGATACGGCCAGCGAAATTGAAGAAAAGGTAAAGGAGTGGCTAGAGGCCGGGACGCGTATGGTTTGGATTGTTAGCCCGAAGCTGAAAACCGTCACCGTTTATCGCTCGCTCACAAACATTGTGACCATGACGGAGCGAGACATTCTCGACGGCGGCGAGGTCGTGCCGGGCTTTCAGATTTCCGTAGCTGAGATTTTCGGATGAACAATGGAATCAAACTTCTAATCTACGTGCTGCTGGCGGCGTTTGCTTTGCTCGTCTTGAAGTTTCTCATCAAGGTCAGCCTGTTAATCGCCGTCGTTATCGCCGTGGTGTTATTGCTGGGCCTAGTAGCGCAGCAACGTCTGCGTTGAGAAGAACGGCTATTTTCCAAATAATAATCGGGTTTAATTCCCGACGGTGCGTAAAGTAACGAGGAAGAAAAATGAGTACAAACGGTAACGGAACAAACGGGCATGATAAGTTGAAAGACAACGTGGAGGCGGCTGTCTCGGCGGAAGCTTATGCGGGTTCGACCGCGGCGCGGGAAGAAGCGCCGCCGCCCGTCAAACTGAGCAAAGCGGATTTCGTGTCTGGGCAGGAAGTGCGCTGGTGCCCGGGTTGCGGCGACTACGCGATTTTGAACAACGTGCAGAAGGTGATGCCCGAACTCGGCATCCCGCGCGAGAAGATAGTGTTCGTTTCCGGCATCGGCTGCTCCTCGCGTTTTCCCTATTACATGAACACCTACGGCTTTCACTCGATTCACGGTCGCGCGCCCGCGATAGCGACCGGCATCAAAAGCTCCAATCCTGATTTGAGCGTCTGGGTGATTACGGGCGACGGCGACGCGCTCTCCATCGGCGGCAACCATTTCATGCACGCCATTCGTCGCAACCTAGACATCAACTACATTCTCTTCAACAATCGCATCTACGGATTGACCAAGGGCCAGTACAGCCCGACTTCGGAATTCGGCAAGAAGACGAAATCAACGCCGATGGGAACCATTGATTACCCGCTCAATCCGCTGTCGGTCGCGATAGCATCTGAGGCCACGTTTGTCGCCCGTTCGATTGACATTGACGTTAAGCATCTGGGCGCGATGGTCGAAGCGGCGGCCAAGCACAAGGGTATTTCGTTTCTCGAAGTCTACCAGAATTGCAATATCTTCAACGATAAGGCATTCGAGTATTTCACGGAGCGCAGCGTTCGCTCCGACCGCGTGCTCTATCTCGAACATGGGCGACCGATGATTTTCGGCAAAGACCGCAACCTCGGCATTCGCATGAAGGGCGCGCACCCTGAAGTCGTGACCATCGGTGAAAACGGTATCACCGAAGACGACATTCTCGTGCACGACATCAACCTCAAAGACCCTTCGGTCGCCTTCATGCTCGCGCGCATGGAACAGCCTGACTTTCCGCAGCCCGTCGGCATCTTCCGCGCCGTCGAGCGCAAGACCTACGAAGACATGATGACCGCCCAGATAGAAGCGGCGATAGCCAAGTCCGGTCGCGGCAGTCTGGAGAAATTGCTTTACAGCGGCGAAATGTGGACAGTGGAATAGACTAGCAACTCTTAGCTTTGGGCCGGTGGCCCGAAGCTAAGAGTTAAACTTCCTCGCACCTTCATCCTTAGACAGCACTTGCGCGCACGAAAGAGCACCGGCGCGAAAGTGGTGTTAAATCCTTGCCGCCCGCGAAAGCGGACGCTTGGCTCGGTCAAGCGCATTTTACGCGCCCGTTTTTCCTCGCGGCGACCATTAAACTCATCTTCGGATTCTCCCACACGCTGAATCCGCATTCTCATCCGAGGAGGTAAGCATCATGTCGATTGCTCATCACAGACAGAGAAGTTTTCCGCTGGCTCTCTTTGTTCTCGCCGCCTGTTTTTTAGCCCTCTCTCAATTCGCGCTCCGCGTTCAAGCTGGAATTGCGGCGCAGGAACAGGGCGTCTCGCCTTCGCCGCAGCCCTCTGCGTCGCCTTCGTCCGCGCCAAAGGCGGCGAAAGGCCGCAGCACGCTTAGAAAAATCCTCGGCTTCCTGAAATGTAATCGACACAAAGAACTCAAGGAGCGGGAACTATACCGCACGGGCGCGCAGCTTCCACGCTCTTTCAACATGAGCGACTTTTCCTTCACGGCTTTCGTTAAAGGCAACTGGCCGGTGGTCGTCAATTTTGAACTGGAGGCGCGAAGCAGCGCGACGATTACGTTTGAAGTCAAGGACGTTCAGCCTTTCATTCAAGAACTGACGGCGACCGGAACAGGACAACCGCGTGAGGTGTTGTTCAATCTCCCCGAGCGGTTTGGCGATAAACCGCAAGCAGCTTTGATTACCATCAAGGCGGTCAATACTTCTCAAGGGGCCGGGCAACTCGCAAGCTTTCGCCTCTACGCGTTCGGCGCAGGCCCTCAAGCAGTTGGGTCAGTCACGATTGATGAGGTCGATTTCCAGCCCGGCAGAATCAATACCCGCAAGGGCGAGCAAGTCGGCTACAGCTTTCATTCGCGCAACGACTACATAGATGTGAGCGCGGAATTCTGGATCGGCAAAGCCGTCAGGCGAGCCTTGGGCATGAGTTTAGTCTACGCCAAAAAACTTGGGCCTATTCGGCGCGACGGGCGGCGTTCCAGGCAGTGGGATGGCAAAAAGAGTGTCGGCCGAGGTTTTTCCATCGGCGCGCATCAATTGCACTTGAATGCGCGCACCGGCAGCGCCGATTGGCTGCTCGTCTGGTCGGGCCGCGCCGTCATTGTAGATTAACGAGACGGCTGCGCTGCGAAAGCGCTCTCGCTCGCGGCAAACTCTCCTTGCCTTAAACCCATGGAGGCGAAGAGGCCATGCGATTTTTCGTTCTCAAGCGAAAGATACAGAAGGTTTACAGGGACAGATGGTGGGTTCGCGCCGCGACGTTGGTGTTGCTGTTGGCTGCCGTCGTCTTGCTTGAATCTTATCTCATCCTGAAACTGACCGACATCCCTTTGCCCGTCAATGTCGAGACCGCGCCGAAGTTCGCTCCCGCCAGCGCAAAGCTCAAACAGCACGAACTGCTCATCGAACACCCGAGCATCGCCGTCTCGACCGGACTACTGCTTTCATATGCGGGAAGTCCGAATGAAGTCGTGGACATTCACTTCGATAACGCGCAATTCGCGGATGAAACCATCGAACTGCTGCGAGCGTGGGGCGTCGAAGGCATGACGCTCGCGGGCCTCCAGAAGATTGATTATTTTGAGGGGGCAGCTTCAGCGCCCGCGCCCGCTGATAGTGAAAGGTGTAAAACGTCTCTGACGTTGAAGCTGCCCTCCGGCTCGAAGCCGCCGGCGAAGATTAGTTTCTTTCAACCTTTCAGTCCCGGCTCCGACCGCCTGCGCTTGCTTGCGATGACAGTGGATGTCGAGTTGCTTCTGAGCTTTGCCACGAAGCCGCCGCCCGGCAATCCTCAAGCGCCCGGCTGCGAAAAGCAATTACAACTCGGTGAGCAAGAGGAGCTAACGATAACAGGAGCGCTCGCGCTGGAATTTAGAGTGCCGGCGAATTCCATGTTTTATTTCACCTTCAAGCCTTCCGACATGAAATCCACCTGGCGCGGGAAAGACGGTTTTATCGAGCCGTTCAATTTTGGAGACGAGCCTTTCCGCGCGCAAGGCGTCAGCATCAATCTGTTGACGGCAGACGGCAAGCCCGCTCCTTCCCCGTCTCCCGTTGACAGCGCCCGCAGCGTTGCAGGTCAACCGCACCTGATTATCGGTAATCTCGCAGTCGGCCCGGAAGAACTGCGGCTCAAGGTTTCAGGCAATGGAGTCGTCAAAACAGAGGGCCAGTATGCGGGTAATCTTTTCAAGCACGCGGGCAAACAGCCGATTCTCGCGACGCTGATTACAATGGCAACCGCCGCCTTCGTCGCCTGGTGGCTGCGTCTTGTCTATCGTCTCTTTTCCCGAAGACCTTGAGCTATCGCCGGAACATGGATAGACTGTTGTTAGCAAAAGATTTTCAAGGCTGGCGGATATGGCGGCTCAAAGTGTTGGCGGGAGCCTTCCACCGGTGAGCTTAAATTAAGGGGCGAAGCGACGAATGATTTGTCCGTCATGTGGTTTCGATAATATAGAGGGCATGGACCGCTGCGAGAATTGCATGAAATCGCTGCGCGACTTGGACGTGCCGCGCTCGGATGCAACCGAGGGCCTCGCGCGTTCCGTGATGGAAGACAATCTACACCGGCTTGAACAGGAAGAGATACTAACGGCGCGGCCCGACGAGACGGCGCTTGCGGTGGCGCGGCGAATGAAAGATGCGCAGAAGGCTTGCGCGCTCGTGCTCGATGAAGGCCAACTCGTCGGCATCTTCACGGAGCATGACGTGCTCTGCAAGATGACGGGCGAAAAGGCAGGAGCGGCGGAGCGCCCGGTGAGCGAAGTGATGAGCGCTCACCCGGAAGCTTTGCAGGAGACGGATTCGGTCGCCGCCGCGCTCAACAAAATGGCGATGGGCCGCTATCGCCACGTGCCCATCATCAGGGCCGACGGCAGCTACAGCGTCACTTCCATCAAGCACGTGCTCAAATATATCGCTCAGGAAGATTGGTAGAGATAGAGGGGGCAGGGCGGCCCGTGCGCCGCTGGCTCGCAGGAAAATTTTAACTTAAAACGAGAGATGCCCCGTAGCTTATCGCAATCCGCGACGAGCTACGGGGCTTTTGGATGAGAGCGGAAAACTAGCTAGGATTAACGTTGCTCGGCGCGCTCGACGCCGGGTTGCCGCGAATGTAGTTGTCCTGATACGACTCAATCGTCCCGCCTGCGTTGTTTAGCCCGTTGATGATGTTATTGGCGACTGTGCTTGCGCCGAGGCGAACCGTACCGCTTGATTCCACCTTGACGCCGTCTCCATTGTTCGTTGCTACGCAGCTATCCATGTTCATGAAGGCGGTCGCGCCGGAAGCGACGAAGCCGGCCGTGCCGCAGCCCGAAGCCGCGCTGCTCTTGACGGTCATTTGCGAATTAGCGCCCGCCTTGAAACCGTTGGTGCTGCCAAAGACTTTCGTTTCGTAGATTTCAGAGCGCAGCGTGCCGCCGCTGGTGGCCGAGACGATGCCGCCGACGACGCAGTTAGAAGTAGTTACATTCGAGACGGAGAGAAAACCTCCGGTTGTCTTATTGACGTTGATGCCCGTGCCTGTGAAGTTGTAAATCCTAGTCTTCTCGACGACGAGCGCGTTGCCCGCTATCCAGTTAATACCGTTGAGGCCGTTGTTGGCTCCGTTGATGTCCAGGTTCTTGATGTAAACCGTGTCGGAAGCTCCGGCGTTGACGGTGATGCCCGTTCCGTTGAGACCGACGAGAATGCTCGAAAGCGTACCCTCGCCGTTAATCGTGATGGACTTGGTGATGGTGACTGAGCCGAAGCCGTGCGGGTCGAGCACGGAGATTTCGCCGCCCGCGGAGGTCTTCGAGATAGCGCTGGCGAAGGTCTGGCAGGGAGCGGTGCGGCTGCAAGGGTTGGCGTCGCTGCCGGTTGCCGAAACCCACGTGCGGCTCTGCGCCTGGGCAAAGGAACTGGCGGCCACAAGTAAAAGGCAGATGGTTAAACTCTGGATGATGATTCTCAACTTAGTCATGGAAATTCTCCTCTTGGTTGTGGCGTCCGCTCCTATCTGCGGGCGCGGGGGTTTGGGGGTCTCTTGACAGAGGAGGCGCGTAGGGACGCCCTTCTTCATCTGAGCGAGCGAATAGCAGCAGCTTCTCGTGGGCCGTGGGCCGTCTGTTTTTGGGAGCGCGCTATTGTTCACAGTCAGTCACCTCATTCAAGTTAAAAAAATTCGTCAATCGTTAGCGAAGCCTCGTCTTCACAGCCTGACGGGAACTACCCTGCTGGCCGCACAGGTCGGAAACTTTCTCGCCTGGCTTCGCTTGTTTGCGCTCACGCCGAAGAGCAGGGCCAACATCCGGCGGAAAAATTTGCTAATCGCCTGCCAAACGGAGGGCGCGCTTGCGCTCCCTGTCTGGGCTTCCAGCCGCTCGGCTTCGTTGACCATCGCACGGAGCGTGAAATATTCTTCGTCCGTAATGGCGGCGAAGAGGTCTTCGTCTTGATTCTCGATGGTACGGTCATTAGTGCAGATGGCGAACACGGTCGCGCCCGGGGGCACAGCCTCGCGTTTGTCCGTCAGGTAAAAGTCCAACTGGCGCGGGCTGCACATGGCGTAAACTATCTTCATAATCTGTAGCGCTTCCTCCAAAAGCTTCAACTAATAAGTTCCGGTAAACTCTCTCGCTCACCGTGCCGGTTTATTTGTCCGGCTGTCATGGTGTGGTTATACGCCGCGCCGTGGCCGCTCGACACCACCTATACAGGTAGCAATGTGAGAGAGGGAAAAAGCAGGCAGCCGGGCAGCGGGCCGGAGGCAGTTTTAAGGGCCAAAGCAGGTTGCGATTAAGACTAACGGCCAGTGATAACCCGGGTTATCACTGGCCGTTAAGTTCATTACCGCCGAGGGGAGAGCGCCTGCTGCCTACCTATTTAATCAGCCGGTGACGCAGGGCTTTGGCGACCGCCTCGGATTTGGAGTGGACTTGGAGTTTTTCGTAGATGTGGCGCATGTGGAAGGAGACGGTGTTGACGCTGACTTTTAGCTCAAAGGCGGCTGTTTTGTAGTTGTGTCCTTCGACGAGGAGCTTCAAGAGCCTCATTTCGTGGGGAGTTAATTGATAATCGGCGCGCTCGGGCGGGCGAAAATCGCGAAAGAGCGTGATAACGCGGCGGGCCACCTCCGGCGACATCGGCGCGCCGCCCGTGGCAGCCTCTTTGAGGCTTTCGATTAAGCGCAGCGGCGGCGTTTTCTTCAGCAAATAGCCGCACGCTCCGGCACACAGGGCGTCGAAAATGCGGTCGTCGTCGTCGTAAACCGAGAGCATTAAGACCAGCAGTTGAGGGTGGCGCTCCTTGAGAATGCGGATGCCCGCGATGCCGTCCATGCCGGGCAGCCCGATGTCAGACAACACCACGTCCGGCAGATTGTGGCCGATTTTATCGAGCGCTTCCTCCATCGAACGATAACTGCCCGTGCAGGCGTAGCCCGCAGTTCCGCCAATCAACATGCTGAGACCTTCGCGTATTTCGCGCCGGTCTTCGATGATTGCGACCTTGATGGTGTCCGGCGGTGTCGTCAATTCCATTGCGTTTATGCTCTTTAAGTTTTGTTCCAGCATCAGTCCTCTCTTTAGCCCGCTCTTCGTTTGCCTGAGGTTCGCGGCGAGGTCTGAAGCTTACTACGGTTAACGCTTGCGACGCACTACCTGTTTAGGTAGTAGCTTTTTCCAGAACGGAGGCTGGCGATGGCGATCCGAAGTCGGGATTTTCAGTTTGACGGTGGTGCCCGTGCCGCGTGTGGATTTTACGTCGTAGGTGCCGCCCAAGGCTTCGGCGCGCCGCCTGAGTCCTAAAAGGCCGTGGCCGCCGAGGCCGCTGTGCTCTCCGTTGAGGATTCGCTCGAAGTCGAAGCCTCTGCCGTTATCGGTGATGGTGATGGTCAGCCAGTCTTTTTCGATTTGAAAGAGCAGGTCGGCTGCGGTGCAACCGGAGTGCTTCGCCAGATTGTTGATGCTCTCCTTGTAGATTAAGTAAACCTCGCGGCGCAGGTCTGCTCCGAGCCGGATGTTCTTTTCGTCTGCGCCGGGGGCGCGAAAGCGAAACTCTATATCGCGCGCGCCGAGAATGTCGCTCGTGAAGCGGCGCATACGTTGCGAGAGGTCGCTCAAGTGGTCTTTGCGCGGATTAATGGCCCACACGATGTCGCTCATGGCGTCAACCAACTCGCGCGAAGTGCCCGCAATCATCTGTAGCGGCTCGATGACGCTGGAGGCTTTCGCGCCGTTTGCATTCACGCGCTGGTTGACGACTTCGCTCAAGATAGCAATCTGCGTGAGGCTCGCGCCGATGTCGTCGTGCAGGTCGGTGGCGATGCGCGTGCGGACGCGTTCGAGTTCGAGGGCGCGGGCGAAGCGGTAGCGGAGGATACTGTAAACCGCAGCCGCGATGAGCAAGAGGGCGAGCGTCAAAAACCACCACCGCTGCCAGATGGGACGCAAGATGGTGAAACTAACGCTGGCAGGGTTCGGCGTGGCCGTGCCGTCTGGGCCCACGGCGCGCACTAGAAAACGGTAGGTGCCAGGCGCTAGATTGGTGTTGACGGTGCGCTGGTCTGTCGGCGCGCTCCACTCCTTGTCAACGCCTTCCAGCAGATATTGATAACGAAGATTCGCGCCCGACGAAAAGCTGAGGCCGAAAAAGTCTATCTGAATCTGATTCTGGCCCGCTTCGAGCACGAGGCCGGAAACTTCCGTCGCCCCGAGTTCGGAGACCGCGTGAGGCACACCGGCGATGCGTAGGCCGCTGATGAAAATGGGCGGCGGCGGTTGAGGACGCTCAGGCTCAGGCACGAGGCGGGAGAGTCCCTCGCGCGTGCCAAACCAGAGCGCGCCACGGCGGTCGCGAAAGGCCGCCATCACTTCGCTTTTAACCAGACCGTCAGCGACCGTGAAATGCCTGATGCGGCCCGTCTTCAAATCGAGCCTTTCAACGCCGCGCGCCGTTCCGATGTAGATATGGCCCCAAGCGTCTTCCGCGAAACAGTGTAAATTATCGCTGTTGAGTTCTTCGGTCGTCGTGAAGGGCACGGCGCGCGGGTGCTCGGCCAGTGGGTCGTCAATGCGTCCGGTTCCCTTTCCCGCCGCGGCAATCCAGAGACGGCCCGCGGCGTCGAAGTAAAGCCCCTGGCTCAAACCCTCGGGCACGCCTTCGTTCGTTCCAAAAACCTCAAAGCGTTTCTGACGATAACGCGCCAGCCCGCCGTTGTGCAGCCCAATCCAGAGATTGCCGCCAGCATCTTCGTTAAAAACATTCGTCCAGTTAAAGGCGGGCAATCCGTGTGCTTCCGCATAACGATGAAAAGCGCCCGTCGAGCGTTCCCAACGCGTGAGCATCACGGGCGGGTTATAAGAACTAATCCAGATGTCGCCGCGCGAATCCTCGAAGAGGCGCGAGATGTTGTTGTCGGCCAGCCCGTCGGCTGTTGTGTAGACGGCGCGCGGCGAAGTAGACGCCAAATCTTCGAGCCGCTTGACGCTGGGAAAGCGATACAGACCTTCGCCCGTGGCCACCCACCATTCGCCCAAGCGGTCGCGAATGATGACCCACCGGCCGGAACTGGAATCGATAACGCGCTGCGGCAGATTGGGCCGCACGGCGGTGAATCTCTCCCCGTCAAAGCGGTTGATAGTCCACTTGGCGCTGACCACGTAGA
>CAZEZJ010000010.1:0-30389 GCA_964516695.1 uncultured Blastocatellaceae bacterium
AGCATTCACTGCGGTATGGTTATCATAATCAGAATAATGAGCGCCGCGAAAATCACCAAAAGGTAATCTTAGACGCCGCCGTGAATATACCTAAGAAGTTCGGGCAGAAACGTAATGACGAGCGCGCCCAAGACCGAACCCGTGATTGAACCCATGCCGCCGAGCACAATCATAATAATGATTTCGAAAGAGCGCGTGAAGGTGAAGTCTGCCGGGTGTGGAAGTCGCCAGTGGCCGTAGAGCGCGCCCGCGACTCCGGCGAAGGCGGCGCTGATGACGAAGGCCGTCACTTTATAACGAGTGGTATTGACGCCCATCGCCGTTGCGGCCAGTTCGTCTTCGCGAATCGAGATGAGAGCGCGGCCCGTGTCGGAGTTGACGATGTTGTAGATGACGATGATGGTGATGACGGCGAAGATGCCAATCCACATGAAATCGGTGTAGGCGGGAATGGTCGCGCGGCCCGGCCAAGGCTCGACCGCCCCGCGAAAGCCCGTCGCCGCGCCTATCTTGTTGATGTTGACAATCAGGATGCGAATAATCTCCGCGAAGCCGAGCGTGGCGATAGCCAGATAATCACCGCGCAGGCGAAGCGTCGGGATGCCGACGATTAAGCCCGCGACCGCCGCCGCCAACGCGCCGGCCAGAATGACGAGCGTGAAGACTATCGCCGCTGCTACCTGCGCGCCAAGGATGGCGGCGAGCTGTTGTTCCAGCCCCTGAGTGGCGTAGACGGTCAGGTAGGCCGACGAGTATGCGCCGACGGCCATGAAGCCGACGTGGCCGATGGAGAATTGTCCCGTAAAGCCGTTAATCAGATTGAGCGAGACGGCGAGGATGATATTGATGCCCGCCATCTTCCAGAGGTCAACCTGATACAAAGGGATGCCGAAGCCAAAGAGACCTTCTTTGCTCATCGCCGCGTTGACGGCCAAGAGCAGCAGGACAATGACCAGCGCGCCGAGGAGTCTTTTCACGAAGGTTGGCATAAGCTCACGAAAGAAGTGATGGGTGATAGGTGACAGGTGATAAGTAAAAGAAAGATGCTTTCTCTTATCACCTGTCACCCATCACCTATCACCGCTTTATACTTTCTCTTGCACGGTCGTGCCGAGCAGGCCCGACGGACGGAGTAGTAGAACGAGAATCAAGATGGCGAAGGCGACGGCGTCGCGGTACGTCGAAGCGATGCCGAAGTTTGCGCCGTAGCCGACGACCATCGTTTCGGCAACGCCGATGAGCAGGCCGCCAAGCACAGCGCCCGGAATGTTACCGATGCCGCCCAGCACGGCGGCGACGAAAGCTTTGAGTCCGGTCGTGATGCCCATCAAGGGGTCTATGGTCGGGCTGTATTGCGCGGTCAGCACGCCTGCCGCCGCCGCCAGCGCAGACCCGAGCGCGAACGTGAAGGTGATGATGGCGTTCGTGTTGATGCCCATCAGCTTCGCTGAGTTGAGATTAAACGAGACGGCGCGCATCGCCGTGCCGACCTTCGTGCGGAAGATAATCCACTGCAAGAGCACCATCAGCGCGATGGAGACGGCGAAAATCAGGATTTGTGATTTGGAAATCGCGGCGTTGCCGAACAGATGGTAAGCGCGGTCTTCAAGCAACTGTGGAAAGCCGCGGCCCTGTCCGCCGAGTTGCGCGACGAACAAATTTTCTATCAAGAGCGAGACGCCGATGGCGGTAATGAGCGTCGTCATGCGCGAGTATTTTCTGACCGGACGATAGGCGAAGCGCTCAATCGCCATGCCGATGAGAGCGGCGACAATCATCGACCCGACGAGGACAATGAGCAGGCCGCCCCAAGACGGCCCGGCGAGGCCCATATTGAGCGCGATGAAATAGCCCGCGAACGCTCCGGCCATGTAGATGTCGCCGTGTGCGAAGTTAATCAGGCGCAGGATGCCGTAGACCATCGTATAGCCGAGCGCGATGAGCGCGTAGATGGCTCCGACGTTAAGACCGTTGATGAGTTGCTGAACGAAAGTATCCATCTGGATTCATCCCGATGAGGGAGCGCGTTTACCTGTTCGTGTTGACGGAGCTTGTGTTCGTGTTGCCGCGATTCGTGTTGCCGCCCGCGGTATTGGCGGCGGGTGCCGCATTGGTATTAGCTCCGGTCGCGTTGGTGTTTGCCGGCGCGTTGGTGTTTCCTGCTGGCGACATGCTGGCGGCTGGCGATGCGCTGGCAGCGGGAGCAGGAGCAACGCCACTCGGTTGAATGGTCTCTTTATAGACAAACTGGCGATTGCGCAGTTCTAACACAACGGCCGGCTTGATGGCGTTGCGCTCGGGGTTGAGGCTGATGACGCCTGTGACGCCCTTGAACTCTTTGGTCTGCGCGATGGCGTTGCGCAAGGAAGCACACTCGGTTCCTCCGGCGCGTCCGATGGAATCCGCGAGCACCATCACGGCATCATAGGCGAGGGCGGCGAGCGCGTCCGGCGCGACACCGTTATATTTAGCCTTGTAGTCTGCGACAAACTTTTGAATCGCGGGCGAGGGGTCGTCAACCGAATAGTGGTTGGAGATGTAAGCGCCGTTAAGGGATTCGCCGCCGAGGTCCCAAAGCTGTGGCGCGTCCCAGCCGTCGCCGCCCATGAGGGGCGCGTTGATGCCGAGTTGCTTGGCCTGCTTGGCGATGACGCCGACTTCCTGATAGTAGCCCGGAACGTAAATCACGTCAGGGCTGGCCGAGCGAATCTGCGTCAACTGCCCGCTGAAATCGCGGTCGCGCTGGGCATAAGCTTGTTCGGAGACGATTTGACCGCCGAGCTTGATGAAGCTTTCTTGGAAGAAGCGGGTCAAGCCTTTGCTGTAGTCGGAATTGGAATCGAAGAGGATGGCGGCGCGTTTGGCTTTCAAGGTGTTGGCGGCAAACTTCGCCATCACCTCGCCCTGAAACGGGTCGATGAAGCAGACGCGGAAGATGTAGTCTCCGATTTCCGTGACCTTCGGGTTGGTCGAGGAGGGCGTAATCATCGGCACTTTGGCGTCCTGCGCGTTGGGCGCGGCGGCGATGGAATTTGACGAAGCGACTTCGCCGATGAGCGCACGCACGCCGTCCTGATTAATCAGCTTCGCGACGACGGTCGCGGCCTTGCCGGGTTCGCCCTGGTCGTCTTCATGGATGAGTTGAATCTGGCGACCACCTATTCCGCCGCGTGCGTTGATTTCGTCGGCGGCCATTTGCGCGCCGTTTTTGGTTGACTGCCCGAAGCTGGAGGTTTGTCCCGAGAGGTCGCCGTAGACGCCGACCTTGATGATGCCGCCGGGGTCGGCGCAGTTAGAGCCACGGCGCGTGCAGCCCATCGCGGCTAGGGTGGCGAAAATCAGTCCCAGAGCTAAAAAGGTGCGTCTCATATGTACCTCGCTGAAGCGTTAATTAAGATTTCGAAACGAAAGACGGGCGGCAGTCAGTCTGAGAATCACACTGCGGGGAGACGGACACGAACAGACTGCTCGCTCTATAAGCCCACTCAACCGGGCGCGCCGCCTTAAGTGTGACAATCACTCTTACGGAGCGCGCCGACCCGATGTTCCTTGCTGTGGTAGAGCATCATAGCGGCGCGGAGCGCGTTCGTGCAAACTCCCGCCGCGCAAGATGGAGACGGACGAACGCGCATTATACTCATATACTGGCCCATGTCGAGATAATATCTCTGGCCGCACGCAAAACGAATCCAATCATCAATCGCGCCCGCCCTCGCCAGCGTGCGGCGGCCACACGAGGCTTGAGCGGTACAGTCCTTGCTCTATGCTCAGCGAAGCACGTATTTGAGACGTGAAATCGTACACCGGAGTGATGCGGTCTGATTCTGGTATCGCGTCATAATCTAAGGTTTTGTCGAAAGGAAAGGATAGAAGATGAGCGACTATAAAAAAGACAGTGTGGGCGAGGAAGCTTCTGCGTTCGGAGAGCGCGCCAAGGGCAACGTGAAGGAAGCAGCCGGAGCGTTGACAGGTAATACCGGACTGCGCAACGAAGGCGCAGCGGAAGCGTCGACGGGCGCTGCACGCCAGCGTTCTAATCAAATGCTGACCGGACTGTTTCGCGATAGAGAGAGCGCCGAACGTGCCTATGGCTCATTGCAGAGTCGCGGCTACGGTAAGGACGACGTGAATCTTTTGATGTCCGACGAAACGCGCAAGCGCCATTTCGCTGACGACACGGTGAAGCAGACGGAACTTGGCGACAAGGCGCTGGAAGGCGCGGGCGTCGGCTCCGCCATCGGCGGCACGGTCGGCGCGGTGTTGGCGGCTATCGCGGCCATCGGCACTTCGGTTGCGCTGCCGGGCCTCGGCCTCGTCGTGGCTGGACCAATCGCTGCGGCGCTGGCTGGCGGCGGCGCGGGCGGCCTAACGGGCGGACTCGTCGGCGCGCTCATCGGCTCCGGCATTCCTGAGGAACGCGCCGTTGAGTATGAGAAGGGCGTCAAGGAAGGCGGCATCGTGATGGGCGTCAACCCGCGCACTAGCGAAGACGCAGAGTACTTCGAGAATGAGTGGAAGACCTACAAGGGCGAGCACATCTATCGCTAAGCTGATGTCTTCAGCCGTCAATCAACAAAAGGGGAAGCCTTGAGTGGCTTCCCCTTCTTCGTGCACGGCGGGTGAAGGCTAAAGCGTTTCTCACAACTACTGTCCCTTCCCCTCCATGACTGCGCCAATCGCCGGACGAGATGAAAGCCGCCCAGTAGAAAAGTGCGGCGCATGGTCTGCGCTCGCCGCGCTTTCAGTCTTCGCCCTCATCCTTCCTACTGGCTGCGGCCTGTGGCATACTTCGGCTTCAACGTTTCATTTTCAGTTTCGGATTCGAGCAGCAACGCACGTTTCCTAGCATTGTTATGCGCAAGGGGAGGAGGAGCATCATGGCAACACGAAGTCAAAGTTTCGGTAAGATACCGCGCCGCGCGTTGGGGCGCACGGGCGTCGAAGTCTCTGCGCTGGCGCTGGGCGGCTACCACATCGGTCTGGCGAAGAGCGAGCGCGAGGCCGTGCGCATCGTCAATGAGGCGATTGATGCGGGCGTCACCTTGATGGATAACGCTTGGGAGTATCACGACGGCAAGAGCGAAGAGTGGATGGGCCGCGCGCTTGAGGGCAGACGCCAGCAGGTCTTTTTGATGACGAAAGTTTGCACGCACGGGCGCGACAAAAAAACGGCGCTCAGGCAGTTGAAGGAATCACTCAGGCGGCTGAAGACGGATTACTTAGACCTCTGGCAAGTCCACGAAGTCGTCCACGACAACGACCCGGAGCTACACTTCGCCAAGGGCGGCGTCATCGAAGCCCTTGACGAAGCACGCGCCCAAGGTCTCGTTCGCTTCACAGGCTTCACGGGCCACAAAGACCCCGCCATTCATCTCAAAATGCTTTCCTACAACTACCCGTTCGACACCGTGCAGATGCCCTTAAACTGCTTCGACGCCACCTTCCGCAGCTTCGAGCAGCAGGTCTTGCCCGAACTCAACCGGCGCGGGATTGCGCCGCTCGGCATGAAGAGTATGGGCGGCGAGGGCGAGCCTGTCAGAAAGCGCGCCATTACACCGACCGAAGCCTTGCGCTACGCGATGAGCTTGCCCGTCGCCTCAACCGTCAGCGGCATTGATTCCCTCAAAGTGCTCCACCAGAACTTGCGCATCGCCGCAGACTTCGTGCCCATGACCGCCGCCGAGATGCAAGCCTTGCGCACGCGCTGTGCGCCCGATGCCGCCGACGGACACTTTGAACTCTACAAGACTTCCAAAAAATTCGACGGCCCGCCCGGACGCAAACAACACAAGTTTCCGCCGCTGGACGAATTGGCCGCGTAAAACGCAGACGATTGATTCATTGATTCATGTCAGCATTGATTCATTTAGTCATTGAGCAAATGATGACATGACCAAATGAATCAATGAATCAATCGTTTATTACTTTTGAGTTGCGATGAGCAGATTTATCGTCGGCGTTATCGGCGCGGGGCGCGCGAGCGCGCGGGAGGTGGAGCAGGCGCGCGAGCTTGGCGAATTGCTGGCCCGCGAGGGTTGGGTTGTCTTGAGCGGTGGGCGGCGGGCCGGAGTGATGGAGGCTGTCAATCGCGGCGCAAAGCGCGTCGAAGGTAGTTTGACCATCGGCATACTGCCGACCGCCGGAAGCGACGAAGGCTCTGTCTCCGAGTATGTTGACGTGGCGGTTTACACAGGCATGGGCAACGCCCGCAACAACATCAACGTGCTCTCCAGCCACGTCGTTGTCGCCTGCGGCGCGAGCGGCCCCGGCACGGTCTCGGAAATCGCGCTCGCTCTCAAAGCGCCCGTGCCGCGTCCCGTCATTCTCCTAACCGGCGACGAAACAGCGATTGCCTTCTTCCGCAAACTCGGCGGCCAGATGGTCTCGGTCGCCAGCACACCCGCAGAGGTGATTGAGCGGATTAAAAGAATACTTTCCGGCGGGGAATAATTAACCGTACGACTCTCGCAGAGAATCATTCACCGCAGCGGTTAAATTGTCTCTCTCGTTCACAACTCGGCAAATCCCTTTCCTTAACGCGAGGCGATAAATTGAATGAGCAACGGAGACAGTAAAACAAACGGCGTCGCGCCGCCCTTTGGTGATATGAGCGCCGAGGAATTTCGTCGCTACGGCCATCAGCTTGTGGATTGGATTAGCAACTACTTCGAGCGCATCGAGCAGTTTCCCGTCCTCTCGCAGATTGAGCCGGGCGAGCTTATCGCGCAGCTTCCCGCTGCGCCGCCCGCCGCGGGCGAGAGGATGGACGACATTCTCGCAGACGTTGAACGCCTTATCATGCCTGCGCTGACGCATTGGAGTCACCCTTCGTTCTTCGCCTACTTCTCTACTTCCACCTCCGCGCCCGGAATTTTTGGCGAGATGCTCTGCGCCGCCTTCGACATGAAGGCGATGCTCTGGCGCACCTCGCCTGCCTCCACCGAACTCGAAGAAGTCGCGCTCTCCTGGCTGCGCCAGTTGATGAATCTCCCCGAACAATTCCAGGGCATCATCTACGACACGGCCTCCGTCTCCAGCCTCCACGCTATCGCCGCCGCCCGCGAAAAACTCGACTTGCGCATTCGTGAAGACGGCATGAGCGGGCGCAGAGACCTGCCGCTTCTTCGCGTCTACGTCTCCGAACAGGCCCACTCGTCCATCGAAAAAGCCGTCATCACACTGGGTCTGGGCCAACGCTCGCTCTGCAAAGTCGCGACCGATGCCGAGTTTCGCATGGACGCCGCGGCGCTCAAAGCTGCCATCGAAACAGACCTCGCGACAGGTCATGTTCCGCTGTGCGTCGTCGCCACCGTCGGCACCACCTCGACCAGCAGCATTGACCCCGTGCCGTTGATTGCAGACCTCTGTGAACAGCATGATATTTGGCTCCACGTTGACGCAGCCTACGCGGGTTCGGCGGCGCTCGTCCCCGAATTGCAGCCGCTCATGGAGGGCTGCCAACGCGCCGACTCGCTCGTCACCAATCCGCACAAGTGGCTCTTCACGCCCTTCGACCTCTCCGTCCTCTACTGCCGTCACATGGAACTCTTGCGCCGCGCCTTCTCGCTCGTGCCCGAATACTTGCGCACCAGCGAGAGCGAGTCCGGCGCTGTGCGCAACGGCATGGACTACGGCATCCAACTCGGTCGCCGCTTTCGCGCCCTCAAGCTCTGGATGATTCTGCGCTACTTCGGCCACGACGGCCTCGCCTCCCGCATCCGCGAACACTGCCGCCTCGCGCGCCTCTTCGCCTCGTGGGTCGAACAATCAAACGACTGGGAACTCCTCGCGCCCGTTCCCTTCAGCCTCGTCTGCTTCCGCGCTTGCCCCCCGCAAGAAAATGAGACGCCCGGTGCCCGCGCCGCGCGCCTCGATCCGCTCAACGAAAACTTAATGAACAACATCAACGCCAACGGCGCAGCCTACCTCTCACACACGCGCCTCAACGACACGTTCACCCTGCGCCTCGCCATCGGCAACATCCGCACCGCCGAAGAACACATCCGCCGCGTCTGGCTGCTTTTGAACGAAGAGGCTGCGCGCCTGTCATAATCCGTGAGGTCAAGGTTAAGCTATCAGACCATGAGAAGAACGACTACTCTCATCGCTTGTCTATTTTTACTGGGCTGCGCGGCTGTCTCGGCGCAGGTGCGGCGCGGAATGACGCCGCCCGATGTGCTGCGTGTGGCGAGCGTCGCTGATGCGCAAATCTCGCCCGATGCTGAATGGGTTGTTTATACGGTCTCGACGAGCGACCGCGACGCTACGCGCACAACTCTCTGGCTGGCTCGCTTTTCAAGGCAGACGCTCGCGACGACGCGCTTTTCTTCCGCGCCGCTGCTCTCAGGAGATTGGAGCGCAGCGAATCCTCGCTGGTCGCCTGATAGCAAGCGCATCGCTTTTCTCTCTACGCGCGAGGGGCAAGCTGGTATCTATGTCGTTTCATTGACAGACCGCCAGCCGCGACTCGTCGCGCCTGTTCGCGCGGTCAATTTCCACATCGCCTATGCGGGTGAAGCGTTCGCTTGGTCGCCTGATTCGCGGCGCATCGCCTTCATCTCGGCGGGCGAGGATGAGAGCGAGAGCGTGGCTGGCATTGCCACGCCGCGAGGCGAAAGGCGAGACGACCCGCGCGTCATAGACCGCATTCAATACAAAGGCCGCACCTCGTTTTCCGACCGTGCGCGCACGCACGTCTGGCTCGTTGACGTTGACGCACCCGCCGACAGAATGCAGCCGCGACAACTGACCTCCGGCCAGTTTTATGACCACGCGCTTTCATGGAATCCGCAGGGCAGCGAAATAGCCTTTCTCTCAAACCGCGAGCCGGAGCCGGAGGCTAATAATAATTCGGACATCTTCGCCGTTGACACGCAGGGCCGCGTGCGCCAGTTAACGCAAACTCAAGGGTGCGAGTATGAGCCGCAATGGTCGCCCGACGGCAAATGGATTGCCTACACGGCGACGACGCGCGACATCACGACCATAGACAGCGTGGCCGAAGATGCACACGTCTGGGTGATTGACGCCGACGGAGGACGCGGGCGCGAGCTAACGGCGGCCCAGGACCGTCGCGCCCGCAGCCCGCGCTGGTCTGCAAACAGTCGCACCATCTTTTTCCTCGCCGGCGACCAGGGACGAACCCTTATTTATTCAATCCGAACCAGCGGAGAGCGAGAGCCGCGCGCGGTTGTGCGGCAAGGCCCGCCCGTTCGTTTTACGGATGCGCTGGTAGTTCCGCCGCCGCGTCCTTTTCAAATCGGCGGCTTCAGCATCAGCGCCGCGCAAACTTCGACGGACGATGGCGCTGACGGAATTGGTCGCGGTTCCATGCTGGCGTTTACGCTGAGCGATACGCTCAATCCGGCGGAGGTCTGGATAGCTTCGGCCAACGGCTTACCGCTCAGGCGCGTCAGCGCTCATAATGACGCGCTCACGCGCGCGACCGCTCTCGTCGAGCCGGAGGAGATTCGTTTCAAAAGTTTTGATGGAACAATTGTTCAGGGCTGGCTGATGAAGCCCGTCGGCTTTCGCGAGGGCCAGCGCTACCCGCTCGTCCTCAGTATTCACGGCGGGCCGCACGGCATGTTCGGCTACGGTTTTAATTCTACCTTTCAAGCCTACGCTGCTCGCGGCTACGGCGTGCTCTACCTGAACCCGCGCGGGTCGAGCGGCTACGGGCAGAGGTTTTCCGACGGGACGCTGCGCGAATGGGGCGGCGGAGACTTTCGTGATTTGATGATGGGCGTTGACGAGGTCTTGCGCACGCGCGCGTGGATTGACGCCGACCGCCTGGGCGTGACGGGCGGCTCCTACGGCGGCTTTATGACCAACTGGATTATTACGCAGACGCCGCGCTTTAAAGCAGCGGTCGCCGCAGCTTCCGTCAGCAACCTTGTCAGCTTTTACGCCACTTCGCTTTATCAGGATTTGATTCACGCAGAGTTTGGCGGCTTTCCGTGGGATGACTACGATTTGCTCTGGCGCTGGTCGCCTTTGCGCTACGTCAAGGCCGCGCAGACGCCCGTGCTTTTTCTGCACGGCGAACTGGACAACGACGTGCACATCACGCAGGCAGAGGAGATGTACATGGCCCTGCGGCGGCGCGGTATAGAGACCGTGCTCGTGCGCTATCCGCGCGAGGGCCACGGCTTTCGCGAGCCGCGCCATCGCCTCGACGCCTTGGAAAGAACGCTCGCCTGGTTTGACAAATACCTGAAATAGGCAGTAAGCAGTAGGCAGTCAACGAAAACTAAAACCGAGGACCGCAGAGTTATCGTCGTCCGCTGTCTATTGCCGACTATTTATGCTAACCCATATTGTTACCTGGAAGTATCGCGCTGATATTGAAGAGGCCGTGCGCGAGGAGCACGTCGCGCGGCTGCGGCGTTTGCCTGCGCTCATTCCCGAGATTGTGAGCTTCAGCGTCGGGTTCGACGTGCTGCGCTTGCCGCGCTCCTATGATACGGGGCTGGTCGCCGTTTTCCACGACCGCGCCGCGCTCGACACCTACACTGTTCATCCAGAGCACATCAGCGCCGCAGACTTCGGACGCACCATCAGCGAGCATGTGGTGTCGGTGGATTTCGTTGATGAAGCTTGAGAATTAGTTTGACTGAAAAAAAGCTTGACCGGACACGACATCGCCCCACGCGGGCAAGAGCCTGGTGGGGCGAGCGTTCGTGCCGGAAAGCTCCGGCACATTTTTTGGAAACGGTGCGTACGTTCACCGACTAACTGTAGAGAGCCTCAGTGTTGGACTCTTCTCTCACATGCAGTTTCAAGTGAAAGAGAAACTGCGCGAGCACAGCCTTCCATAAACTGTCTAAGTGCCTGAAAGTTTACGCGCCGCGCCCGCTCTGTGTCAAGCCCCAGATTGACCGCACGGGAAAAAGACGCGCGCTCCGCCCGTCTTCAAATTAATACTTGTCGTGGGCCAGCCATCTCGTGATAATCTGCCCCCTGCCGGGTTTGGCGTTCGCGAACCTGTCATTATTTAATCCCCATTCACAGATTGGAGAACTGATTAGATGAACCCCACATCGGAAAAGCGATTGGAGAAAGTGCATCCCGAATTGAGCAAGCGCATCCGCGACCTGATTGAAGCCTTCGCACAGCGCGGCACGCAGGTTGAAGTCGTGCAGGGCCTACGCACCTTCGCTGAGCAGGATGCACTCTACGCACAGGGTCGCAGCAAGCCCGGCCCGCGCGTCACAAATGCGCGCGGCGGGCAATCCAATCACAACTACGGGCTGGCCGTTGACCTCTGCCCGTTCGTCAACGGCAAACCGGACTTTACGGCCAACGCCACCTTCGTCGCCATCGGCGCGGAAGCGGTCAAGCGCGGATTGGAATGGGGAGGCAACTGGAAAAAGTTTATCGACAAGCCGCACGTGCAACTGCCCGGCATGACTATCGCGGATTGCAGCCGTCTCTACAAAAAAGGCGGACTCGAAGCCGTCTGGGATGAGGCGACCAGACGCCTCGACACTTCGGTCGTCAAGACGAAAACGACCAGCACCAAGCAGCCGCCCGAGCACCGCGTTTTAACCTTGAAAGACAACGGCAGCGATGTTCGCTTCATACAGGAACGACTGGCCGCCTTGGGCCGCTTGCCCCAAGAAAGCATTGACGGCATCTACGGCAAGCAGACCGCCGACGCCATCAAAGCTTTTCAAAAAGAGAATAACCTGACCGTAGACGGCAAGGTCGGGCCGCGCACGCGCAGCGCCTTGTTCGCTTAAAAACTAAAGCTCTAAAAGTCAAAAGTCCACAGTCAAGATAATAACTCTTGGCTGTGGACATGCTCTGCGTAAACGGTAGTCCCCTCACCCGCCCTCACCATCTCGAACAGACCAGCACGCGGTAGTTAACTTACACATTACCTTGTACCCTTGTCACTTTACTGGGCGTCACTTGTTAACGCGGGAATCGAACCCGCTGGCGCGGCCCCGCGCGCCACCAATAGGCAGTTTTCACTGCTTTCCAACTTACCCAGTTGGCGGGTTTGTGCTCGCTTCCGTCCTCGGATGGCTACCGACTACAAATCATTTTAAGCCGTCAGTTCGGTCTGCCAGTTGAGTTCCTGAATCCGCGCATCCAACTCGCGATACGCCTTCGCCAGTTCGTCAACCCGCTTCTGCACCTCCGGCACTTCGACCGTGCTCTTGAACTTAACCTCCGAACGCGTGTAACGGCTCTGCATCACCGAAGCGGCGCTCGCCAGTTCATTGTAAGCTCCGCGCTTTAAGCCGAGCACGTCTCTGTCGGCCAGCGCGTCAGAGAGCGTGCGGCCCTCCTGAAAGAGCGTCAAAGAATTGGTCTTGTTAATCCGCTTGATAAGGGCCGCCAGTTCGTTTGAGACTCTCTCCGCCTCCGCCAGCAATTCGAGCGGATTCTCGGGCGGCGCGTCGCCCTCCTGCACCATCGCGCTTCTGACAATTCTCGCCTTCAACTGCTCGAATCTCTTCTGGCAATCCGCGCGCACGATTAAAGCTTCTGCTAATTTCATCACTTTGTACCTCGACTTCTTAAATTCCAAACTTCATGTCGTCCGAACTGGCAACCGTCGTGCTCAAAGCCAACTGACTTTGGAGCGCCGTCGATAACCTCAGTACCTTGTGAAAAGCAGACTTCGTTCATTCTAAGTTCCAACTCCTGATTTCCGTTCTCAAGCCACCGCTTCTTCTCTATCAAGGAAGAGGTAGGGCCGCCATTCGGGACGCGTGGCGGCGTAGTGGCGAAGCATCGCGCGGTCTAAGCCGTAGCGGAGCGCGCTCGGAGTCGCCAAGAGCGGCATCCGTGCTTCGTCCGGCGTTCGGTTGCCCTTGCGTTGGTTGCAAGGCTTGCAGGCGGCGCACAGATTCTCCGGCGCGGAATGGCCGCCCTGCGAGCGCGGAACGATGTGGTCGAGCGTTAGCTCAAACGGCGTGCCCTTCGTGCCGCAATACTGGCAGCGCATCTTGTCGCGCGCCATAATGCGAACGCGTTGCTTGCCCGCATCGCGCCGGCGCTTGCGAACGTCTATGTATTCGACGAGACGAACGACGCTCGGCACTTCAAACACAAAATGCTGCGACCGCAACACTCGCGTCGCATCAATCTCGACGGCCTGCGCCGCGCGCTTCCACACCAGCCGCACCGCGCGCGGAACATCAATCGTGCCGAGCGGCTCGTATGAAGCGTTTAGCAGCAAAACTTTTCTTGAGAGCAACATCTATAGCCTCCTCCTTTCCTGTCAGATTCAAACGCGCCGCCCTCGCCGCCTGCGCGTTAACTAAACTTTCAAAAGCACGCGATGAGATTTGAACTCACGTCTCCGGTTTTGCAGACCGGCGCCTGACCCGCTCGGCTACGCCTGCAAAAGCAACGATGAAGTAGGAACGATGAACAATGAACGGCGAACTACAAACAGCTTGCCTGTCATTCATCGTTCCGCGTTCCTGCTTCATCATTCCCTTAATGGTGGCGGCAAGAATCGAACTTGCGACCTGGCGATTATCGATCGCCTGCTCTGCCAACTGAGCTACGCCACCCTCAAATTTTTCAGAAACTTCAATCGGAACGAAAGGACTCGCACCTTCAACTTCCAGCTTGTCGTGGCTTTCGCTCTCCCCTCTGTTTTGAACTACGTTCCGCTCCTTGTGTGTGTGTTTTGGCTGCGGAGCTTGGATTCGAACCAAGATTTCCGATTTCAGAGACCGGCGTCCTGCCTAGTTGGACTACTCCACAAAACTTTTTCGGGGCAGCAGGACTTGAACCCGCATCTCGCGCTAATCTGGCGCTAAGGCAGTTTATAAAACTGCTGCTTTACCCATTAAGCTATGCCCCGCGTGTGAACACTGTGTGGCTGCGGCGTTTGGATTCAAACCAAAATCTCCGGCTTCAAAGGCCAGCGTCCTATCAATTAGACGACACCGCAACGTGTTTGGTAGCGGGCGAAGGAGTCGCACCTTCCGTTTGTTCAGGCGTATGAAACCTGTGAGCCGCTCTTGCTCTATGCCCGCGATAAGTTTTTTTGGACCAACGGCTGGTAGTGGACTCGCACCACCCTCTCCGGTTTTTCAAACCGGCGCTTGAGCTATCTCAGCTACCCAGCCAAAAACTATTAGACCGCCAAGGAAATCGCAGGAGCGGGAGTCGAACCCGCGCGAGTCGGGTTATGAATCCGACCGGGAAGCCCGCTTCCGTCCTGCGTGCAGAAAATATTTTGCGGAGAGAGAAAGATTTTGGTCGGGGCGTGAGGAACGAGTTTGTCCTCCGCGCTCCACGCACCCGCGCAGTCGCGTTCTGCCGGGCTGAGCCACGCCCCGATATTTCCAGTGAAGGTGGTGGCGGGACTCGAACCCGCAGCCTGTCGCTTACGAGGCGAATGCTCTGAACCCAGTTGAGCTACACCACCAGAAAAGCAGTGACGAGTGACAAGTGATGAGTGACAAGCAAGCACTTGTCCTTGGCTCGTCACTCGTCACTTCTCACTCGTCACTGCTCTGATTGGCTGTGGCGCTCGGATTCGAACCGAGACCAACCTGATTAACAATCAGGCGCTCTGCCAGTTAAGCTACACCACAAAATTTAATTGATGTCGGTTCCACGCCCCGAATGCTCGCGGCGCATACTGTTACTATGCGCCACGCGTATTCAGCGTCCGGCAGTTCGTCCAGAGGTGAGGATTTGCAGAATCAAAGGTTGGTTTTCTGGTTGGTCTCTGGAGGGCGCGCTTTTTTCATGGCCGCCGACATCAAAACTAATGGTCGAGAAAGGATTTGAACCTTTGACATTCTGTTTGTAGGACAGACGCTCTCGCCAGGCTGAGCTACTCGACCTTGGACTACAGCAAAAACCTTGGTGAGCCAGGCAGGACTCAAACCTGCGACCCTCTGCTTAGAAGGCAGACGCTCTCTTTCGACTGAGCTACTGGCCCATGTGCTAAATGAAAAATTTTGGAACGGGCGACCGGAATCGAACCGGCGTCTCAGGTTTGGAAGACCCATGCTTTAGCCTGTTAAGCTACGCCCGCCGGGAAACCGCACGAATCTGATTGGCGAGCCAGAGAGGACTTAAACCTCCAGCCTCCTGTTTCGAAGACAGGCGCTCTTTTCCTTTGAGCTACTGGCCCTTGTTTATCTTTTGACTGAGTTGCTTGAGAGCGAAGCTCAAGGCAACTCTCTGGGACGAGGGGCGAAGAATGGATCAGCAGGGATTCGAACCCTGACCTAACAGTTTGCAAGACTGTCGCTCTGCCAAGTTTAAGCTACTGACCCCGAAGCACGGGAAAAAAGTTTGGTCTGGGTAGGAGGATTTTAACCCCCGCCACGAGTGCCCAAGACTCGGATGCTAGCAAGCTACACCATACCCAGTTAAGAAAATTAAAGCAGTGGGCCAGGAGAGACTCGAACTCTCACCTTTCGGCTTAAAAGGCCGACGCTCAGCCCGTTGAGCTTCTGACCCCAGAGGGAAAAATGGAACGGGAGACGAGCTTCGAACTCGCAACCTCAAGTCTGGCGGACTTGCGCTCTAGCCTGTTGAGCTACTCCCGCACGTGTGAGTTGGTGGGCCAGGTGAGATTCGAACTCACGCTCCGTCGCTTAAGAGGCGACTGCCTTAGACCAGCTTGGCTACCGGCCCACTCTACTTGTGAACGAAACGGCCCAGGCGGGACTCGAACCCGCGCTTCTCTCGATAGACAGTCGAGCGCTCTAGCCAACTGAGCTACAGGGCCAAAGTGGAAAAGGGGAAAAGGTTTCTGGCAGGGCGTGCTGTGTTTCAAACCAGCGTTCTCTTGGATTGAGACCGAAATGGTTTTAAGACCTGACTTGCCTAACGCCCCGCACGAAATGTTTTTGGGTGGGCTGACGGGAGTTGAACCCGCACGTCCTGCATTCACAGTGCAGTGCTCT
Organism: uncultured Blastocatellaceae bacterium; assembly: GCA_964516695.1. Taxonomy (GTDB): domain Bacteria; phylum Acidobacteriota; class Blastocatellia; order Pyrinomonadales; family Pyrinomonadaceae; genus DASVTR01. The sequence continues at coordinate 15,900 of CAZEZJ010000010.1, forward strand.
GCCCATTTGAGCTACAGCCCACGCATCAAGGTGTCATCTGGTAGCCCGTAGGAGAATTGAACTCCTGTTTCCAGTTTGAAAAACTGGCGTCATCAACCACTAGACTAACGGGCCATGTTGCAGAAAATCTGGTGCGCGTGGAAAGATTCGAACTTTCAACAAGCAGGGTTTAAGCCTGCCACCTCTGCCGAGTTGGGTTACACGCGCCCGTGGCACGAAGAAAGATGCGCGCGGTGGGATTCGAACCCACACACAATTCTTTTTGAGAGAATCACCTCTGCCAGTTGGGTCACGCGCGCTCGCGGTTTGCAGATTGATGCTGAAGGCGGGACTCGAACCCGCAATGAGAAATTCCTCTCACAGACATCTCAGGCCTGCGCGTCTGCCAGTTTCGCCACTTCAGCCTCTATACCGACGGAGAGAATCGAACTCTCAACCTCTTGTTTCTAAAACAAGCGCCTCTGCCGAATTGGGCTACGCCGGCTTAAAAAGAGAATGAACCCGGCAGGAATCGAACCTGCGCCCTCAGGCTTCGCACGCCTGCGCTCTTTTCCAACTGAGCTACGGATTCAAGCGCAATTCAGAATGATGAATGCGGAATGATGAAAGAGTGGCGGCTCAAGTCGAATGGTTCATCGTTCATCATTCATCATTCTGAATTGCTTTTCAGCGGAGACGGCGAGACTCGAACTCGCACACCATTTTTCAGGCTCGGCACATTAGCAGCGTGCTGGTTTAGACCATTCACCCACGTCTCCATGTTCAAGCAAAATTTGGCAGAGGGCGGGAGACTCGAACTCCCACGGCACTTTTCAGCCTCGCCGGTTTTCAAGACCGGTGCCTTCTCCATTTCGGCCAGCCCTCCGCGCGTTAAGAAGCGCGCACGCGCGATATGCAGTAGGAGGGAGTCGAACCCACATGCCCACAGGGCGGCGGCTTTACAGGCCGTTGCCGTACCAGTTCGGCGTCTACTGCTCAAAAAATAGTGAGCGTCATCAATTCAGCAATGCGGCGCGGTGCGTTTCAGCGAACGATGAAAATTTTGCTATAGTAAAAAACGATGAGGGCAGGATGGTAAGCACCGCAAGACACACTTCGGCGCACACTTCTCCCATGGATGGCGCGGCCTTTGGGCTCTCGCAAAGTACGCAGGCCACGTCATCCGAGAAGGCATCGCTGCCCTCATCACTCACAAGGTACTTCAGTTATCAAACAACAAAAAGAGCGGGCGATGAGCTTCTCAGGGAAGCACTGCCCGCTCCAACAATTCTCTAGATTTTTCAGGAGATTTGGGAGCGGGAGCCGCTCCCGCTTCGTTACAACTGCAATTGACGGCTATCGGAAATAGCTGTGGTTTCCGTCGCTGTGTGTCCGAGCCGGACGCTACCGTCAAAAGGTAAATTGGCCGGTATCGAACCCACACAATAGACACACAGCGACCGGCCGAGCATTCCGGCCACGAGCGACCTATTGGCCCTCGGGCTGATGCTCAGCAGCGCTGTCTGTTTTGTCAGGTTCGTTAACATCGAAATCTTTTCACCTCGCTCGCAGCTTCTCATCCATCGAGAATCGCGAGCCGTCTTTTATAAACTCGAAGCGCGATTCTGTCAATAACTTTTTTTCAAGACCATTGACGAATCAAGAATCGCATACGCGTTCTGCCGCCTTCGAGTTTCATCAAAATACAGAGACAGCGATTTCACTTCGTCGCTGGCCGCGGGCTGAAAAGCGAGTGCTTTGCGCTTGGCCCAACGACGACGCACGCGCGCATTTTTTTTGCCAACCCTTTCGCCAAGAAGCTCCGAGCCGCTCTAAAGAATGACCATGAGCCGCGACCACCTTTCAGCTTCAACGCACTGTGATTGTTGCGCTGTTGCTGCGCTGGTTGCCGACGACGATTGTTAATTCCACCGTGCCCGCGCGCTGCAATTCCGGTATGAGCACGACGTTGATTTGGTCCAGCCCAGTCCAACCGCCCAAGCATCCGGCGAATTCGACTGGCAGCCCAAAGGTGCGTCCATCCGGCAAGCGAGCTTCGACTATTAACGATTCAGCGAAGTTCTCAATCACTCTATTGTCCAGGCGAACATCGTTATTCGCGTTTGCATTGAGGATGCCGCCGCCGCTAATTCCGGTCGCCATCAACTGCAATCGCGTGCGCTTGTCCGGCCCGAAATTTTGCGGTGTAACAGTCTCAAAGGGGCCTTGCTTGCTTGTCGTGGCGTTTAAGACCGCGCTTGTGCCAGCGCCGTCCGTGGTGAAGACCGCCGGAGCGAGCGCGGCGATGAGAGTCGTGCCACGCGAAACGTAACCGGCGTCAGAGGTGACAATTACTTCCGCCGTTCCAATCGAGAGGCCGGACGGAACCAGGAAATTAACTTGAGCAGGCGAAACGGAGAGAAGTTGCGCGGCCTTTCCGCCGATGGTCACGCTGACGCCAGCGAGTTCATACGGAAAGAGACCGTTGGCAGACTGGGGCGCGAACCTTGTTTGGACGGCGAGCGGGCTGACAGCGGCTTCTCCCCAAATCGAGCCTAAGCTCAGCGGAGAAAGCGCCGGCGCAAAGCTGGCGCTTGAACGCGTGTCGGCGGCCCCAATCACGGGCGCAGCTAAGACGCTCGCGTGATTGCCTTCGAAGGAAGGACCGCTCGGCGGCGGCAGCATCAGGTTTTTAACAGCCCCTAGATGCAGAGCAGCTATCTGTAGCCGGTTCTGCACGCCGGCAGACGGATGCGCCACGGAGAGAGCCGAGGCCGCGCGCACGAAATAAAGCGACGTGCGCAATCTTTTATCCATCTGCTCGGCTGCGCTGAAGTTGCTGGACTCAGCGACAAAGGCTGTGTAGGCGTTTTCAATGACGACCAACAGCGAGGCCATCTGCGTGCTGTCGCTGGCCGGCGTGCTGGCGAGCGCGGCGGCCAGCGCGTGCGCGTTGGAAACGAGCGTGGGAGACAACAGCGCCGGCGTTGGCGTCGGGCTAGGGCTAGGGCTAGGCGACGGCGTCGGAGTCGGTGTCGGAGTTGGAGTTGGTGTTGGTGTCGGTGTCGGCGTCGCTGTTAACGCCTGCATTTTGGCGGCGCTGATGCTGTTGCCTTGATGCTCCTGAGTCTTGAAGACAAGGTAATAAGGATAATTCTTCGCCGGATTAACGGCAGTGTAAACGGTCACGCCGTTCTTCATGTAGAGTACGTCGCCGTTGGCGGCAATCTCGATACGGAGCACGTCGCCTGCGACCAATTGGCCTTGCGCTTTATAATTTCCAAACTCCCTGACAGAGTAGGCCGCCGGATAAGAGTGGAACGCGAAATCAAGATCGACGTAGTTGGTCGATGGTGACTCGTCGTTGTTGTTGCCGAGGCCGACACTGCAATAGTCGCCGTCATGTTTCCACTCAAAGAAGCCGGGGCCGGAGAGCGTCTGCTGCGTCTGTCCCTGCGCGAAGTAGCCGCCGCCGCTGTGCGCGATGCCGCCAAGGCCAACCGCAGTTCCGTTAACCAGATTAACCCATATCGCATCCTGTAGAATCGAGGTGGGGATGGGCGTCGGAGTCGGGGTCGCAACCGGAGTCGGGCTGGGGCTGGGGAACGGTGTTGGAGTAGGCGTCGGAGTCGGGGTTGGCGTCGGAGTGGGCGTCGGAGTTGGAGACGAGTTTCCCAGGGCTGCGTTCAGCATGTCGAAGTCGCAGCCGACGTCTTTACCGTCTGTCCCGGCATTATTGTAAGGGCTATTTTCAGCGAGACGATAATCGCGGCCGGCGCGATTCTTGAAGAGAACATCGTCTAGTTGAGGCGGGTAATAATTGCCCGCCGGATAATAGTTACTGTTCGCGCCTGCGATGACATCTTTTTCCACTATGGCCTCGGGGAAGTATGTCGCGAGCGTCGAGTTGCCGGGCGAGCTGCCGTTACCGATGATGCCGTAGGCGTTGTGCGCGGCGAGGTTGTCTCTGAGAATGACGCCCCTGAAGGGAAGGCCCGTTCCTTGAAGCAGTATGCCGGAATGCAGAATCGTATTGTGCGAGACTTCGAGTCCTTCTACGCCGTCGCCTTGCAGGAAATGGCCTGCCGATGCGCCCGTCCAAGCCCACCTATCGCCGTTGATGTCCTCAAACAGATTATTGATAATCCTGATTCGCTTCAGCGACGTGTGGTAATACTTCGTTTGAATAGCAGAAGCAGTATGACGGATGATGTTGTTTCGTATCTCCACGTCTTCGACCGCGCTCCACGGCGCAGTCCCGCCCTGACTCAAAGGACTCAGCACAATGGCGAACCCAGCCTGCGCATCCGCCCAGCTATATTCCATCACATTGCCTTCCACTACCACACGGCGCGCGTTCTTTAACTCAAACAAGTTCTTTACTGTCCAATGTACTCCACCGTAAGCAGCATCCCCCTCGCGCCACGCCAGCGGCTTCGTCAAGTGATTGCGCCTGAACTCAATGTCTGACGGCACGAGCTGTGCAATCGAAGGGTCAGCTCCGCCGAACATCACGTTCTCGCCAGCCGCCTCCAAGTAGTTGTTCTCGATGCGAAAGGGGCCGGGGCCGTTCCAACCTAAGATGGCCTGCGTATCCTGTCCGACGACTTTGAAGCCCGCCAAGTAAGAGTTGATGATGTCTGTGTGGGCGCTGTTGAGGCTGATGCCGCGCTTCAGGCTTTGCTCTGCGAAGGCGTAGATGTAGCAGCGGTCGAAGATGAGATGATGAGGGACTTCCGCGAGAGTGTCCTGGTTTGTGCCGTAGTCACCGAGCGTCACTAATTCGTAGAGTTGAGAGTCAGGAGAGACAGAAGCAAATTCGACGCCGATGAAGCGGAAGTGATGAGCAGAGGCGGAGGTGCGAAGCGCAGGCAGCCCCTGGCCGGGGGAGAGGAGCTTGGGGAGAAAGGGCGAATGAGCAGGGGTGATGCGTTGCCCATCTGTGGGCAGCAACATCGAAGGCGATGAACTCCGTATTGTGATGTAAAGGTCGCCTGTCGCTGCGCTGGATTTATATGGCAGGGTGAATGGCCCGAGGTAAGTCGCTCCGGCTTGCAGAATAATCTCGTCGCCCGGTTGCGCGGCGTCTAAGGCTTGTTGGAAGTCGCCGCCGGCGGGGACGTTGATGGTTGCGGCCTGCGCCGTCGCGCTCGTACACACAAGTGCCAGCAGCGTGAGTGTGAAAATGAGGAATGAAAGGAGTTTACGAGAGCAGGAAGCACAGGCGCGCAGCCCGCACAGAAAAGCGTTGGACATGTCAAACCTCGTTTCGGGAACCGGACGATCTCGCGAACATTGCTCTTGGGAGCGAGATTCCTGGCTTTGCGAACCCGCATCACTACGGGAGTGCCTTTAATCGACGATGGTTGGGTTTACTGGATTGTCGGTATTGACTATGGGACAAACCTGGCGTGACCTGATTAACATGCGCTTTCGGGCGACGCGTGAGGCGCGACGGAAGCGAACTTCAGCCGCAACCGAGCACACTCAGCGCAAAAGCGGCTTAAGCTAGGGTCGTGAATACGGAAACAGAGATGTAAAGCGAAAGGTTTGAAGGATGACGAAAGAAAAGGAATCACTAAATTATCGCAGCGGATAAAGCAGATGACTGATTCCAAGCCGGCAGTTCGCAAAAAGTAGCTCTCTCAGAGGAAGAGTAGCAGAGACGCTCTCTTGGGCGACGCGCGTGTTCGCGCTAGGGGGCAGTAAGGTTAGGGAGAGCCTGCCAATACTCAAGCGAAATACAGGATTTCTTAGATCGCCTTCGGCAACCAGACAATCTCCCCGCAGGAAGAGGCATCCCTTGATGCTTCTCGTCTGTTAGGAGACTCACGGCTTTGCGTCCCTGCCTCACGGCAAGTTTGCCTTTATCGTATGCAATCGTGATTTATAAAGAACTTGCTGCCGAGCGCCGTAGACGGCAGCAGCAGCAGACATCTTTGATTAAACATGATTGGCCGATGTTTGTCAACATATCTTTCTTCTATCTTGAAAAGAATAAAAAAGTTCCGCCGATAGCCCTAGTCAGGGGGCATTTTCGCTTTTACAGTTCAACGCAGAACCCATATTTCTCTAGGATTTACGGGAAAAGTCAGAGATTTAGCAATATAGTTCTTGACAGGTTCTATGAGGTAAGACAAGCTGTGCGGGTCGCGCGTCCAACGCGGCTGGAGTTTTGCAATACCCCTGCTTCCCTGTATTTCCCGCTGAAACTCAAAGTAAGGACATCAGCCGTGCGCATTCTCGCTAAATTATCACCCGCCCTCCTGCTCTTAGCGCTCACGCTCTTTCCCGCTGAAGCTTATGCAGATGCTATTGTTATCAACAATGGCTATTTGAATGTGGTGGGAGTGGCCGGCGGCCCCGCCTTTTCCTTCGGGAATCCGGCGCAGGGCTTTAACGTCTCTAACGGTTTAGGAGCCGAAAATGGTGCTATGTTTCGTTGTTCGCCGTGTCTTCGTGGCGGCCTCACAAGCATCAACGCTACCTTTGCCGGCGAGTTCGGCCTCGGCAGCGGGCCGGCAACGGTCGGCGGCATCAACTACTCTCGCGTCCATTACACGGGCAGGGTGATGATGACGGGACCAACCATCATCCTCCCTTCTGATTCTTCTCCACTCGTTACCATTAACGTCCCCTTCACCATCAGCGGATTTATCAACGGCTATGAGACATTTAGACTTCTCGACCCTCCTATCTTCAGCATGATGCTTGAAGGCCAAGGAATAGCGACTTTAGTTTTAACCGGCAATTTTGATCCAACCTTCGGTTGGTTTTACTTCTTCCACAGCGTTACTTACAACTTTTCACCGACCACTCCAACACCCGAACCGGCGACGTTGCTCTTGCTGGGCACAGGTTTGATTGGGGCTGCGGCACAGTACAGACGAAGGGCTGGGCGTCGTCGCGAGAGATAAACTCAGCTACCGCTTAATTGAATAGGGCACAATCAAGTCCAGCCCGTGCGAGCGGTTTGCGAGGCGGCTCATGTGAGGAGCGTAGTGCACGGCTATCAAGCACTCTTTGCCTCGCAGTAGAGATGTCCTTGGCTAGCGCTCGCCGCATTCGTGCTGTTGATTTCCGTGCCTGTTTCGATATGCAGGATGTGGTAACCCGCCTCTTCCAGCAGCGCGACAACTTGCTTCACATTCGCTGTCTTTTCCTTCATATCAGCGCCATGCATCTCAATCGAGAGCCGCGGGCGATGTGCTTTCAAAGTGGCCCGCATCCCCTTGAGCGCAGGATACTCCATCCCTTCGACATCAATCTTGATAAAGTCTGGAATGGGTAAGCCGTTCTGCTTCATTTCATCGTCGAGCGCGTTCACCACGATTTCACACGCGGTCGCGCTGGCTTCCTCTTTAATCTGGTCGGCAATAGTCGGGATAGCCGTCCCACGAGCGGGTTCTGTGGCGGGAAAAGTAAACTGTAGTGTCTCGCGCTTTTCCCCGAGTCCGATGGGCATGATGCGGACATTGGTAAACTTGTTGTGTCGCACGTTCTGCTCGATACGCTTCGAGCTTTGCGGGTTTGGCTCAAAAACAACAACTTGCCCCTGCTCACCCACGCGCTGCGCAAAAAACAACGTAAACAACCCTTGATCGCCTCCCACATCAAAAACTCTGAGACCGCGCCAATCTAACCCGGCCAGAAATTCCTCCTCTGCATCCCACTCATGCATACGCGGAAGGAAGGATGGCAGCCAGCCCATTCCGCCTTGTCGCCTAAGTCCACGCGCGGGGCCATGCTTGGCGGTATAAACATGATTGTCCACGAGGGAGGTACGATTCAGACGAGCGATAATCTTGCGTTTAAAAGACACGATGAAAGCTCCTTTGTCGAGGTGTAATTAAAAGTGTGAACCCGGTTGGTTCTGCCCTAACAGGTCGAACAAAATAATAAGCAGCACGCTTTCTTGTTTGACTCCGCTTCAAGAGGTGGCGCGCACTATCGCTTCAAAGTCTGCGCCGATGTCTGCCCCGCCAGTTCCCTTTGCCTTGAGCGGGCTGTCGGGGCGCAGCCTGAAGTCGCCGCCTTCTGGATTGATGAATTTCAGTTGTCGCCATGAAACAGGATACAGGTTGCGTCCTTTGTACTGGCTGGCGTCGCCGCCAATGATGGCGTTGTCTTTGATAACGCTGTTCGGGAAATAGAAGTTGATTGAGTCGGAACCGGGCGAGCGCCCGTTGCCGTGAAAGCCGTATTGGTTCTGCGCGATGACGTTGTTAGTGAAGACAAAGCCGTTGGTGGGAGCACCAGCCGCCAAGGTGATGTTGCCCGAATGCAGCACCGTGTTGTGCTCGACTTTGAGGTCAACCGCCGTTTCAACTTGCAGGAAATGGCCCGATGAGCAGTTAGCGCCGCACCACTTCGGCCCGTTTATGTCAGCGAACAAGTTGTTCCTGATTGTTATCCGGCGCGCAGGCGTGCTGTATAACTTGATTTGAATAGCGGAGGCAGCATGACGAATGATGTTGTTCCGCAACTCAACATCTTCGACCACGCTCCACGGCGCAGTCCCGCCCTGACTCAACGGACTCAACACAATCGCAAACCCCACCTGCGCTTCCGCCCAACTGTGCTCGAAGATGTTGCCTTCCACCACCACGCGCCGCGCATTCTTCAACTCAAATAAATTCTTCACATTCCAACGCACCCCGCCATAGCTGGCCTCGCCTTCGCGCCACGCCAGCGGCTTCGTCAAGTGATTGCGCTTGAACTCGATGTCTGACGGCACGAGTTGCGCAATCGAAGGGTCAGCTCCGCCGAACATCACGTTCTCGCCAGCCGCCTCCAAGTAGTTGTTCTCGATGCGAAAGGGGCCGGGGCCGTTCCACCCAAGAATAGCTTGCGCCTCTTGGCCCACGACTTTGAAGCCCGACAAGTGAGAGTTGATGACTTCGGTTGTAGCACTATTGAGACTGATGCCGCGCTTGAGGCTTTGGTGTGTGAAAGCGTGGATGTAGCAGCGGTCGAAGATGAGATGATGAGGGACTTCCGCGAGAGTGTCCTGTGCAGGGCCATAGTCGCCTAGAGTCACCAACTCATAGAGCGCGGCATCGTGGCTGATGGGCGCGAATTCAACGCCGACGAAGCGGAAGTGATGCGCTCCGGCAGCGGTGCGCAGAGCGGGCAGTCCTTGGCCGGGGGAGAGCAGTTTGGGCAGTAAAGCAGAGTGCGCTGGTGTAATGCGCTGGCCTTGTGCGGGCAGCATGGTGTCGGGAGCAGAGGTGCGAATCGTGATGTAGCTCTCGCTTGTTGACGCGCTGTCAGGTTTTCGCGGGAGCGTGAACGGGCCTGTGAAGGTTGCGCCAGCCGTGAGGATGATGGTGTCGCCCGCCTGTGCTGCGTCGAGCGCCTTTTGCAGATTATCGCCTGCTTTGAGCGTGATGGTTCTAGCGCCCTGCGGCGTTGCGGGGTCCTGCACGGTCACGCGGCGTTGTCTTTGCGCCAACACGAGAGCCAGGCACGCCAGCAGCAACAACAGGCAACTGGCAGCAATCACCAGTAGCTTCGTTTTGCGTCCGCTCCGTTTAAGCATCACCATCGCCCAAGACTTCAATCCGTTTGATAACAGCCCGCGAGCCATTGCTCACTTAAAAATACCTGAACCAGTAGTATATGAGTTTCGGATACTCTGCCGCCACTACGCGCCAGCCGCGCGCCTGTAACCACCAGACAGAGGGCGCGGGCGTCTGCTCGCCCACCGGAGCGATTTTGATTCCGAGTTTCACCCCGCTGCCGCTAAAGGCCCGCCGCCAAGCCCACAGCGCACGCCGCGAATGGTAGGCGGAGGTGACGATGAGGAGTGAGCGCAGGCCACGCGCGACCGCGTAGTCTCTGACCGTCGTTGCTTCATCGTAGGTGCTCGATACGGGCTGCGGGATGAGTTCGATTTTTTCCGATGGCACGCCCGCGCGTACGAGTTCGGCAATCGTGAGTTCGCTGAAAAAAGGGTTTCGCTGCTCGGCGCTTGACCACCCGCTCTGTTCGGCGTCATTGGTCAAGATGATTTTTGGAGCGCTTCCCGCCGCGAAGAGTTGAGCCGCCGCCCGCGTGCGCTCGACGTAGGCGGAAGAACCGCTCAACATGACGATGGCTTGAGGCTGCTCGACATCCACTTCGATGATTAACGCCCGCGCGCTTGCCCACGCGAGCAACGGCCAGAGCGCTATTAAGAATAACGCAACACGCTTCAGCGAGCGTGCGCGACGACCTTTCGGCAAACTCGTCGTCGTGGGAGTTTGATGCTCAATAATGGTCATGCATGTCGCCATGCGAACGCGAATTTCACCCTGCTGCCCGCGAGCGCTACCAGCAGATGCCCTGATACGTCTCGTCCGAGGTGCGCTCCCCAAACAGGCGCACGAGGTCAATCACAATCTGCCCGGCGCGCAAGCTCTGTTCGATTTGACGAAACTCTTCCGCTTTATTTCCGATAATCAAAACATCCGCGTCGTCCAAGACATCCTTGATGCTTTCGCGCATGAGTTGTGAAATGTGTGGAATCTCGCGCTCGATGTATTCCTTGTTTGCCCCGAAGAGGCGCGCCAGCGACACGTCTCTATCATAGATAGAGAGTTGCATACCCTTTCCGATGAGCATTTCGATGAGCGCGACCATCGGTGACTCGCGTAGGTCGTCGGTCCCCGCTTTGAAGCTGAAACCAAGCACGCCGATGCGCTTGCTTCCCGTTGCCAGCACCATCGCAAGCGCGCGTTCAATCTGCCTGCGGTTGCTCTGAAGCACAGCCGCCAGCACCGGAGTCTCCACATCCAATTCTTTCGCCTTGTAGCCGAGAGCGCGCAGGTCTTTGGGCAGGCAAGAGCCTCCGAAAGCAAACCCCGGCTTTAAGTAATAGGGCGAGAGATTGAGCTTCGTGTCCTGACAGAAAACCTCCATCACCTGATGGCTATCAATGGCGAGACCTTTGCAAATGTTGCCGATTTCGTTGGCAAACGAAACCTTGAGCGCATGGAAACAGTTGCACGCATACTTGACCATCTCCGCGGCTTTGACCGGCACGACGTAGAGCGGCGCGTCAACGCCCGCATATAAACGGCGCACGCGCATCGCCGTCTCCTCTTCATCCGCGCCGATTAAGGTAAAAGGCGGCGCGTAAAAATCTTTCAGCGATGTGCCCTCGCGCAGGAATTCTGGATTGATACAGATGCCGAAATCTCGGCCCGCCTTCTTGCCCGAATAAACTTCGAGCACAGGAATAACGGCGCTCTCGATTGTGCCAGGCAGCATCGTGCTCCGAACGACAATGGTGTGATACGCGGTCTTCGACTCCAAAGCCGCGCCCAGCTCTTGGCAGACACGCTTCACGTAAGTCAGGTCTAGGCTCCCGTTGCTATGGCTCGGCGTGCCGACGCAAATCAAGGAGATTTCAGAACTATTGACAGCATCAACCGGGTCTGTCGTCGCCCGCAAACGCCCCGCCGCGACCACCTCGTTGATTAACTCGTTGATACCGGCTTCGACAATCGGGCTTTTGCCTTCGTTGATGATTCCGACCTTCGTCGCGTTCGGGTCAACGCCGACAACCTGATGCCCTTCCTTCGCAAAACACGCGGCTGACACGCAACCCACATAACCCAAGCCGAAAATACTCAAATTCATGCTCACAAACTCCTCTTCAATTCACACGCTTCAAGCAGCGGTTGACAAGGCAGACTCTTTGCGGCTGACGGCGGCGCGGCAAATTTCCGCGAAGCTGGCCGCCACCCGCTCCCAACCGAACTCTTCTCTGACCAACTGCGCCGCGCTCGTTGAAAGGGTGCGCGCCAAGCGCTCATCTGTCAGCACGCGCACCGTTGCCGCAGCAAAGGCTTGCGGTGTGTCGGCCAGCAGCAGGTGCGAGCCATCGCGCACGGGCAGGCCCTCTGCGCCGATGGTGGTCGAGACGATGGGCCGCTCCATCGCCATCGCCTCGTAGATTTTCAGACGCGTGCCGCCGCCGACACGGATAGGCACGATGTAAGCGGCGGCCTTCTCCATAAAAGGGCGCACGTCGTCAACGCGCCCCGTGACGATGATGGAAGAATCACGCTTGCTCAACTCAAGCAGGCTCGCGTAGGGCTTGCGCCCCACAACCGTCAGCGTCACGTCCGGCACGCTCTCTTTCACAATCGGCATAATCTCGCGCGTGAAATACTGTATCGCATCTTCGTTCGGAAGCCAGTCCATAGAGCCTGTGAAAACAAGATTGTGCGGTGCGCGCCCTGCGGCAGCAGCATGGCCGTTGCACGCGCCGGGACGAAAGTAATCGGTGTCCACTCCGGTCGGCACGTCCTTGACAGCCTCTATCTCATAATCGCGCCGCATCGTCTCCGCATCCTCGCGCGACACGGCGACGACCATATCGAAGCGCTGGCAGGCAGCGCGCTCGTAAGCGAAGCTCTTGCGCCATTGGCCGTAGAGGTAGGCCTTCTTGAGCGGGTTGCGCTGCACCTCGTAATGACGCTTCCAAATCATCGCCTCGACGTTGTGTTGGAAGAGCACCGTGGCGTAAGGCAAGCTATCGGGAACGTTCACGCTCGGTTGAAGGAAATCGCAGACGAGCACGTCAAACTCATTAGCGCGGGCGCGCGCCTCAATCTCTCGACGCATCCCCGTTGATTCATACTTCTTCATAAAGTAAGGCAAAGGAGACGCTAGATTCGACGCCAGTTCCGCGTAAAATCCGGCGGAGAATTTCGCGCGCACTCGATGCTGCACGCGCACAAGTTCGTGTGCGTACTCGGAGGCAAGCGCAGGCGCATCCGCTGCGGCGCTCCCGTCGTCAAGCGTCAGATACGTCACATGATGCTCGCGCCTGAGAGCCTTCAGCATGTGATAGGTGCGAATCTTCCCGCCCTTATCGACGGGATGCAGCAATTCTGTTTTGAGCCAGAGAATACGCAATTGATTTCTGATTTGTACGCTGCCTGAGAATTGGCAGCCGTTCGCTTAATTGCTTAGCCGCTTTTGATAATTCGCATCACCCTGCCGTCCTGCTTGCTTCGACAACGCGACGCAAATGTTTAGGCAACGCCGACTGTGGCCTCAACGCTTGGCTGCTGTTCTTCAGGCGCAGCCTCGCCATCCATAAACCGCCGCAGCCAGATTTCAACATTGACCAGAGACCACAAACGCTCCGTGTGATTCTCGCCCGCCTGATGTCGCGCTACTAGCTCGCGCACGTAAGCGGGCGCGAAGAGACCGCGCGAGGCCGCGCGCTCGCTCAAGACGTATTCATCAAGGATGTGACGGTACGGCCCGCGAAACCATGCGCCGACGGGAACCGGAAAACCCATTTTTTTACGCGACAGAATGGGCGCGGGCAGCACATCTTTCATGCTTTGCCGCAGCACGTATTTGGTCGTCCAGCCGCGCCGCAGTTTCAGGTGGTCGGGAAGGCGCGCGGAGAATTCCACCAGCTTATGGTCTAAAAACGGCACGCGGCTCTCAATCGAAGCGGCCATGCTCATCTGGTCTTGCTTCATCAAAAGTTCCTGAAGATAAGTTTTCGTGTCGGCATAGAGCATCCGATTGAGCAGCGAGCGCTCGTTGCCAGTCTCAAAGTAGCGACGCATATCGCTGTAGGGTTCGATAGTTCCGGCTCGCTCCTGTGCACCGGGCGTCAGGAGGTCTCGCTGCATGGCACGAGTGAAGACCGCGAAGTTATCGAAGTAGAGACTTTCAATATCGGGCGGGAGGCAGAGGAACGTGCGCCGCAGTTTGTGCCGCACCTTTGAATCGAGCGGCAAACTTTCAATGCGGCGGCTGACGGCGCGGCGCAAGCCATCATTCGTCAGTTTTTGATAAGCGGGCGCGAGCGCGAGGTTGTAAATCGTCTTATAGTAACGCTCGTAACCGCCGAGCATCTCGTCGCTGCCTTCGCCCGTCAGCACCACTTTGACGTGGCGCGAGGCTAGACGCGAAACAAAGTAGAGGGCGACGCTGCTGGGATGTGCGAGCGGCTCATCCTCATGCCAGACGAGTCGCGGCAGCGCGCCGAAAAAATCTTCGGGGCTAACGATGACTTCATGGTGGTCGGTCTTGAAAGCATTGGCGACCAGCCGCGCATACTCTAGTTCGTTGGCCTCGCGCTCATTGAAAGCAACCGAGAAAGTCTTGATTGGTTCAAAGACCATCTTGCTCATCGCGGCGGCGATGGCCGACGAATCAATGCCGCCGGAGAGAAACATACCGAGCGGCACATCCGCCATCAGACGCATCTTCACTGACTGGCGGAAAAGCTCCGACCATTCGGCTATGTAGTCCGCATCGCTATGGCGACGAGGCGGCTCTTCGCTCTCTGGCGCGCCGTCCGCGAAAGAGATGTCCCAGTATTTCTCTATCTCGATGCGCCCGTCTTCGCGCCATAGCAGCGTGTGGCCGGGGAGCAGTCGCTTCACGTCTGCGAAGAGCGTCTCTTCGGCTGATGTTCCATGATTCGCCAGGTAATCCGGCAGCGCGCGATAGTTAATCTCAGGCCGCACGGCACGCGCAGCGAGCAGCGCT
>CAZEZJ010000011.1:0-8177 GCA_964516695.1 uncultured Blastocatellaceae bacterium
CGGAACGAGGAAGTAAGAGCTTGCTTTTCATTCATCGTTCCGCGTTCATCATTCATCCTTATCTTTTAGTGTCTTCTGCCTTGGACTAGCCGCCGCGAGTTGGGTGCGCGCAGAACGCGCGGGGCGGTCTTGAGCAGTTGCGGGTTATTGATTTGCCCGACGACGTGTTCAGCGGACATCATCGCGCCCTCTTGCCAGCCGGGCAGGGTGGAGACCTGGTCACCGACGATGTAGAAGCGGCGGTCGGGCAGTAGCAGGCGTGCGTAGGCTGTGTTGTCTCTGGGGTCGGCTGGATTCCAGTCGGCCCAGCCGCCGCGCTCGTTCGGAATCTTGTGCCACGCAATCGAGATGGCGCGGTCAGCGGGGACGATGCGGTTGTCCGCGAATTCGGGGTGAAACTTAACGGCACCCTTGCGCGCGGCCCTGACGCGTTGGTCGGGCGTCATGTTGCCGAAGTTGATAGCGTCGTTGTCGTAGTTGTAGACGCCTGTGAGCGTGCCGTTTTTGGTGAAGTAGTCATAGGAGGGATACCACATCTGCGTGATGGGGTCGTCGGTGTAGCTGATGCCGCCGTAAATCTGATTCTTGTTCGACTCCCAGAAGCGCTCGTTGGCTTGCCAGCCGAGCTTGCAGGTGGCGGCGAATTTCCCGCGCCGGACGGCATCCTCGAAATCCTTGGCGAAGTTGTTCTTGATGTTTTGAAGGTTGGGCAGAGGGATATTGCTGATGCAGTAGTCGCCGCGAACGTTGCGGATTTGTCCGGTCAGGCGGTCCATGACGGTGACGGTCACGCTATCGTTCTCAATCTGTATGTTTCTGACTTCGGTGTTGCGTTGAATGATGGGTTCCAGCTTGCGCGTGAAGCCGTCAACGATTTTGTCCATGCCGCCGACGGGCTGAAAGAGCGTGGGCTGCCATTCGTATTCGAAGGATTGGTAGAAGCGGTGGCTCCAGTATTGAGAGTTGAGCAGGTCTTGCAGCTTGAGGCGTTCTTCGGGGTCGCAGGCTTGATGGACGGTCATGGGGTCTTCGCAGCCGGAGCGCGTCGAACCGCTGTAGAGATAGCAGTTGGTGCATTCCTTCTGACACTTGATGCATTCCTGGCAAGTGCTGTTGCAAGTCTTGCAGATGGTGTTGCCGCAGGCGCGGCAGGGGTCGTTTTCGCCTAGGTCGCCGTAGACCTTCAACATGCAGAGAAGCTGGTGGCTGTCTGCTTCTGTGAGTTCCTGATTGAGTGCGTTTTGGCTGACGGCTTTCGAGAGCATCTCACTAATATAGCCCTGCATATCGTTGGCGATACGGCGGCGGATTTGGGCCTGGCCGCCGAAGGCTTTGTCTGATTGAAAGAGGTTAGCCATCGTCTCCATGATGTAGATTTCAAGGGGGACGCCGAGTTCCTGACAGTAGTACAGGACGCGGCGGTGATGGTAGGGGAGACGACCGGGGCCGAGGTTAAGGTAGAGTCCTTCATCAAACTTGCAGACCTGGGTGGTGGTGGTCTTGTCGGCGTTCTCTTCGACAAGCACTGTGCCGCGACGGGCCGTGTGGTTGCGTCCTCCGGGGCGATTCGTCAACTCGAAAATCTGGCAGGTATAGCCAGCGCGGACGAGTTCGTAGGCGGCGGTCATGCCGCCGATGCCAGCGCCGAGGATGATGACGGTCTTGTTAGCCCCTGAGTCTTGGGGAAGCTGAGGCGGTCCGGCCCAGGCGGTGGGCGTGTTGATTAAGCCCATGGCGGTCATGGTCTCGTAGAGCGCGATGGAGCCGCCTGCGACGCCGACTCGTTCCAGAAATTTTCTGCGGGTCAAGCCCTTCTTCGAGCCGTTGGTGCCTTTCTGTGCATCGTTCATGTTGTGTCTTCTCCTGCTGCTGTTAGGGGACGGGTGTTGTTTTGCGGCTCCCTGCGGCCTGCAAAACAACGCTGGAAACGTCTGGGTAGAGTAGTGCGCCCTACTCAATCCCCGAAACGAATGAGCAAATCTCAATCAACTGCCGGCTTTGACTCTTGCGGGAAAGAACCCTTGCTCGCTCAAGCCTCTGTGCTTCGCCTATCGGGTCGTGCTCTCTCTGCTGAAAACGCCGCGTACAGCCTATTAACTTTTTGTCGAAACGGGTAAGGACTTCGCTGCCCGAATAGCGTGGGGCAACAGATGAGTCCTTATACTCCTTTTCGGTTTGCTAATCAATTATGATTATTCGCGGCGGGAAAGGCGCTGCATCACTTGGGCCAACGTCTTGTTAGCCGTTGCGTTTAGGAAAGGCTGCCGCTACGCGGCGCGCGGCTGGCGGCACGCTGTCAGGAGACGCCGAAGAATTCGTCAAAGATGCTCTTTAACTCGTCTGTGCTTGCATATTCGCGCAGCCTCGCGCGGCTGCTTCCGGCAATCATCGCGGAGAGGCGGCGGCCACTGGCGGGACGAAAGAGACAGAGGACGGGCGTGCCCCACTCCGTGGCCTTGCCGATTTCGTAGCCGACGCCGAGGCTCGGCGTGGTCACTTCCGCGACGAGGTAATCTGCGCTTCGCAACCAATCTAGGTCGCGGTTGTGTATGTGGCGGTCGTCAAGGGTTTCGCCGCCGGCGCTGATGTCTGCGGAGCCGATGTGCTCTGTGAGGACGTGGCCGTAAGCTGCGAGCAGGCGGGCAATCTCGAAGTAGAGGGCGCTGTCTTCGCGCCCGCCGCGAATTGCGCCTGCGAAGTAGATGTTCATGTGACGTTTCTCAAGCAGATGGTGCGCTCCTCGGTTTAGCGTTCAAAGAATGCCGAGCGGTATGCTCTAGGGGTCTCCGAGTTGATAGACAAGGGTTTCGGGGTGATAAGCCTTCCAGTCGAACCAGTAGTCGTTGAGGACGGCGACCTTTGTGAGTTGGCGTCCGGTGAGCGGGCCTGCCGTGGCGCGGCCTGTGAAGTCCCATTCGCTTCCGGTTTGGGCATCAACGAGCCGGAGCGGCGCAGCGTCGGGCTTGACGAAGAATTCGAGCTTGCGCCCGTCGATTGAACGCTCGTAGGCGCGGACGGATTTCTTGTCTTCACCGAGGACGACGAACAGCGACACGCCGCCGACGCTATCGAGTATCGGACTCTGCCGCGCTAAGGCGTCGAACGGGTAAGCCTTGGACGCACCGTTGAGAGCGATGCCGGCGACGAGGGTGCGCGGGGCGAGGGTGGCGTCCGGGGCGTGGCTGGTCGTGACGGGCACGCTCGCCATGCGTTCTTCCCAGTTGGGCGGGGCATACTTTCCGGCGCGTGCGATTTGTTCGTCGGGGCGCAGCACGCGGCCATCGGGGCGCTCGCGCTTCCAGATGCCAAACGAAAGCTCGTCGTGAAAGAAGGGGCGCAGGCGTTGGCCTTTGAGCGGGCCGAGGATGGCTTCGCCCGTGACTTGTTGCCACCAGGTGCCTGTTTCTTCATCGCGCATGATGAAGTTTTGGTTATTGATGCCTGACAAACGGAAGTTGAGTCTGCGCCCGCCGACTGTCGCCTCCCACACCAGACCGGTGTGACAGAGCGTTCAATAGGTGGCGACGATGGCGACGCCGCCCACGGTGTCTTGGACCAGATGATGATAGGCCATCAGGCGGATGGGATAGGCGACCGCTTCGCCGTTGTGCTCGACGGCCATCACCATATCCGTCTCAGCGACAAACGCGGCCTCGCCTGCGCGCGCATAAGCGGCGTCGGGCAGCGGCTTGAACATCCACTCGAAATGGTTTTGGCGCGCAAACCAGGTGGCCGCGAGCAGCGGCATGATGACGACGACGGGCAGCGCCTTGCTCCACCAGCGACGCGAGCCGCGCCAGAGCCACACGACAAGCGCCAGGGCCAAGGCCGTGGCGATTATCGTCAGCAGCGGAGACCAGCGGCGCAAGGCGTAAGAGATTTCCAGGCCGCGCTGCGATTGCGGCCTGAAGGGTTGAATGAGCCAGACGGGGACAAACACCACGGCCAGCCCCGCGAGGGTGATGATGAGCAGGGCGGCCCAGGCTGTTCGAAGATTGAAGAAGGGGGATTTGTTTGCAGCACGCATAAATTTTGAAGCTCTTTTTGGTCCTATCATTGCGCTCAGAATCGAAGATAGCGCTTAACTAATAACACATGACCCTTGCCGTTTGAGAATTTTATATCACTAGACTGGCCCAACGTGATACTGAGGCTCAGCAGAGATACTGAGGCTCAGCAGAGAAGGGAAGCCACTCGTCATGGCTTCCCTTCGCGTGTGCTTGAGAGCTTGGCTTGCTCTCTATAGCTTGGCGTGCTGTCGGTTGACGGCGTTAGCCTTTCTTGGTGATGGTGGCGCTGACGAGTTCGCTCCAGGGGCCGGGTTGACCGCGTTTGTTAATCCAGCGCAGGTAGTAGAAGACGAGTTTGCCCGCGTCCGCGAGGGGATAATCTTTGACGAAGGTGGAGTTGGGAAAAATGCCGAGGGTGAGCATTTGCTGGGGGTCTGTGGGTTCCGCGCCGCCGACCTGGTAGTGTACCTCGACGCCGTGGACGCCTTTGGGTTTGGCGCGACGGTTGGGTGTTGCTTCGTCGCGCACGGTGCCCGTATGGCGCAGGGGTTGGCTGACATCAATCTGCGCGATGGGGTGCGTGGTAGGGACGGGCGCGGGCGTCGGCGTGGTATCGGGGACGGTCACACCTAGACGTGCGCGGTCGGCGTCGGTTAACAAGGAGTTGGCTTGCAATGTACGGACGAGGGCGCGGACGGATTCGGTCAAGGACTCAACGAGCGTGTTTTTGGCTTCGGTTTCGGCGGCCAACTGCGCTTTGAGCGCGTTGATGTTGGCAAGATGGGTTTTCAGTTGAGTGTGGCTGGCTTCGATGGCGTTGACGGTCGCGGGCGCAAGGCCGAGCGCGCCCTGTAGATTCTTGAGTTCTGCGATGAAGGTGTCGAGCCAGGCGTCAAAATTGGCGTCGGACTGTGGAAGATAACTAGCCATGATAATTCGTCCTTTCTCGCCGGGAGGCGATTTTGAGGGTGACGGGTTGAGATTTACAGCGTTGCTGGCCGGGATGCCACTAAAAATTGCTGTAAGCGCATGATACTCCTGCGTTTAGCCGTAAAACAAGGGTTATTTTTCAGTTTAGTATGCACGACTGCGACGATAGTCGGAGCGGCTGCGACTATCGTCGCAATGGCTGCGACTGTTGTCGGAATAGCTGCGACTATCGTCGGAGTGGTTGCGACGATTGTCGGAATGGCTGCGATAACAGTCGCACGGATTCCGACAATCGTCGGAACGGCTGCGACTGTTATCGGAGTGAATGCGATTGTGATGAAAGTCGCTCCCGCTCGGCGCGGGGCGGAGAGCGCCGGAGGGATAAGTGATAGGCGGAAATTGCGTTAAGCACGCTAGCGTGCAGACTGCTGCGGGGCGGCCTGTTATGCTGAGTGCAAAGGATACTCAATGCCGACTATCTTATTAATCGAAGAAGACGACCAGACGCGCCCGCTGCTGAAGCGGAGTTTGGAAAGACAGGGCTATCATGTGGTGGTGGCTTTGGACGAGGTGGATGCGGTCGAGCGAGTCAGCGGGACGGGCTTGCGCCCTGACCTGATTTTGCTCGACATCGTGGGCGTCAGCGTCGAGGCGGCGCTGGACTCGGCCCGCCTCGTGCGCCACAGCGCGGAGATGGACGGCCACATACCGATTATCGTCATGGCCGAAGAATACGGCGCATACTTGGAAGGCCAAGACGTTCAGACGGGTGAGAAAGAGTACGTCACGTACCTGGAAGACCACGCGCAATTGCTGCGCCTGCTCAAACGCCTCTTGCCGGTCGATTAATCTTTAGTCAAGCCGCCGGCTTAAGGCGCAAGCGGCGGCGCGGCGGTGTGAAAAAAGTCGGAGAGTGATGAGGGGTGATGGGCGTTTGCGGCAGCGTCGTTAAAACTCCGGCGAGAGGCGGCGTGCAGCTTCGAGAGTTAGTGTATGGGTTCGTCTTTCCCCGCTGCGTAACACTCACAGGCAAAACTCTCCAACGCCGGACGGTCAACGATGCGGATATGCCCGCGACGGTAGTGAATCAAGCCTTCGACTTGCATCGCGCTCGCCGCCGTGCTTACCGTCGCCCGCCGCGCCCCCAACATCTCGGAGAGGAACTGTTGCGTCAGCGGCAAATCGTCAGCCTGCACTCTATCCTGACACATCAACAGCCACCGCCCGAGCCGCTCTTCCACCGTGTGCATGGCGTTGCAGGCCGCCGTCTGCGAGACCTGCCTGATGAACGCCTGCGTGTACCGCAGCAGCAAGCTTTGCAGTTCGCCGCCGCGACCGAACTCTTCTCTAATGACCTCTATCTTGACGCGCGCTCCGCTGTCCGGTACCTGCACGATAGCCATCCCAGGCGCGGTCTCCACGCCCATTAACGCCGTGATGCCCGACATCCCTTCACGGCCCACCAGACCAACTTCTATCAAGTCGCCGTTGACCATCTGCGTGACCAGAGAAATCAGCGAGTTAAACGGAAAATAGAGATACTCGATGTGTGCGCCCGACTCGTAGATGACTTCGCCGTGGCTGAGCTTGACCGCTTCCAGATGCGGCGCGAGACGTTCGTAATCGCCGCCGGACAAAGCGGCGAGTATCTCGTTGGTGGTTTGTGATTGAGTGGCTTTGTGCATCAGGCATCTCCTTTGTTTCCCGTCTCGCGCTTAAGCGAGCCGTCGGCACAAGGAGATGTTTGCTAAGCACATCCCGATGACGAGGGTTGAATTGCTAAAGAACTATACTATAACAGCAAAAGCGCCGCGCCTTTTGTCAGCTACCGTACAGACATCACTCTACGCCTTTGTTATGACTTCTACAACTCGGGGTTTAAAGGGGAAGAGCCGCAGCCGCCGTGAGATGGTCTTAGCCTTCGGGCAACCACTCACGGCGCTCGCGCTTCCAGTATTATTCTTGGCCCGACTCGTCCTTCCATCAACCGAGACGCACAATGTCAAACACGATTCCTCGTATCCTGTTCGTGGACGACCATGAAGATACGCGCTTCATGCTCAAGGTCTTGCTCGGCCTCTCCAACTACGATGTCGCCACCGCCGAAACCATGGCCAGCGGCCTGCTCCTCGCACAAAGCGAAAACTTCGACCTCTACGTCCTAGACACGCAACTGCCCGACGGCAGCGGCACCGAGTTGTGCCGTAGGATTCGTGAGTTTGACGCCCAAACCCCTATCATCTTCTTCTCCGGCGAAACTCCGCAAAGACTCCGCTCGGCCCTCGCCTGCGGCGCTCAGGATTGCGTGATGAAGCCCGAACTTGACTGCTTGCAGCGCGCCATCTCGCGCGCCATGAGCGGCGTGCGTCAGTGTTGAAACTGGCTGGCCTTGAAGCGGCGAACCCTGCCGTTGAAAGGGTGCGCGACCGCGTGCTTGCTGCCTGAGAGGGAGAAGCGTTTGAACTCTGCCCCGACTACCGCGTAGCATTCGCACGCCAACTGTTCCATCTGCTCTCGGTTGAGAATGCGGATGCGACCACGCTGGTACTTAATCAATTCCGCCTGCTGAAGATTGTTTGCCGCCACCGTGACGCTCGCGCGGCGCACGCCGAGCATCAGCGCCATCAACTCGTGCGTCATCGCAAATTCGTCTCTGCGCAGGCGGTCGTGATACATCAGCAGCCAGCGGACGATGCGCTGCTCTATGGGGTGGCGGACGTTGCACGCGACCGCTTGCGAAATCTGCGTCATCAACGCGTGCGTGTAGCGCAGGACGCTGGCCTGTAACGCGCTGCCCCGCTTGAACTCTTCGCTCACCACCCGAGCCGGAATCTTCAACGCGCCCCCACCCTGCTGGATGGTCGCCGTCTTGCTCTCTCTCCCCTCCAACAACACAGAGAGTCCGCCTATCCCTTCATGGCCGACCAGTCCGACTTCCACCCCTGAGCCGTCTTCCATGCCCGTTAGTAAAGAGATGATAGAGTCCTGTGGAAAGTATACGTGCTCAATCGTTTCGTCAGGTCTGAAGAGCACTTCGCCCAGTTTGAGATTGACCGGCACGAGATGAGGCGCGAGCCGCGCATACTCCGTCGCAGGCAACGAGTCGAGAATTAGATTTTCGGTGGCCTCAAGCGCCTGAGGAGTAGCCATTGCTTACCAACTTTCTGTGCGAACGTGGTAGTTAATCCAGCAAATGGCATAAAGGGGTTGAGATTCTTGGAATGCTCAATGTCGAAT
>CAZEZJ010000011.1:8203-29743 GCA_964516695.1 uncultured Blastocatellaceae bacterium
ACAGTATAGCACCGTTATCATTATCAACCTAGCGCATTATGTAAGCTATCGTACATACAAGTTCAAACGCACCGCGTTAGCCAAGACCCTCGATGCCCAAACTCCACTTCACGCGCCGCCAATTCCTGCGCGCCCTGGCCGCCACCCCCCTCGTCGCCCTCTCCGCCACCACCGCCTACAGTACCTTCGTCGAACCCTACGCTTATCAACTCAACACCACGGACATCTACCTCCCCAACCTGCCCGACGCCTTCGAAGGCTTCCGCATCGCCCAACTCACAGACATCCATCACAGTCGCATCGTTTCGTTAGACGAAGTGCGCCGCGTCGTGCAGTTGGCCCACAGCGCCCAGCCCGACCTGATTGTCCTCACAGGCGACTACACCACCACCTACCGCCGTTATATAGAACCCTGCGCCGAAGCCCTCGGCGCTCTTCGTGCCCCCCACGGCGTCTTCGCCGTCCTCGGCAACCATGACCATTACACAGACCCCCAACTCACCACCCGTGCCCTCCAGCGCGCACACATCAGCGTCCTTAACAACGCCAACACCCTCTTGCGTCAAGGCCCTGACACGCTCCAACTCATAGGCATCGACGACTGGGGCTGGAACGCCGCCGACTGGCCCCGCGCCTTCCACGGCATAACCCCCAGCCGCCCCTCCATCCTCCTCTCGCACCAACCCCGCGTCCTAGACCTCGCGGAAACCCAAAACATCTCCCTCATCATCAGCGGCCACACACACGGCGGCCAACTGAGCTTGCCCCTCATCGGTGCCCCCGCCCGCTTCTCCAAAGAACTCAAGTACCTTCGCGGCCTCTACCAACGCCAGCACACACAACTCTACGTCTCCCCCGGCACGGGCGTCATCGGCCTCCCCCTACGCCTCGGCGTCCCCCCCGAAATCACGCTTCTGCGCCTCCGGCGGAAACCTAGTGATGAGTAAAGCAGTGATGAGTGATAAGTGATGAGTGATGAGTTAAAAGAAAGAAGTGATGTGCGCGGGCGATGTGTGTTGAGTTAGTGAATAATGTGCGGCGAGTGTTAAGCGATGTGCGGTGAGTTTGCGAGTGAGAGTGAGTAAACAATCAGAACAATGAACAACGAGCGATGAGTGACGAGCAACGAGCGATAAGTGATGAGTAGTTGGCTTTGACTCATCACTCATCACTCATCACTCATCACTGCTTTTACTGCTCCTCGTCATACTGCTTGCGCCGCTCTTTGTGCCGCGCCTTGCGCTCCTGCTGAATCTGCTCCAACTGCGTGCGCTGCTCCGGCGTCAGGATGCCCAACACCTCTGCGTGCGCGCTCTTCATCGCCGCGCGTATCTCCCCGCGCAACTGCTGCGCACGCTCCGCCGCCTGCCCGTCCACCGCTCCCTGCTCGCGCTGCTCGCGCAACTGCATCAAAGCCTCGCGCTGCGGCTTCGTCGTCTCCACAAAACGCTCCATGATGGCGCGCGTCTGCTGCCGCTGCGCCTCCGTCAAATTCAATTCGCGCAGCGTGCGCCTCATCCCCATCATCCCGTGGTCGCGCCCGCCCCTGCGCAGCCCGCGCCGCCCCTCGCGCTGCATCCTTCCCGAAGCGCTATCCTGCTCGGCCCGCCCCGGCTCCTGCCCGTAGGCCACGCCCACGCAGGCCACAGCCATCATCAGTCCGAGGCACACGCCCCGCAGTTTGCTATACACAGACATCTCTTTAATTCTCCTTAAGTTGATACCGTTATTACTTGGCGTCGGCGGCCCGCGAGACCTTCAGCCTCCTTCACGAGCGCCACTTCCCTGAGGTCAATTCTTTAGACGCCACACCCTCAGCTTTAGTCTGAAAAATACCCTCCACCTTCTCCCACCCATGCATGAGCGCCAACCCTGCGGCCCGCAAGATTGTGTTGACCGCGCTGGCTGGGATGGTGTATAAAGCGCTTTGCAATGCAAAGCAAGCGCGGCGGCGAGCAATGCCCGAGCCGCTTCGCCACTGCTCGCGCACTCGAATGTGAGTTTTTTGTGAATGGCAAAAGCCCGGCACCCAAGTTACAATACGAGCGCAATGAAACTCTTAAATAAGATTAATTCGCCCGCAGACCTGCGTCGTCTGCGCACAGACCAATTGCAGGACGTGGCGACCGAGATTCGCCAGTACATACTGGAAACCATGTCGCGCATCGGCGGGCACACGGGCGCTTCGCTCGGAGCCGTCGAACTCGCCGTCGCGCTCCACTACGCCTTCGACAGCCCCACAGACCGCATCGTCTGGGACGTTGGCCATCAAGCCTACGCACACAAAATCCTGACCGGACGCCGCGACCAACTTCCGACCATCAAGCAATACGGCGGCATCAGCGGCTTTCTCAAGCGTGAAGAGTCGGAATACGACACCTTCGGCGCGGGCCACGCTTCGACCTCTCTGTCCGCCGCCCTGGGCATGGCCGTCGCACGCGACCGCTTGGGCCAACAGCATCACGTCTGCGCCGTCATCGGCGACGCCTCGCTCGCAGGCGGCATGGCGATGGAAGCCATCAATCAAGCGGGCCACTTAAAAACTCGCCTTATCGTTCTCCTTAACGACAACGAGATGTCGATTGCGCCCGCCGTCGGCGCGTTAACGGGCTATCTCAATCGCCTGCGCGGCGCGCAAGGCTACCATCGCTTCAAGGATGAAGTCGGCGAAACCCTGCTCTCCATCCCGACCTTCGGTGAGCGCCTGCATCATGC
The DNA here is from genome assembly GCA_964516695.1 of uncultured Blastocatellaceae bacterium. Lineage (GTDB taxonomy): Bacteria > Acidobacteriota > Blastocatellia > Pyrinomonadales > Pyrinomonadaceae > DASVTR01. The sequence continues at coordinate 10,919 of CAZEZJ010000011.1, forward strand.
CGCCAAGACCGTCAAGGACGCGCTCGCGGCAGCCGTCCTTCCCGGCGCGCTCGTCAGCGAACTCGGCTTCAAGTACATAGGCTACGTTGACGGCCACAATCCGCGCGCCCTCGTCGCCGCCCTGCGCGAAGCACAACAGATTAAGGACGGCCCCGTCATCGTCCACGCGCTGACCACCAAAGGCAAAGGCTACCCGGCGGGCGAGAAAAACTACTATGCTTGGCACGCCACCGGCCCCTTCGATTTAGCGACGGGCCAGCCAGTTAAATCAGCCAAGGCTTCCGCACCCTCTTACACTTCCGTCTTCGGTAAGACGATGTGCGAGTTGATGGCGAAAGACAAACAGATAGTCGCTCTCACGGCGGCGATGCCCGACGGCACGGGCATTGACTACGTGTTGGAAAAATTCCCGGAACGTGCGTTCGATGTCGGCATCGCTGAGCAACACTGCGTCACGTTCGCCGGAGGCATGGCCTGCGAGGGCTTGAAGCCCGTCGCCACCATCTACTCGACCTTCCTCCAACGCGCCTTCGACCAGGTCATGCACGACATCTGCATCCAAAAATTGAACGTCACGTTTGCGATGGATAGAGCCGGAATCGTCGGCGGCGACGGCCCCACCCATCACGGCCTCCTAGACATCGCCTACCTCAGACCGATGCCCAACATGATTGTCATGGCTCCCAAAGACGAAGGCGAGATGCGCGACATGATGTTGACGGCCATCGAGTATCCCGGCCCTGCGGCTTTGCGCTATCCGCGCGGCAACGGCATTGGTGCGGACATTACTCGCGAGCCGCAAGCCCTTGAGATTGGCAAGGGCGAAATCCTGCGCGATGGCGGAGACGTGGCGATTGTCGCCTACGGCTCGATGGTCTATCCGTCCTTGAAGGCCGCCGAGCAACTGGCGACTGAAGGGATTGAAACCACGGTCGTCAACGCGCGCTTCGTCAAGCCGCTTGACGCGGGGCTGCTGCTGGCGCTGGCGCGCACGCGCCGTCTTATCGTCACGGTCGAAGAAGCCTATCTGGCGGGCGGCTTCGGTTCAGCCGTCATGGAGCTTTTGGAAGAGAACGGCCTTCAGGACCAGGTGCGCGTCGTGCGGATGGGCGTCCCCGACCGCCTCGTCACACACGGCGACCCGAAACTCCTGCTCGCCAAATATGGCCTCGACGCCGACGGCATCTACACGCGCGTCAAAGAGAGCGTCGAAGTGCTCGAAGACCGCCGCGCCAAGCGGCAGAAAGTGCTTAGATAAACGATGAAGTCGGAACGCGCAACGATGAAGTAAGAGCAGACTGCCTGTCATTCATCGTTTGGCCTTCATCGTTCATACTTCATACTTTGGCTGCGCTCGTCCGTTGTCGCAAATGGGCGGGCGCATCGCTTTTATGCACGAGATGGAATCAATCGCTGCGTTAAAGCCCACTCAAAAGCCTCCGCGCGCATCAAAGATTTGCGCTGAAGGGGCGGGTTTTACAGCTATTTACCAGCGGCGCTCGATTTCCCCCGCGTGTGGCCCTGTTTTTGCTACTCGTTTTAGTAATAAAATTGCAGTCTAAGGCAAGGGCCGTCGCCCCCGGTTTTTAAGAGCAACTTATCAAGCAAGATGGAACAGAGACGAAAAATTATTATTCCCACCGGAACTGACCCGGAAGAGACGCTTGCAACGCCGCACTTCGATACCGAAGCGACGCTTTCGGCGCGCCCCGTCGTGCCGCTGGCCGAACCCGTCGCCTTGCCGCCGGAAGACGCCTACGCCGTGCCGAATCAAGCCGCTTATGCGCCAGTTGTTGCTACGCCCGCGTCGCCTTGGAAACGCTCAACGCTGATTCTGATTATTCTCGTCGCCGTCGGCCTCGGTGTCGCCAGCGGTCTCGCCATCGGTCTTTACCAGAGCCGCACGAAGTCGTCCGCTCCAATCGTGGCGCAGCCTTCCGCGAGCGACGAACCGCAACAGGCCGCGCGTCAGCCGGAGCCTCAGCTAGAGCAGCCTCCGGTCGCCAGCCAGCCCGAAACGCCGGAACCGCAGCCCGAAGAGGAAGCCCAAATTCCGGTTGTGCCCGCGGCTGATGAGCGAGAGAGCCGGCGGGCAGACGATTCTGATGATGATGACGACGATGACAATCGTGTGGCGCGTGAAAAACGCCCACGCGATGAAACGCGAGCCACGTCACCAATCGTCCGCGATAGACCCGTGGTGCGCGACCCAGACATCATCGAGCGCGACGAACGCGAGGAAAGAAGAGCGCGCAGGGAAGAGCGCAGAGAGCAGCGCAGGGAAGAGAGAAGAGCGGAGCGCCGCCGCCAGCGCGAGGAGAACGCGGATGGCCCGCTGGAAGTTCCGCGCGGCGTCGAGCGCGCCCGTCAGGAGATTAACCGCATCCGAGACATCTTCGAGGGCCGCCAACCTTAAGGAAAGTTAAAAGAAAAAGGTAAGAGGCAAAAGTATGGGGAAGCCATTTGTGATTGAAAGTGGCTTCCCCATACTTTTATCTTTTTACTTTTACCTTCTGCCTTTTTATAGTGTTTGTGAATGAAGCGTGAGCGGATAGATAAGCTGCTGGTCGAACGCGGGTTGGCGGAGTCGCGCACCAAGGCGCAGGCGCTAGTGATGGCGGGCGTCGTGCTGGTTAATGAGCAGCGCGTGGAAAAATCTTCGGAACTGGTCGCGACGGATGCGAGCTTGCGCGTCAAGGGAACGAATGACCCGGCCTCGCGCTACGTCGGGCGCGGCGGCCTGAAATTAGAAGCGGCGCTCGCAAAGTTTGGCGTCGAGGCGGCGGGCCTCAACTGTCTGGATGTGGGCGCTTCGACCGGAGGCTTTACGGATTGTTTGTTGCGGCACGGCGCGCGCCGCGTCGTCGCCGTGGATGTCGGGCATAATCAGCTTGACTGGCGCTTGCGTCAGGACGCGAGAGTTGAGGCGCGCGAAGGCATCAACGCGCGTTATCTCACGGCGGAAGATTTCGCGGAAAAAATTGAGCTGGCGGTGATGGACGTCTCTTTCATTTCAGCGACGAAGGTGCTGCCCGCCATCGTTCCGCTGTTGACCGCTGGCGGGCGAATCATTACGCTCATCAAACCGCAGTTTGAGGTCGGGCGCGGCGAAGTGGGCAAGGGCGGCATCGTCAACGACCCGTTGAAGCACCAGCGCGTCGTCGAAGAAGTGAATGCGGCGGCTCAATCTCTCGGTCTCTATGTGCGCGGGGTGATGGAATCGCCCGTGCGCGGCGCGGACGGCAATCTGGAATTCTTAGCGCTCTATGAAAAGGTTTCTTGAATGAGCGTTTTAACTCTTGAGCAGGAAGCTCTCGCGCGCTTGCAACGCGTGAAGGCTGCTTATCAAACGAGCATCAAGTTTGGCTACGAGCACAAGGCCGTGGATTGTCGCGTGTGCCCGACCGCCGGCGTCTGCTGCACCGACGCGCATTTCGTCAACGTGCATATCACGCGGCTTGAAGCCGTCGCCATCCGTGAGACTTTGCGGCTCACGCCGCGACTGACCGAAGCGGAGCGCAGCCGTGTCTATCTACGCGCCAGAGAAGCGGTCAAACGTTACAACTTACACGCGGGCGGCGATACCTTTGCACAGACCTACGCGTGCCCGCTCTACGAACCGCAGACGGGCTGCCTCGTTCACCGCAGGGCGAAGCCCGCGCCCTGCATTCAACACGCGTGCTACGAGAACTGGGAAGACCTGCCGCCCGCGAGCTTACAAACACGCGCCGAGCATCGCCTTGAGCAGTTGAACACAATGGCCTACGGTGCGGCGTGGGCTTGGCTGCCGACACCACTCTGGCTCACTCTCGTTGACCCTTCAACGGACGGCGCGGAGCTTCAACGCCTCGCCCACGAGTGGGCCGCGCAAGGCGTTCACAGCCACCACGCGCATTATCCAAGACATTTCAAAGGCAGCGCGCAGCAGAAGAAAAAGCGCGCGAGCCTGCCTGTCATCAATCAAGCTGCGATGAGGTCTTGAAACGGGAGTTTAAGGATGCCGCTGCTGCGTCTGGTGCAAAGAGAGGATGTGCCTTCAATTTTGGAATTGATTGACGGCGTTTATGCGGAGTACGGCTGCAAGCTCGACGCCGAAAACGAGGAGCGCCACCTGCTTGACCCCGGTTCTTACTTTCGCGCGGACGGCGGCGAGTTCTGGGTCGTCGAAGCAGACGGCATGATTCGTGCGACCGTCGCCGTCCAACTGCATACGGACGCGAGCGAATTAAAAAGCCTGTATGTGCATTCCTCTCTCAGACGACAAGGATGGGGGCGCAAGCTCACAAACCTTGCCATCGAGCACGCGCTCTCTCTCGGCAGGCCACGCATGTTTCTCTGGAGCGACACGCGCTTTGAAGACGCGCATCGCCTCTATCGCAGCCTCGGCTTCAAAGAGTGCGGCTATCGCGAGTTGAACGATTCGAACAACTCGAAAGAGTACGGGTTTGAGATGTCTCTCGTAAAAAAGTGAATCGTGAATGAACAAGCAGGCAGGACAGATTCGGGAGCTTGGAGACCTATGAGCCTATAAGGAGGCCAGCAATGTCAGACGATGAGATACAACTGAACGCGCAGGAACGTGTGCAAGAGTTTGATGATGCCGTAGAAATACCCAACTCTGACATTAACGGTTTGGGAAAGAGAGCTATTGAGGCTTTGGATTCTTTTATTGCCCACTGGAATGATAAGCCACAGATGCGGCCTCAGAATGTCGATATAAGTGATGAGGGACAAGCCGACTTAAAACGATATGCGGAGAGACAAATAGAGTGGGCAACCAATGAGAAGGAGCGAGTGCTCGGACTTCTCCCAAAACCGGGCGGAGAATAGCAGCGCACTATTAGCGCACTACCGATTTACGAACTTTGTTGACACTCCAAAGCTCGCGTGAGTATCATCCGAGCCGTCTCTTTTATCATCACGACCAGCGGCATTCCCCCTTTAGCTTTGAGAGCGTTTGAGAGGGAAACTTGAGGACGCCCGGCACGTGCTGCACAAGCGCGGGCGCTCTAGCAGGACTCGTCTAAAATTTAGCGCATGGCAACATCAAACATTCGTCGGGTCGGTGTAGTCATCAAACCGGAATTGCCGGAGGCTGTTCCGACGTTGCGCCGTCTGGCCGAATGGCTGAGCGCGCGGGGCGTGCGTCTGCTCGGCGGGCCGGAAATCGAGCAGGCGCGCGCCGAATGCGGGGCGGGCGAGACGATTGACATCGTCGCGCATGATAAGTTGGCTGAAAGCGTCGAACTGGTGGTGGCGCTTGGCGGCGACGGAACGATGATTGCGACGGCGCGCTTGCTGGCGGACGCTGACGTGCCCGTGCTCGGCATCAACTACGGCACGCTTGGTTATCTGGCGGAGTTTCGCATCGAGGAGATGTTCACGGGGCTGGATGCCGTCTTCAGGGGCGACTATCGCATCGAGTCGCGCGTCAGGCTGGCCGTCGAGGTCTTTCGTGAAGAGCGGATGTTGATGCACAACCGTGTGCTCAACGATGTCGTCGTCAACAAGTCTGCGCTCTCGCGCATCGTCCACATCGAGGCGTATCTGAATCAACAACTCATCAGCACCTTTCGCGCCGACGGGTTGATAATCTCGACGCCGACAGGTTCGACCGCCTACAACCTTTCGGCGGGCGGCCCCGTCATCTATCCTTCGATGAACGCCGTCGTCATCACACCCATCTGTCCCTTCACGCTTTCTGATCGCCCGCTGGTTGTGCCGGACGACGCGCTGATTGAAGTCTTTCTGAGAACGCCGAACGAGGAAGTTTTTTTAACGCTCGACGGGCAGGTCGGTCTCCCGCTCGCAGTCGGAGACCGCATCCTGATACGCAAAAGCCACATGTCTTTCAAAATCGTGCAGCCGCCTAATCGAAACTACTTCGAAGTGCTGCGCGAAAAACTGCGGTGGGGAAAATAAACCGGACAGCCTGGAGGAAGCATGAGACGTTGCCCTAAATGCAACACTATCTTTACAGATGACGCGCTGGAATTTTGTCTCCAAGATGGTGCCCCTCTGGTTTCCAGCCGCTCCGACTTACCGCCGACGGAAATTTTAGAGGAGGGTAATGCTCAGGAAACAGCACCCGCGAAGGTGACGCCGCAAATTGACGCCAATGCGTTCGAGCGTGAGGTGACGACAGACCTCGACGACGAAACGCCGGACCGCCCGAAGGGGATGCCTTTGCACACGCGCATTCTGATTGGGTTGGTGGTTGGTGTGGTGGCGGGCGTGACGGTCAATATGTTGGTCGGGGGCGACCATCCGCAAGTCGCTTGGATTGTTACCAACATCACGGAGCCTGTGGGCCAACTTTTTCTGCGGCTGCTATTGATGATTGTCGTGCCGCTCGTTTTCTCTTCGCTCGTGGTCGGCGTCGCGGGCATCGGCGACATCCGCAAACTCGGGCGCGTCGGCCTCAAGTCGTTCGCTTACTGTTTCATACTTTCAGCCATCTCCGTCATCATCGGTCTGACGCTCGCCAACACGATTAGGCCGGGCGAGCGCGTTGATGCCGACACGAAAGCCAAGCTGGAGCAGCGCTACAGCGCCGACGCCACAAAGCGCGTCGAAGACCAAAAGAAGGCGAGCGCCGCCAATCAAGACAGCGCGCTGTTGCAGGTCGTGAAGACCATCGTGCCGTCGAACCCTGTGGCGGCGGTCGCGTCCGAGACGCCGAACATGTTGCACCTGATGTTCTTCGCGCTCATCATCGGCGTCGCCATCACGCTCATTCCGGTGGAAGTAACCGCGCCGCTGTTGCGGGGCTTGCAAGGCTTGTATGAAGTAACGGCGAAGATTATCGAAATCATTATGAAGTTTGCGCCGTACGCGGTCGCCTGCCTGCTCTTCAACAACACGGCGCGCTTTGGCCTCGATTTATTGCAGGCTCTCGGGTGGTTTGTGCTGACGGTGTTGCTCGGTCTTTCGCTGCACATGTTCGGCGTCTACTCGCTGTCAATCTATTTTCTTTCGCGCCTGAATCCGCTCGAATTTTTCCGGCGCATCAAGACCGTTATCCTGACGGCGTTTTCGACCTCTTCGTCCAACGCGACGCTGCCCACGGCCTTACGCGTCTCGGAGGAAAACTTAGGTGTGCCGCAGGAGATTAACAGCTTCGTGCTGACCGTGGGCGCGACCGCCAACCAGAACGGCACGGCTCTTTATGAAGGCGTGACGGTGCTCTTTCTGGCGCAACTGGCGGGAGTTGATTTGAGCATCGGCCAGCAGTTGATGGTCGTGTATCTGGCAATCCTTGGCGGCATCGGAACGGCGGGCGTGCCGTCGGGTTCGATTCCTTTCATCATCGGCGTGCTGGCGACGATTAACGTCAACCCGGCGCTGATTGCCATCATCCTCGGCGTTGACCGCATTCTGGATATGTGCCGCACGACGTTGAATGTCGCGGGCGATATTACGGCGGCGACGTTCGTTGCACGAAGCGAAGGCTACGAACTATTGAAGCCGCACGAACCGGCGATTGTGCACGCGGGCGTCGCCAGCCCGCGCGCCGGACTTTAACGCGAAATGAAAACGTCCCTCTCGGGTAATGAAAGTGTACGAGAATGATTCTTGACGAGACTGCTCTACGTCTTTCGCTGCGGCCATAAAAATCACGCGCGGCTTGAGTTTAGCCGCGCGTCTTCGTTTTCACTCGTCTTTTGTGAGTGCGGAACAGCAGGTGCAAGAGTTTCACCGCTGAGCCGTCAAACTTAGTCTGACCAGATGCACGGCTGTCATCCTCGCGAAAAGTGAATCGGACTCGCGCCGCCCGTGCGACCGTGGATTTTATGAACGGCCAAACGGCCTGGCGCTTTGCTCAGAGGAGATAAGCTCAAAATGATTTTCCCGATAGGCGACGACAATTCCGACCGCACGATTGTGCCGGTGGTCAACTACATCCTAATCGCTATCAACCTGCTGGTCTTCTTTCTCCTGCAAGGAATGGGCAACAACGAAAAGTTTACTTACGCTTATTCGACCGTGCCGCAGGAAATTAGAACCGGGCAGGATGTGGACAAGCCTGTGCCCATCGAAGTCGGCGGGCAAAGAGGCGTCATTGACCTGCAACCGACGCCCGGCTCTGTTTACCTGACGCTGCTGACATCCATGTTCATGCATGGCGGCCTGATGCACCTCTTTGGAAACATGCTCTTCTTGTGGATATTTGGCGACAATCTCGAAAACGCGTTGGGACGAATCAGGTATCTAATCTTTTATCTCGTGACCGGATTGATAGCCTCGCTGGCCCACGTCGTTTCGACGTTTGCCTTTGGCGACAATCCGTATATTCCAAGCCTCGGCGCGTCGGGAGCCATCTCGGGAGTTTTGGGCGGCTACCTGTTGTTGTTTCCGAAGCGGCAGGTGCGCGTGATTATGCTGCGAATGCTGACGACCGTTCCGGCCATCGTTGCCATCGGGCTGTGGTTCGTCTTCCAGTTAATCAGCGCCTGGGGCGTTATCAGCGCGGGGCCGCAAAGCGGCGGCGGCGTGGCTTTCATGGCCCACGTCGGCGGCTTTGTTGCCGGGCTGGTGCTCGTCAAGTTTTTCGCCATCGGGCGCGCGGCGCCTGCCGGGCCAAGACCGGCTTAATTGATGGCTTGATTAGGCGGCGCGGTCTTAGGCACCATGCGTCAAGCCCGCGCCGCTCACAGTTCTAAATTTCAAGTAAGGAGAAACACCAATGGCTATAGATAACGACGACGCAATCTCGACGCTCAACAATTTGATTGAAACATGCAGAGACGGCCAGAACGGTTTTCAGACCGCTTCCGAAGGCGTCAAGAATTCGGAGCTGAAGACGCTCTTTCTCGGCTACTCGCAACAGCGCGCGCAGTTTGTTGGCGAGTTGCAAACGGAAGTCAGGCGTCTGGGCGGCGACCCTGAAGATTCGGGCAGCGTTGCCGCCACATTGCATCGCGGCTGGATGAACATCAAATCAACCGTCACGGGCGAAGACGAGGGCGCTATCATCTCCGAATGCGAGCGCGGCGAAGACTCGGCGGTCAGAAATTACAAAGACGCGCTACAGCAGGATTTGCCCGGCAACATCCGCTCCATCGTCGAGAGCCAGTACGCGCAGGTGCAGGAAGCACACGACCGCATCCGCACGCTGGAGAAAGCAAGCGGCGCTAGTTCCTAGGTAATAAGGGCAAACATAAGATAGCCGGGGCAAAGGTGATAACGCTGCCCCGGCTATTTTTCGTCTAGCGCGAAGGCAAGAGAAAGCAAATGGATGCGAAACAATGAAGACGAAGATGACGCGCTCGCTCGCTCCTGCTCGTCCACTTTTGTCTTTCACCTTTTTACTTTTACCTTCTTCAGCGGGTAAGATTCGGTTTTCACATTCTGAGGAGTCTTTGGGAAATGTCTATCGCTGAGATGAGTTTGCCGCCCGCCAATGCGCAAGGATTGGACATCCGCTCGACGCCGCGCGAGGAGATGAAGCTTTACCCGCTCGATACCTTCGCCTACGAGTATGCCGGTCGCGAGATACGCATCAATTTTGAGATACCGGAGTTTACGGCCATCTGCCCGTTTTCGGATTTTCCAGATTTCGCCGTCATCCGCATCGAGTATGTCCCACGAGAGCGTTGCATCGAATTGAAGAGTTTGAAGCTGTACATCAACTCGTTTCGCGAAATAAAGATTTTTCACGAACACGTCATCAACGTCATTCTCGAAGATTTCGTCCGCGCTTGCGACCCGTTGCGCGTCGAGATTGAAGGCGACTTTCACATTCGCGGCAACATCAAGACAGTTGTGAGAGCAAGCTACGACGGGCAGAAACCTTAAGGCCGAGGGCCTTGAATAAAGGGCTGCCGCTTTTGTCATGCGTGGCTCGTCACGGATGTTGTAGTTCTTCCGATTCTTGACTGCTGGATGCTTTGAGCGTTATGGAAACTCCCGTTATTGCTGTTGTCGTCGGCGTGATGGCGATTGCGCTGCTGTTGATTGTGATGAAGCGCGTCGTGCGGATGGCGATTCGTTTAGTGATTATCGGCGTGATACTGCTCGTGTTGCTGGCGGGAGGAGCCGTTTGGTGGTGGAACAGCGTCCCGAATGATGCTTCGGCGCGGCAACTCTCGTTAAACGGTGGCAGCAAACTATTCATGGCGGAAACAGACACCGACGCGGCTGACCGATTCGACGCGCGCATCAGCCCGCAACCGCTGGACGAGCGGATGCCGGGCCTCTGGCAACGCTACCGCAATCTCCCGCGCAACGTCTTCGCCATCAGCCTCGTCAGTTTATTAAACGACGCGTCGAGCGAAATCATCTACCCGATGCTGCCCGCCTTCCTCACGCTCGGCGCTTCACCGAAAATCATCGGCATCATAGAGGGCGCGGCTGAGACCGTCTCCAGCCTGCTCAAGCTCTTCGCCGGATATTTCAGCGACCGCCGCGGGCGGCGTAAAGGCTTAGTCGTCTTCGGCTACGCGCTGGCGAGTTTCGCGCGTCCGCTGCTTGCTTTCGCGGCCAGTTGGCAACACGTCTTCGCGATTCGGTTGATGGACCGCGTCGGCAAAGGCATTCGCAGCGCGCCGCGCGATGCGATGGTGGCTGACGCCGTGCCTGTTGAGAAGCGTGGCCTCGCCTTCGGTCTTCATCGCGCGATGGACCACGGCGGCGCTGTCCTTGGCCCACTCATCGGCTACCTGCTCTTTTACATTATCGCCGCCAATCGAGACCAGCCGACCGCCGCTGATTACACGAAAGTCTTTCTCTTCGCTTCGATTCCGGCGCTGGCCGCCGTGCTGGTGGCCGCTTTCTTCGTGCGCGAGACGGTTAGAGAAAAGCGGACTGACGATGCGGAACTGCCGCCGCCGGCGCTTTCGCTCAGCGGTTTTGACAGCAACTTCAAACGGTTTCTCATCATCGTCGCCCTCTTCACGCTCTCCAATTCGACGGACGCTTTTCTCATCAAGCGGGCCAATGATGCGGGCGTGGCTGTCGCCACGATTCCGCTTCTTTGGGCGGCGCTGCATATCGTCAAGGTGCTTAGTTCCCTGATTGGCGGAGACCTCTCCGATAGGTTGGGCCGCAAACGTTTGATTGCTTCCGGCTGGCTCTTCTACGCAGCCGTCTATGCGGGCTTCGCCTTCGTCAGTTCGGCTTGGATGGCTTGGGCGCTGTTTCTCGTTTACGGCATCTACTTTGGGCTGGCAGAGGGAGCGGAGAAAGCTTTGGTCGCAGACCTAGTGCGCCCAGAGCAGCGCGGCACGGCTTATGGATTGTATAATCTGGCCTTCAGCATTACGGTTCTGCCCGCGTCTTTATTAATGGGCGCGCTCTGGGATTTACACGGCGCGACGACGGCCTTCATCACGAGCGCCATCATCGGAGCCTGCGCCGCTCTGCTCTTGCTGGCAACGGTCAAGGCTGGCGCGAAACCATCAACTCTAAGTCTGCAAGGCGGCGCGAGAAATTAAATGGACATTCCTGCTTATCAACTCATCAAGACGGCTGACGAACTACGCGCCGCCACTATGAAGTTCTCGAAGCTTCCGGCCATCGGCTTCGATACGGAGACAACACATTTAGACCCCTATCGCGGTCGGCTGCGGTTGCTGCAACTCTCTGCGCCCGACGGCGTGACGCTGATTGACCTCAATCTCTTCGCTGATGGAGACCCGAAACAGAGCGCGGCGCTCGCTCCTTTGCGCGAACTGTTAGCCTCGCCACGCCCCATCAAAATCGCCCACAATGCCAAGTTTGACGCGAAATGGACGAAGCATACGCTCGGCATAGAGTTGGGCGGAGTGTTCGACACGCTGCTGGCGAGCCAGCTTATTTCGGCTGGCGACCAGGAAGACCGCCACAACCTTGAGGCCGTCGCCTCTCGCTATCTGAATGAAACGATTGACAAGGCCGAACGGCTCAGCGATTGGTCCAGCGCCGAACTTTCCGAGGCTCAGCTACAGTATGCAGCGGTTGACGCCGCCGTGCTCGTGCCCTTGCGCGACAAGATGATTGAACGACTCAAGGCGGAAGACCTTGTGCGTTGCGCTCAGCTTGAATTCGAGTGTGTGCTGCCGGTTGCCACGCTTGAGCTAAATGGCATCTACCTAGACCCGCAGCGCTGGCGCGAGCAGTTATCAATAGTCGAAAAGCAGCGCGCGCAGCTTGCCGAAGAGTTGCAGGAAATGCTGGCCGAAGAAAGCGCGCAAGGCTCTTTCTTTGGGCCGCAACGCGCCGACATCAATCTGGACTCACATGTCCAACTGACCCGCGCCTTAAAGCGGCTCAAAATCGAAGTCCCTGACTCAACTCGTAACTGGAAGTTGCAGCCGCTCGCTGCCCAACATAAGGAGGTCGCTAAGCTTCTCGAATACCGCACCGTGCAGAAAGCCCTCACCAGCTACGGCGAAAATATCCTCAACGAGATTAATCCCACGACGGGACGCATCCACGCAGACTTTCGACAAATCGGAGCGCCGACCGGAAGATTCGCGTGTACGAACCCGAACGTGCAACAGGTGCCACATGCGATTGAATATCGCCGCTGCTTTCGCGCGCCCGAGGGAAGAAAGCTGATTATCAGCGACTACTCGCAGATTGAGCTTCGCATTCTAGCGGACTTCACGGGCGACAAGGGCTTCATTGACGCTTTCAATTCGGGCGCTGATTTGCATCGCGTGACCGCCGCGCAGGTTTTTGGCGTGAAGCTGGAAGATGTCACCGCCGAGCAGCGTTCGTTTGCCAAGCGCTTGAACTTCGGCGTCGTCTACGGCATTGGTGCGCAGCGCTTCGCCACCATGACCGGACTCTCGCAAACCGAGGCCGAAGACATCCTGCGCCGCTACTTCGCGACCTACCGCCAGCTAGACACTTGGCTGCGCGATGCCGCCCGTCAAGCCGTTCGCGAACGCACCGCGCCGCGCACCGTCGCGGGCCGCCTCGCGCGCTTCCGCTTTGACACGGAAGACCGTCAGGCCGTCTCGCTCGCACAACGCAACGGAAAAAATACGCCCATCCAAGGCTCAAGCGCCGACATCCTCAAGCGCTCGCTGCGCTTGCTTCACGACCAGCTACGCGATACCTCGGCCTGCATCGTTAACATCGTGCATGATGAAATCGTGGTTGAGGCAGATGCCGCCGAAGCCGTGGAGATTGCGAAGAAGGTGGAGGAAGCGATGTGCGCCGCCGGTGAAGAGTACGTCAAGCGCGTGCCCGTTAAGGTCGAGACGGAAGTGGCGGACGAGTGGGTGAAGTAAACGATGAACGCGGCAGCGATGAACGATGAGCTGTCAAGCAGCTTGTCTTTCATTCATTGTTCCGCGTTTCGTGTTCATCCTTGCTTTTCCTCTGCCAGATGAAATAGACGGGGATGCCTGTCAGCACGAGCAGGTAGCCGATGCCGGAGGTTGAGGGCGTCAAATAGGCTAGGTCTATGACGAGCAAGAGGGCGAGCAGAATGTAGATGGCGGGCGTGAGCGGATAGCCGAGCGTGCGGTAGGGGCGCTCAAGCTGCGGGGCTTTGCGGCGCATGACGATGACTGCTCCAACCATCAGCGCGTAGAAAACAAGGTCAGCCGAGATGATGTATTCGAGCAGTTGCGTGTAGACGTTGCCGTATGTGACCTTGCCTGCGGCGTCGGTCGTGACCGTTCGCGGCAGCGTTAAGAAAGAGGCCCAGATGCCTTGCACGATGAGCGCCGCCGCCGGAACACGGTGCGCGTTGACGCTGCCGACGCGCCGGAAAAACAGGCCATCGCGCGCCATCGCGTAGTAAACGCGCGCACCTGCCAGAATCAAACCGTTGTTGCAGCCGAAGGTCGAAATCATGATGGCGATTGCCATCAGCGTCGCGCCAAACGTGGGAAAGATAACCTGCATCGTAGCGGTCGCGACGCGGCCCTGTGCCGCCTGCTGAATCGCTGGCAGCGGCAGCGTGACGACGTAGGCCATGTTCGCCAGCAGGTAGAGCAGGACGACCAACCCGCAGCCGATGAGCAGCGAGCGCGGCAGATTGCGCGCTGGGTCGCGAACTTCGCCGCCCGTAAACGTCACGTTGTTCCATGCCGATTGGGCAAAGAGCGGCCCGACCATCGCACGGCCCAGCAGCATCACGAGCGCGAGTCCGCCTGCGACCTGCATTCCGGCCTGTGCCGTCTCAGGCCGCCAACCGTTGGCCCAAGAGTTCCACCAAGACGAGGTGTAGGCTGCGCTCTGCGGATTATGGCCGAGGGCGAGGCCCGCGAGGATGAGGCCGATGAGCGCCGCCGTCTTCGTGAAAGTAAACGTATTTTGAATCAGCTTGCCTGTTTGGAGTCCGCGCGTGTTCGTCAGCGTGAGGAAGAGGATGAGCAGGACGGCGACGAGTTGTTCGGTGGAAAGGCTGATGGCGTAGCCGCCGCCCAGGTGTTGCGGCGCGATGAGATAATTATCGGCAGCCACCTTGCCCGTGAGCACGCCCATGAATCTAGCGAAGGCGACGGCCACCGCCGCTATCGTGCCCGTCTGGATAACCAGCAGGAGCGCCCAGCCGAAGAGAAAGCCCGTCGCCGGGCCATAAGCTTCGCGCAGGAATACATACTGGCCCCCGGCCCGCGGCCACATCGCCGCCAACTCGGCGCAACAGAGCGCCCCCGTTATCGTCAACACACCGGCCAGCGCCCACGCCGCCAGCAACCAACCGGGCGCGCCCACGAGCCTTGCCGATTCCGCCGAAGTGATGAAAATGCCCGAACCAATCATCGAGCCGACGACAATCATCGTCGCATCCAGCAGACCCAGCCCGCGAACCAGTTTCGGCTCGGAATCGCTCATAGGTAATTCAAGAATGAAGAAGCCATGAGCAACGAGTGACGAGTGATGAGGTTAAATACTCTCTTCAGCTACTCATCACTCATTACTCATCACTCACCACTGTCTTTAAGATGCGGGCTTAATCTTGTCTGGATTCTTTCTCGCGATGTCGTCGGCTTCGCGATCAAGTTTGACGGCTTCGGCTATCAGTTGGTCGAATTTCTCGCCCGCTGCGATAGCGTCGTTCTGTGCTTTTTTGAGCGCGGTCTTGTCGGTGCTGCCGATGTTGTCGCGCAGGATACTGATGGCCTTCTTCAAAGACTCGAAAGCCTCAACGGTCTTACGCAACGACTGAGTTTTGAGCGACAGATAATCTTTATAAACTTTGTCAACGTCGAGTTTCGACGCTTGCTCAAACTTATCGGCGGCGCTCTTGCCGCGTTCCAGACCGTTATCAATGGCCTTGGTGGTGTCGTCCATCGCCTGCTTCGCGCCCGGCAGGTCGTTGCTGTTGAGCAGCTTGTTGATGCGGCTCTCCTGGTCTTTGTTTGACTGCGCGATTTTCGAGATTTCCTTGAGGTCTTCGTTGGCGCTGCGGACTAGCTTGTTGGCCTCGTCAATCCCGCCGCTGCCGCCGCCCGCCAAATTTTTAAGCGCGCTACACGAAATCGCCAGCGCGCCGAGCAGCACGACAACTACCAGCGCCGCTCCGTTTCGTCGCCTTCTATCAAGCATATTTTTCCGTAATCCTTTCGATTAACTGATGCGAAAATCTGCGAAGGGCCGATGCGTCTCTCTACTGCCGGCTGGCGCGCACGCGAAACTCCTCAACGTCAGGCGCGACAATCCGAGCGGCATAAACTTCGCAGCGCGTGGATATTGAACGCCTCTTGGCCCACTGTCAAGAGCAAGCCGGAAAGCGGAAGATGTCAGGCGTAAAGGGCGACGCTTTAAGTCAAACGCCCAAGCTTTCATCCCGTCTCCTGGTGGCCTTCCGGCTTGCTTTCTTGACAGTCTCCGCCAGGCTCACATAGTCTTAGAGGAGTGTCCTGAGGGGCGCTTCAACAGCCATTCCTGCCTGTGAGACTTTAACCAACAAGACCGGGAAGAACGAGAGCCGTAAGCATGATAAAAGACGAGATGATAGATTTGATAACGGAAAGGAGCGCGCGCATCGGCGTCATCGGCCTCGGCTACGTCGGGCTGCCCCTTGTCGTCGAGTTCGCGCAGAAAGGTTTTGCCGCCGTCGGCTTTGAAGTTGACGAGCAGAAGGCTGCGGAAATCAACGAAGGCCGCTCCTACATCGGTGATGTTTCCTCCTCCGCCGTCAAGGAGATGGTCGAAGCCGGACGCCTGCGGGCCACCGTTGATTTTCATAACCTGAAAGAGTGCGACGCCGTTATCATCTGCGTGCCCACGCCGCTCAGAAAAACTAAAGAACCGGATGTCTCATATATTCTGGCGGCTGCCGAAGAGATTACGCGTAACCTCAGGCGCGGTCAGTTAGTCGTCCTCGAATCAACAACCTACCCGGGCACGACCGATGAAGTGCTGCTGCCGATGTTCGAAGAGATTGGCCTCAAACTCGACGAGGACTTCCTGCTCGCCTTCTCGCCCGAACGCGTTGACCCCGGCAATCCGCAATTTCAAACACACAATATTCCGAAGGTCGTCGGCGGCTGTACGGAGGATTCCACCATCGTCGCCGCGCATCTCTATGCGCAAATCGTCAAAGACGTGCACGCCGTCAGCAGTGCGCGCGTCGCTGAGGCCGCAAAACTTTTGGAGAACACTTTTCGCGCCGTCAACATCGGAATGGCAAACGAGATGGCCCGCCTCTGCTACGCGCTCGGCATAGACACTTGGGAAGTTATCCGCGCGGCGGCGACCAAGCCCTTCGGCTTCATGCCCTTTTATCCCGGCCCCGGCATCGGCGGCCACTGTATTCCCCTCGACCCACACTACCTTTCATGGAAAGCGCGCCAGCATGGATTTGATTCGCGCTTCATCGGCCTTGCCGAAGAGGTCAACTCGCGGATGCCGGAACACGTCGTCACGCTCGTTGCCGACGGGTTGAACGACGCCGGAAAGGCGCTGAAGAATTCGCACATCCTGCTGCTCGGCGTAGCGTACAAGAAGGACATTAACGACGTGCGTGAAAGCCCTGCGCTCTCCATCATTGACCGGCTGCGCGCCAAGGGAGCCATCGTGCGTTATCACGACCCGTTCGTCGCGGAAGTGCGCTTTGACGACGCGCACACGGAAGCGGGCGGCGAGCCGCTTTTCTCCGTTGAGTTGACGGATGAGGAGCTTCGTGCCGCCGATTGCATCGTCATCGTCACAGACCACAGCCAGATAGAATATCGGCGCGTCACCCAACTGGCCCCGCTCATCGTTGACACGCGCAACGCCCTTAACGGCGAACTGCGGCGTGGGAGCATTGCGCGCATTATTCGCTTATAATAAGAATGAAGCTGCCCAATGCAGAGCGTGCTGTCGTGGAAATTAGTAAATTGCGCGACTACAGCTTGAACCTCTCGCATGATGTTGGGAAACACAAAGCACGTGTTTTTCAGGCAGCCCTCGGATTAACCGTAGATAATGCGCAGTGGTTGCGGGAAAGGCTACTGCAATCTGCGCATGAAGAAGAAGCTGTCGCCGGATTGCCGTCTGCCTTTGGAGACAAATACACGGTTGATGTGCTGCTCATACGTGGAGAACATCAGGCTTTAGTGCGAACAGCTTGGATTGTCGAATATGGGACTGACTTCCCGCGCCTGACTAGTTGTTATGTGCTATGAAAGGACAGTGGCGATGCAGAAGCTTAAGGAAAACGATGTGGTCGCGCTGCTGGTTGATTTGCCGAAATATGGACTGCGCCGCGGTGATGTTGGAACGGTGGTTGAAGTTTTTGCTGAAAACGATAAACATCCGAGCGGCTACATCGTTGAATTCGTGGCGGAATCAGGTGGCGTCTATGCGCAAGCCGACATCACGGATGCTTCGCAGATTATGCAGCTTCATTTCAGGCGCGAGGCTGCGTAATCACGAAAATCAAGAGCAGCTTGATTCGGCTCACTGGCCTGCTGTCCATTACTCATTTCTTTCATGTTGAAAGTCATTAACGTTGTCGGCGCGCGGCCTAACTTTATGAAGGTCGCGCCGATTGTCGAAGCGATGAAGCGGCGCGAGAAGGAGTTTGCGCCGCTCGTCGTGCATACGGGCCAGCATTACGATGCGCAGATGTCGGACGCTTTCTTCCGCGATTTGGGTTTGCCCGAGCCGGATGTTTATCTGGGCGTCGGCTCCGGCTCACATGCGCAGCAGACGGCAGCCGTGATGCAGAGCTTCGAGCCTGTCGTGCTCAACGAAAAGCCCGATTGGGTGCTGGTCGTCGGTGACGTTAATTCGACGCTCGCGTGCGCGCTCGTCTGCTCGAAGTTGGGCGTCAAGGTGGCACACGTCGAGGCGGGGCTGCGCAGCCGCGACCGCACGATGCCCGAAGAGATTAATCGCCTGCTGACCGACCAAATCGCGGACCTGCTGCTGACACCCTCCGAGGATGGCGATGCGAATCTGCGGGCCGAGGGGATTCCCGCCGAGCGCATTCGCTTCGTCGGCAACGTGATGATTGATTCGCTCTTCAGTCAACTCAAACGCGCCGAAGCCTCACGCATCCGCGAGAATTTGGAAATCATGGGGCGCGACTACGCGACCCTGACGCTTCATCGTCCATCCAATGTTGACGACCCTGAGACCTTCCGCCGTATTCTCGACGCGCTGGAAGAGATAAGCAGCCGCTTGCCCATCATCTTTCCCGTTCACCCGCGCACGCGCGCGCGCCTCTCAGAATTTTCGCTCGCCGGAAGAGTCGAGCGCTGCGCGAATTTGCGTCTCATAGAGCCGCTTGGCTACCTGGATTTTCTGCGGCTCTACAGCGGCGCGCGCCTCGTCCTGACCGATTCGGGCGGCATCCAGGAAGAGACGACCGCGCTCTCGATTCCGTGTTTGACGCTGCGCGAAAACACGGAGCGCCCCATCACCGTCGAGATGGGCACCAATACTATCGTC
>CAZEZJ010000012.1:0-20828 GCA_964516695.1 uncultured Blastocatellaceae bacterium
CGTCAGTCTCCCAAGAATCCGCTCGGTTGGCGAACCGTTTGAGAGAGAACGTCTCTTAAGTTGTCCCGCAACACATGGGAAGAGTCAGTCAGAAGCGACTGCTGCCTCCGTCGAATTTCCTATGAGGAGGTTATTACATGCCTACGGAAATCTGGGTTGCGATTATCGGCGCTGTCGCTTCGCTCTTAGCTGCTTTGATTGGCCTGTATGGCAAGCCTCAGAAACCGCCGGGGGCGACAGCCGCCGCGCCGCCTGCGATGTCGCCACCTGAATATAGAAGAGATGGACTGGTTGTGGCCGGGGCGATTCTGCTCTCCGCTGTCATTATCGCCGTTGTCATTCATAAGGGGCAAACAGCGCCCGTGACAGGCCCTTTAGCCGAAGATGATAGTTACGCTTCGTGCCTGGAGGCTGCACGCCAAGCTGGCAAAGCCTATGTGATTGAGTCCGCGACCATGTTCGTCGAGATTGAAGACGGACGCGGCTCGAAGCCAAACGAGCGCCGGTCGTCCGTGCACATAGTCTATTCTGTCCGCGCGCTTCAGGATATTACTCGCGGTTCGCCCGTCTTCATGGAAAGCTACAACACGGAGTTAACCAAAGAGGCCGTCCACTGGAACGGGACGGCGGAAGAGCGCTGGAGTTCGCCGAGCGGCAACGCCTACAACGTGCTCTTTGATTTGAAAGAGGGCGAGGTGAAGACCTTTGCCACGGGGCAGGATTTTATTTTCGCGCTGCCGTTTCCTGATAACCGGCCGGAGTCGAACAAGAACCTGCTGTTAAGACAGAATCAGGATTTCGTTAGCTACAATAATACAGGAAGCGCCGCCGATTATATTCACCAACTAACGATTGTCGTTCGTTCAAAGACGACGCCCATCAAGCCCGCGCGCGATGACGCGGCCATCACCTTCATTAACCAAGAAAACGCGACCTACTCGGAAGTTAAATTCTCACCGCTCGAATTGAATAAGAACGGCTGGCATACGCTCTCGGCCTCATGGACTTTCATCAAGCCGGGCCAAGTGGCCGGAATAATCTTTCAATGGCCTTAGGGTGTCGGTCGGAACAATTGCTGGCGGAAGAGCGTAAGGGTGCAGGCGGCCGGAAGATTGGTCAGCCGCGGTAATCAAGACAGGATACACCCTCGCCTTCATGCAACCTCTGACTTTTACGCTCCTCGCCATCCACATCATTGCTGGAACAATTGCCGTCATCGTCGGTCTCATCGCGCTCTTAACGACGAAGCCCGTCGTCGCGGCTCTGGTTAGCGGCCCGCAGTGAAAACGAAAAGAGAGGCGACGGTTGAAGGGAGCGATTGCTCCTTACAACTTTCGCCTCTCTTTGATTGATGCGGATGAGTGGACTTGAACCACCACGGTGTCGCCACCACAGGCTTCTGAGACCTGCGCGTCTGCCAATTTCGCCACATCCGCCCGCGCGTGAGTTTTAATATAAGGACGCGGGCGCGGGGGTGTCAAGCAGGGCAACAAACGTAAAGGTGAAAGGGAAATAACGACGTAGGAGCGGCCCACCTTTCATTCATCGTTCAGCGCTCCTTCTTCATCGTTTGTGCTCGCGGTTGCGAGCGGGCGTGCGCGGTTGCTATAGTTCTCTTCTAACGTCTTGAACGGAAACCGGATGCCCGAAACAGCGTCGAGTTCTGAAGCTTTAAGCGAACGTCTGGCGAAAGTGCGCCGCCGCATCGAGCAGGCCGCGCGCCGCTGCAATCGAGCGCCCGCGGAGATAACGCTCGTCGGCGTCAGCAAGACGCAACCCGCCGCGTTATTAAAGCTCGCGCTCGAAGCAGACTTGCAAGACTTTGGCGAGAATCGCGTGCAGGAAGCCGACGCGAAAATCCTTGAGGTCGGACGCCGCGACGCGCGCTGGCATCTCATCGGACATCTACAGGCGAACAAGGCGCGCCGCGCCGTCGTGCTCTTTGATTTCATTCATTCGCTGGATTCTATCTCGCTCGCTCGTCGCTTAGACCGCCTGTGCGTTGAAGAAGGACGCGCGGAGTTGCCGGTGCTAATTCAGGTTGACCTGGCGAAGGAGGCGACGAAGACGGGCGCGAGCGTGGAAGAATTGCCGGAGTTGGTCGCCGCCATCACGGCATCAGAGCGCCTGCGCTTGCGTGGATTGATGACGCTGCCGCCCTTCTTTGAGGAGCAAGAGCGCGTGCGCCCCTTTTTTCAACGCCTCAGAGAATTGCGAGATGACTTGTCAGCAAGACAATCTTTCGGCGCAGCGCGCGGCGAGCTTTCGATGGGCATGAGCCATGATTTCGAGATTGCCATCGAAGAGGGTGCGACGATGGTGCGCGTCGGCACAGCCATCTTCGGAGAGCGGCGCGCGAGAGAAACAGCCGCGAATCAATAAACTTATTTGTCCGGCGCGAGGCGCGCGGTTAAAACGTTATTTGTTGTTATTCTTCTGGGCATGAATATTTTTTCTTTCATCAACGAATTGGTCTGGTACGGGGTCATCACCATCTGCCTCGGCGTCATCGTCTTGATAGTTTTGCGCCTGATAGTGACCTACGCTGACCTGAACCCGTTTGGCTGGATGGCGCTGAATGTGAGACGGACGACAGACCCGATGGTCAACCCCGTCAGGCGCGGGCTGGCGCGCTCCGGCCTCGACCCAAAGCTCGCGCCGATTCTGACTATCCTGATAACAATTCTGCTCGGCTATTTCGCCTATTCGTTGATGAGCACGGTCTTATGGACGCTGGACGGCATCATCGAAAGCTTGCGTTATAGCCGCATCGTGAGGCTCGTCGGCTTCGTGCTCTATGGCTTGCTGGCAATCTATTCGTTGCTGATTTTTATGCGCATCGTCTTTTCGTGGGGCGTCAGTTCCGTCAATCGCGTGATGCGCTTTTTGCTGCTGGTGACGGAGCCTGTGCTTGGCCCATTTCGCCGCATTATTCCCCCGCTCGGAATGTTCGACATTTCCCCCATCGTCGTGTTGCTGCTGCTCGATTTGTTTCAAAGAGCGATTGCCGGAACACTTCTCGCCCGTTGAGCGTATGACTCTTTTCTCATCCGGGTCACAAGCCCTTTGATTGATTGCACGGAACAGAAAGATTCAATCACGTTTATGGTGCGCGTCGTGCCGCGCGCGGCGCAGAGCCGAGTGGCGGGAGAGCATGACGGCGCGCTCAGAGTGCGCGTCACGGCACCGCCCGTAGAGGGCGCGGCCAACGAGGAATTGATGCGCACGCTCGCACGCGCCTTTAAGCTTCCCGCGCGCGCCATTGAAATCTTGAGCGGGCAGACCGCGAAGCTCAAACGCGTGCGCGTTTACGGCGCAGGGCGTGCGCAGCTTGAAAATCTCGCAGACGAAAAGTAAGCTCCCCGAATACTGTACAAAGTTGTGGCGGCAGGACTTATTTCCCCCTTATTCAGTCTTTTGACGAACCGGAGGGGCAGTCAGCCTGCCGCAACGAAATCGCATCGCGCTCTACGGTTTAATTTATCTCGCTTACCCGCTTTCTACGGAGGTTCTATGAAGATTAGCTTTCGCCACTTTGTCTTTGCGGCTTTGTGTCTCGCGCTGGCGCTCTCCTTTGTCCAGCAATCGAGCGCCGCTGCCGCGAAGGATAAGGATAGTTTCAGCGTTCCCGTCACGTACTACAAGCTGCCAAACGGCCTGCGCGTAGTGCTTTCGCCTGACTCAACCGCGCCGACCGTTGCCGTCGCCGTGTACTATCGCATCGGCTTTCGCGTCGAACCGAAAGACCGCACCGGATTCGCGCACCTCTTCGAGCACATGATGTTTCAAGGCTCCAAGAACTTAGGCAAGATGGAATTCATCAAGCTCGTTCAGCAGAACGGCGGAGTCTTAAACGGCTCGACCCGCTTCGACTTCACCAACTACTTTGAAATCATGCCCGCCCACAAGCTCGAAACAGCGCTCTGGGCCGAGGCCGACCGGATGCGCGGCCTTAACATCACCGAAGAGAATTTGAAGAATCAGCAGGGTGTGGTCGGCAACGAAGTCAAGGTCAACGTGCTCAATACGCCCTACGGCGGTTTCCCTTGGCTCGACATGCCGCAGTATGCCAACACCAACTGGTATAACGCGCACAACTTTTACGGCGACCTCAAAGACATCGAAGCCGCGACGCTCAAAGATGTGCAGGACTTCTTCAATACTTACTACGCGCCGAACAATGCCGTGCTCGTCATCGTCGGAGATTTCGACGGCGCGCAGGCGCGTAAGATGATTGAAAAGTATTTCAACAACATTCCTGCGTCCAAGCAGCCGGCGATGCCGGAATTGACGGAGCCGCGCCAGGAGAAAGAGAAGCGCGCCGTCAAGAAAGACCCGCTCGCCAAGCGCCCCGCGCTCGCCTTCGCCTACCACATGCCCGAGCGCAACACGCCTGAGTATTACGCCATGGGCCTGCTCGACCAGATTCTCCTTCAGGGGGAAGACAGCCTGCTTCATCAGGAGTTAGTGAAGAAGCGCGGCCTGGCGGCCAACGTCCCCGGCGGCATCAACCTGCTGGGCAACATGTACAACTACAGCGGCCCGATGCTCTGGCTCGGCTACCTCTTCCACGACAACAACAAAACGCCCGACGAGATTCTCGCCGCCGTGGACACCGCCATTGCGCAGGTGCAGACCAAACCCGTTGACCAGAAGACGCTTGACCGCGCGATGGTGAAGCTGCGTTCCAGCCTGTACGACACGCTGACGACCTTCAACGGCTTCGGTCGCGCAGACCTCTTGGCGAGCTTCGCGCTCTTTGACGACAACCCGGAGCGCATCAATTCGCTCGAAGCGCAATTTAAAAAGGTGACGCCGGAGTTGATTCAGCGCACCGCCCGCGAATACTTGCGCCCGACCAACCGCACCATTCTGGCAATCGAACCCGGCGGCGGAAGCTAAACCGCGCGCACAGCATTGATAAAGAAGATGGAGATTAATATGTCTGTCAAGAAACTACACATCGCAGTTTGCCTCATCCTGCTCGGCGTCTTCGGCTTCCAGCCAACAATCGCGCTGGCGCAGCAGCAGGCGAAAGAGACGCCGCCCGCGGGCGGAACACCAAAACCCTTCACGCTGCCGCAGAAGGAGACTTTCACGCTGAAGAATGGGATGCGAGTGACGCTCGTGCCCTACGGCTCGGTGCCGAAGGTGACGGTCAGGGCCGTCGTTCGCGCCGGAAGTTTGAATGAAACGGCTGAGCAGACGTGGCTCGCGGCCATTACTGGCGCGATGCTCAAAGAGGGCACGGCCACACGCTCCGCGGAGCAAATCGCACAGGAAGCCGCACAGATGGGCGGGAGCATCAACATCGGCGTCGGCCCAGACCAAACCAACATCGCGGGCGACGTGCTTTCAGAATTCGGCCCGCAACTCGTCGCCCTGATTGCAGACGTGATGCAGCGCCCGTCTCTGCCCGCGGCGGAATTGCAGCGGCTGAAAAACGACCGCCTGCGCCAACTGACCATCGCACGCACACAGCCCGGACAGATTGCCACCGAGCAGTTTCGCAAGGTGCTCTATCCGAATCATCCTTATGGCCGTATGTTCCCGACCGAGCAGATGATTGCCGGCTACAAAATCGAAGACATACAGAAATTCTACAAGGACAACTTCGGAGCCGCGCGCACTAACCTTTACGTCGCCGGACGCTTCGACTCCGCCGCGATGAAGAAGGCCATCACGCAAGCTTTCGACGCTTGGACGCGCGGCAGCGACCCTGTCGTCGATATTCCGAAGCCGACCTCTGCGCGCACGCTGCATCTGATTGACCGTCCCGGCGCAGCGCAGTCCACCATCCTCATTGGATTACCCGTCGTTGACCCTAGCAACCCTGACTATATCGGACTGCAAGTGATGGATTCATTGCTCGGCGGCTCTTTCGCCTCGCGCATCACTTCCAACATCCGTGAAGCCAAGGGGTACACCTACTCGCCCTTCAGCCAAGTCTCGACGCGCTATCGCGATGCCTACTGGGTCGAGACAGCGGATGTCACAACCGCCGTCACAGGCCCGTCTCTGAAAGAGATTTTCTATGAGATTGACCGCCTGCGAAAAGAACCGCCGACAGAAGATGAATTGCAGGGCATCAAAAACTACTTGGCCGGAATCTTCGTGCTTCAGAATTCCAACCGCCAGGGCGTTATCGGCCAACTCGCTTTCCTAGACCTACACGGGCTGGATGAAAAATACCTGACGACTTACGTGCAAAAGGTTTTCGCCATCACGCCCAAAGACGTGCAACGCATCGCGCAGACTTACTTGGTTGACGATAAGATGACTCTCGTGGTCGTCGGAGACAAGGGAAAAGTCGCGGAGCAGTTAGGCCCGTTCGGTAAGGTGGAGAATTAAAGACCGACGGTAACAATCGGAGCAGGGCTTTTGTTCCTGCCCGCCGCCTTCACGTCAACTAGAGGGGCAGGGACAAAAACCCTGCCCCTAAAATTTTCTTCCGGTCTCTACGGCTGGACTGGCGCACACCCCCCTGTGATATATTTCATACCCGCTCCAATTATTAAATAAGTTTATCCAGAAGGAAGTCCGCGTAAAATGTCAGGACACTCGAAGTGGCATACTATCAAACACAAAAAAGGCGCGCTCGATGCCAAGCGCGGCAAAGTCTTTACGAAGTTGATTAAGGAAATTACGGTCGCGGCGCGCACGGGCGGCGGCGACCCGGGCGCAAACGCTCGCCTGCGCAAAGCCATCTCCGACGCGAAAGCCGCCAACATGCCCAACGACACGATTGACCGCGCCACCAAACGCGGCACGGGCGAACTCGAAGGCGTCAGCTATGATGAGATTACATACGAGGGTTATGGGCCGGGCGGCGTCGCCATCATGGTCGATTCGATGACGGACAACCGCAATCGCACCGTTGCCGAAATCCGCCACATCTTCTCCAAGAACGGCGGCAACCTCGCGTCCTCCGGCGCGGTCGGCTGGATTTTCGAGAAGAAGGGCTACATCGTTGTCGAGAAAGCGTCCAAGTCTGAAGACGAACTCTTTGAGATAGTCACGGAAGCGGGCGCGGAAGACTTAAGAGACGACGTTGACAACTACGAGATTATCACCGCGCCCGACAGCTTCGACACCGTTCTTGACGCCGTGAAGAAGGCTGGCATTGAGCCGCAGGTGGCCGAAGTCGAGATGGTGCCGAAGGAATACAAGAAGCTCGAAGGCAACGAAGCCAAGCAAATGCTCAAGCTGATGGAAGCCCTCGAAGACCACGACGACGTGCAGAAAGTCTCCGCCAACTTCGACATCAATGAAGCCGACATGGCGTAAACGAACAGGCGCGAAGGAGTGAGTCTGAAAGGCCCGAAAGCGTGGCTGTTAATTCGTCGCTGCGATGGTTAATAACCTGATGAAGCGTTGAATTATTAGCAAATGGTTGTGCAAGTTTTTTAAGTTGGCTATTTTCAGCAGCGAGTTTTTCTATTGCCTGTAAATTCTCAGAACCAACCGAATTCCTTGTGTGATATGCTCCGCGCCGCTCGGATGACAAGCGATTGGCGCGGAGCTTTTCCGTCAAGCTCATCTTTCGTTTGAGAGGACGAATCCGTGCGCGTCTTAGGAATTGACCCGGGCAGCGAGACGACAGGCTGGGGCGTCGTCGAGGGCGATGGCCGTCGCTACCGTTTAATCGAATACGGCACCATCAAGGCCAGCCCGCGCGAGAGATTTCCGGCGCGGCTGTTGAAAATCAGCGACGGCATCGAAGCCATCATCGCGCGCCACGAGCCGGACGCTTTCTCCATCGAAGAGGCTTTCTATGCCACCAACGTGAAGGTCGCGTTGAAATTGGGGCAGGTGCGCGGCGTGGCGCTGCTGGCCGCCGAGCGCGCTCGGCTGGACATCTATGAATACAGCCCGCGCCTCATCAAGCAAACAGTTGTCGGCTACGGCAATGCCGAAAAGCATCAAGTGCAAGAGATGGTGCGCGTGCTGCTCTCATTGGCGGTCGCACCCGAACCACACGACGCGGCAGACGCGCTCGCTATCGCCATCTGCCATTTTCATCACGCCGGCTCTCAACAGCGTATTCTCGCGGCACAGCCCCGCGCGAACCTTGCCTCTTCCGCTTTGCTTGCGACTCGCCGCCGCGCCCGCCGTTAGCTTCGCTCGCGCGGCCTTCCATAAAGCGTGTCGCCTTTTTGTATCTCATCTTTCCATCGGGAGGCGTTCTCAGGTGACACGCCATTTTCTGAAGGCCAAGCTCTCAAGTGTGGTCTTGATTTCTCTCGTCTGCTGGCTGGCGTTTGCCGCTCAAGGAGTGGCCCAGCAACGCCGCGCCGCCGCCGAGCGTCGTTCTCCTGCACACATGAGCGGCCAGCGCGCCGTGGTCGTTGACGAAAGATTGGCGGCGCTGCGCGAGTCGCCGGAATTGTCGGCTCGTCTCCTCCAACGCATGAGTCGAGGGCGCAAGCTCTCCATCACAGGCAGCCGCCGCGCGGGCGAAGACATCACGTTTTATCGCGTGATGCTGACGAGACGAACCGGCGGCTGGGTGCAAAGCGAGGCCATCGTCTCTGCGGCGCGCAAGGATGACGACGAGCGGCTGCTGCGCCTCATTCGCGGCTCGGAAGATTTCGACCGCCTCGCCCGCGCATACATCTTCCTAGAAATGTTTCAGAAATCGCAGCTTCGTCCGGCGGTGTTGTTGCTCTACGCAGAGGCTGCGGAAGAAGCCGCCAGCCGCCTTTCGCGTGATGCCTCAAGGCGGCTCAGCATCAACGAAATGAAGGCCGGGGGCGCTCCCGATTACAGCTACTTTCTCAACTACACAGGACTCGATAGATACAACCGTCAGGGAGTCTCTTTCGTCTTCGACCGCTCGAAAAAACAGTTTCACTACGACGGCGCGGCCTGGCGCGAAATCCTACGCCGCTATCCAAGCAGTCCCGAAGCCGAGCAGGCGCGCAAGCGTTTGGATATGTTAGCAGTTATCTTGAAGCAGTGACGCTTAACTTGGGCCAAGATTAAGGCCGCGTGATTTTAATTTCGGGGGATAGAACCAGCCAAAGAGTGTTGCGCTTTCAAATTCCGTGTTTGACCCTCACGCTTGAGCGAGCAAGAATTGTAAGGATTCTTCAGTCGAATAATCTCGCGCCTCTTGTCCTTTGATGAAGACCGTGGCCTGCTGAGTACCGAGCAGGGTGATAGCCTGGCCTTCGATTCTCAGCATACTGCCTTCTCGCAAGCCGACGACATAGGTTGACGGGTTAACTTCGATGAATTCTGCGAGGCGTTCGGCCCTTGTTTCGCCGCTGTGCCCGCTGAGGGTGGCGTCCGTGTAGTGTGGATTGATTTGGAAGGGGATAAGGCCGAGAGCGTTGAGGCTTGGCGGCTCGACGATGGGCATGTCGTTGGTTGTCTTTATCGTCGGGCAGGCGAGATTCGCTCCGGCGCTCCAACCGATGTAAGGCAGCCCCGTTTCGACGCGTGCGCGAATGGCGTCGAGTAGTTTGTTCTGATAAAGCCTGCGGAGCAGTTGAAAGGTATTGCCGCCGCCGACAACGATTGCTTCCGCCTCGCTCAAGGCTTTCCGAGGCTCAAGGCTCGTGTGGATGGAATCGAGCTTGTAGCCCCACTCCGAGAAACGCGCGCCCACTTTCGCTGCATAGTCGTCGCCGGCAAAACGCACGCCGGCATAAGGGATGAAGAGTAGGCTCTTGATTGAGTCTCCGAGGAAACCCTTGACCGCATCGCGTGCATGGACTAGATATTCCTCGCCGTAGTTTGAAGAGTTGCTAAGCAGCAGCAGTCTTTTCTGTGACATCGCTTTCTCTCGTTTGCTACTTCTTAAAATTTGCGCTTCGCTCACCAGCGATGATAAGCGGGATGGCCGGGTTTGACGGCGACGAAAGTGCCACGGCAAGTCGCGCAGACTTTGCCTTTGGCTGTCAGTTCGGCTTCAACCACCGCTCTGTCATCAGTTGCTTCAACGACTCTGGCCGTGAGCGTCAAGGGCGCATCGGTCGGAGTGGGTCGCAGCAGCTTGATGGCGTAGTCAGCCGTCACGGTGCAGGGCGGAGTCTGCGCTTGATGCAGATTCATCAAGTGCCAGGCAGCCGTCCAGTTGGAATGGCAATCGAGCAGCGTGCCGATGATGCCGCCGTTGAGGATGCCGGGGAAAGCCTCGTGGTGCGATTCGGGCTGCCAAGAGGCTATCGCTTCCGCGCCGCGTGGGAAAGTGCGTATGCGCAAGCCTCGCTCGTTGGCCGGACCGCAACCGAAGCAGGCGTTATGAGGCGCAAACTGTTCTTGCAGGCTTTTCTTGTCCATCAGTTTATTCTGTTCCTCAGCAGCATTTTTCCGTTCGTCTAAGCTGTAGCTTACCATGATACTGACAGCTTGATGGCCCGGCAAATTTTTCGCGAAAAAGAAGGTTGCAAAATCCGGCGCGCGCGGTTAGATTGTCGGCGTCTCAAGCAAATAACAAGGTGGGGTCTCTCCCGACGGGTTTTAAGGAAGGGCGCGCCACTGCCGACGAACCATCTAACGCTGGAGGAATAGACAAGTGCCGACCGGAACATGCCCCGAATGCGATGCTGATGTCCACGTAGATACGGATGCCGACAAGGGCGATATGCTCTCGTGCGAAGAGTGTGGTACCGACCTTGAACTCGTCGGTCTCGACCCCGTCGAGTTAGACATCGTCGAAGAAGAAGGTTTCGACGAAGACGAGGAAGATGAAGAATATTAAAAGCAGTGATGAGTGATGAGTGATGGGTGACGAGTAAAAGAAAGAGTTTCTAACTCATTACTCGTCATTCACAACGCTTCTTATTTTCCGCTGCTTTTGTATCCGGGCCGGCTTTGGCGAAGTTGGAGGCCGGGCGGCCCTTCAATGCGAATGGTGTGATAGCGTCCGTCGCGGCGGTTCTCTTCGGGCGGGTAGAAGGCGAGCACGTAGGCGGACGTGACCTCTTCAGCGAGCGCGCGAAAGAGGGCTGCGAAATCTTTGTCCGTCGCATAGATGTTCATTCCGCCAGTCTTCTCCACCAATCCACTAACATCCAAGGGCGTTGGCAACGGCCTTCTTTCCGGCGATGCCATGACACGCGAAAAGGATGGCAGCGTGACTGTATAGATGCTCACGTCCGCGGCGTTCGCGCGCTCGATGACGGTGCGCGCCTCCACCGTATCACCGACCGGAAAGCCGTCTGTGACGACCACGACGGCGCGCTTCATCAAACGTCGCTCGCGCGTGCGCGGAGCTTTTCTGACGAGCAAGCGAATCGCATCATCAACGGCGTCATAGGTGTGTGTGGAGAGTCCGTTCGGCTCGCGGGCGAGGCGTTCGAGCGCGCGGTCGAGTTTCTGCGGGTCATTAGTGAAGCCTTGGATGGTCTTGACTTCCATCCCAAACGCCATCACGGCGAAGAGCGACGGATACTCCGAAAGCCTTTGCGAGAAGATTTGCAGGGCCGAACGCAGCCTGTGTATTTCCTCGCTCGTCATGCTGCCCGAGACATCGAGCGCGAAGACGACCGAGATGGGACGCAGCGTTCCGCCGCGCTTCTGCACGTTGAAGAATGAGATGGGCCGCTCTACGTCGTCCTCGTAAAGCTTGAATTGCTCTACGCCGAGGCCGCGCACGGGCCGCCCCGTTTCGTCTGTCGCCACGACATCGACCGACACCAAATCGGTATCAATGCGTAGTACGTCTTCATCTTCTTCCTGTGGTGGCGGCGTTGCGGGAGTTGTGGCGGTGGCGCGGCGCGGGCGCGTCTGCTCCTGCACCTGCTGGCCGCTTGCGGTGCGAGGCAAAGTTGAGAGCAGAATAACGAAAACAAACGCGCAGCCGAGCAGCCGCCCGAAGCGGAGCCGGCCAAGCACAACTCTTCTGCTCGTGTCTGCCATAAATCTTCAACGTCAACTTTACAGAACCCTTGGCCCTTTTGCCTAGAGCGAATGCGCGTTGTTTGCCAGTTATTGCGGTGCGAGCCTCTTCAAGTTTGAGCGAGACTGGCGGGCAACACCCGC
This sequence comes from uncultured Blastocatellaceae bacterium, assembly GCA_964516695.1. GTDB lineage: Bacteria > Acidobacteriota > Blastocatellia > Pyrinomonadales > Pyrinomonadaceae > DASVTR01. The sequence continues at coordinate 11,992 of CAZEZJ010000012.1, forward strand.
AGCCTCCGCGCGCATCAACTGTCTCGTCCGCCTTTCCCCTGTGAGCCGCGCTCTAATCCTTTTTAGCTGCGTGTTATAATGATTAACGCCAGTCAGCGAGCGGGCCGAGACCGAGAATCCTTCTGAATCAGCGTTATTACGAGAGCAAAAGAGATGATGTTGCGAAAATGGATGATGGGCGCGGCGCTTGTCTTGCTGAGTTTGAGCGTCACGGCAAGCGCGCAGGATAAAACGACGGGCGGATTTAAGGGCAAGGTGCGCGCGGAAAACGGCTCTGCGGTCGCGGGCGTCACCATCGTCGTCCGGCAGAACGAGCGAGAGCTAACGCGCGTTGAGACCAATCGCAAGGGCGAGTTTTTGATTGAGGGTCTGAAGCCCGGAGCTTACGGGCTGACGTTTCGCAAGGCCGGTCTCGGCACCGGCACGCTTGAGAATGAGCAGGTGCGTGCGGGCAAAGTGCGCGAGCTTGAGAGGCTGGTGCTGGCGGTTGACGACGCTTCGATTGCCATCGTGCGCGGCAGTATCTTTTCGGCTTCGGGCCGGAGCGCGCCGGGCGTGCGCGTCGAGTTATATCGCATCGAAACGGACGGTTCGGAGAAAAAAATTGCCGAAAGCATCTCTTCGGGAGAGACGGGCGAAGTGAAGTTTCGCGTCTCGCCGGACGCGGCGAAGTATAGAATCGTTGCTAAGTCGCGCAGCGGAGAGTTGGTGCGCGGCGAAGTAGTCAACGTTGACGGCGCGGCGATTTACCGGACTGCCGTTTCGCTGCCGCCTCTCACCAAATAAGATGGAAGCGCGGGGTGAACACCTTGTGAGCGATGAGACGCCCCAAAAGAATGAGAAGCGCGAAGAATTTTTGACGGCGCGCCAGTTGGCCAAAGTCTTGCAGGTCAGCGAATCAACCGTGCGCCGCCTCGCCCACACGGGGCGCATTCCTTCCATTCGTCTCACGTCTCGTCTCATCCGTTTTCATCTTCCATCCGTCCGCGATGCCCTCGACGGCACACAGCGCTCGCGCACCCATCGACACCCGCCGGAATCAGAGGCCGATAACTTGCAACTCTCTTTCGCTGACTTGCTTTAACCGTTAAACTTGAACGCGCAAGCTTTTCGTCGGCAGAGATTTCAGCGAGCAAAGAAGTCTGACGCGAAGAGGCGGAGAGAGCGCAGCAGAAGTCGTCAAACAATTAGTTGCCTGATAAAAAGCCAAGGGCGAAACGCGCATGTCTCGTTCCGCCCTTGGCTTTTGACTTTTTACTTTTGCCTTACGTCCTGCGGCGGGGCATTTTGAGTGAGCTAACATCAACCCAGCGCCCGTCGCGCTTAACGTAGATGCGTGGGTTACGCACAGGGAATTTTCGCGCGAAGGTCGGATTGGCGGCGAGGAATCTTTGCACGGTGGCGCGGTCGCCGGTCGCGACGCGCCATCTTCCGTCTTCACGCACGAGGTATTGCTGCGCGACGATTTTGCCTTCGCTTTGAATAGGACGCAGCACGCGACCGTACATCACTGTGTCAACGACGGCCAGGTCGCCGCTCGTCCGCACCGCGCCGACTTCTAGCCGGTCAAGTTCGTATAAATCACGCGTGCGCGCCAGCGACCGCTTAAAACGCTCGCGCGAGATACGTCGCTGTTGGGCCGCCGGCAACGTGTCATAGAGGGCGTCATAGTCGCCCGACTTAAGTTGCTGAAAGATTTGTTGGGCCAGACCGCGCACTTCCGCTTCCGACTGCATGATTGGCGCTGCCTGAGCCGAAAGCGCAGTAAGCAACGCGCAAGCGGCCAGAGTAATAACGTAAGCTTTAATCCTCATATTGTTCTTCCGTTTCCTTCGTTTCATCTTCCGGCACGTCCGACTCGCTGGGAATCGTTTTTCGCAGTTGTGTGCGCAGGCGCAGAAACCATGCGACGACGCCGAGCGCGGCGGCGACGAAAGCCGCGTTCATGTAGGCTTCGTTAACCTGCGCGCGCCACAAAAAGAGCGCGGCGGTAATCAGGCACAGCGTTGCGACAATGAGCCAAACACGTTCCATTATCAACTCAAAAAAAGAAGCACCAGCCGCCGGAGAATCGCGGCCATCTTCTGCGTTCGGCTGCCGCAAGAGGCGTTTGATGTTTCAGCCCGCGATTGCTGTTGCCTTTGCCGCCGCCATGCACAAAGGCGCGCTCTTACTTCACGTTGACCGGAATCGAAGTCTCAATATCGCGCGGCGGATAGCAGGCTTGGTCGTCGCAGGGTTGCACGCGCACTTTGGCGCGCAGCGTGTGCTCGCCCTTGCGTGTGTCTGTCGCGGCCTTAAGTTGAATTTTGATTGTCGCTTGACCTTCATAAACGGCCAGCGGGTCGGGGCTGAACGTAAACTTCTTGGTCAGCGACGGCGGATACTGCGGCGGGCCAGGACGGATGCCTTCGCCATTTTCCACTTCGAGCGTTGTGGGAATCAGAAACTTGGCTGAGGCCGGATTGGCGTTGATGTGATAGCCGTCGGAGATGTTCAACAGTACGACCGCCTCGGTCGCGCCGCCCGTCGTAAGCTCGACCGGCGCGGCGCCCGCAATCACGATATTGGCGGGCGGCGTCTTCGTGGCGGTCGCGGGCGACGCCGAATTTGAAGTCGGCGGCGCTGCATTCTTGTTAGTCTGCCCGGTCTGCGAGCACGCAGCCGACGCGATGAGCAGCGAGCCGTAAATGAGAGCTAAAATTGTTCGACGCATGTGAATCCTTAAGATGAAAATGTGGGTCATGCTTCTAGGTTCAAATCAATAATTCCGAAAGAGCGGCCAGACCTCGGCGGGCGCTCTATCTACGCGCCGCGTTTGCGACAGACTGCCCGCCGAAGAAAGCGCGTGCCGACGCTATCATGCGGCGCAAGCGGCGCACAACCTTCGGTAGTATCCACGCCAGAACCAAAAGAAAGATGAGGATGACAACCAATATCACAAACGGATTGATGACCATCAACACCGCCGCGCCGATGGCAACGACATCCTCAACAATTGAGAGCGTCCAGTTTGTGACAGGCTCGGGGCTGGTGTTGGCCGCTGCCCTGACAGTCGCTTTTGTGCCGTGAGTCGAAAGCGCCAGCCCGCCGCCCAGCAACAGCGCCAGCACTTGAACGGTCGGGTGCATATCAGCCGTCGCGGAAAAAGCAATCACCGCGCCCGCCGGAACGCGTATAAACGTATGCACCGCGTCCCACACACTATCAACGTAAGGGATTTTGTCAGCGACAAACTCGACGACGTATAAAAAGAGAGCGACGCCGATGATAATCCAGTTATCAAGGACGTGCAGCCCGCCCGGCAATTGCGCCCAGCCGTAGTGCTGCAACAAACCGAGCGCGGCAACGGTCGCATACAAATTAATGCCCGATGTCCACGCCGCGCCAAGCGCCAGCCCCAAGATGTGCAGCAGAGGCATAATTCAACCTACAGAAGTCAGGAGTCAGAAGCCACCGGACAGAGGAATAAAAATGTATGGCAGCAGGTTATTCCGCATCCTGGCCTTCTGACTAACGCTTTTTATTCCTCCTCTTGACCTCTGGATTCCGAACCATGTGTTTTTCCGTCCGGCCTCTTGATGCCGAATTTTTCGAGGCGATACTGGAGCGTGCGGAAGGTCAGGCCGAGAAGTTTGGCCGCCTTGGTGATGTTGTAGTCCGATTGCTCCATCGCTTGCATAATCAGGCCGCGCTCGACCTCCTCGAAAGAGATGCCTTCGGGCGGCAGCTTGAAAGCTCCCTCGGCGGCAGGACGCGCTTCCTGGCGCACTTCGAGCGGCAAATCTTCGATGGTAATCAGGTCGCCTTCGCAGAGCAGAATCGCGCGCTCGATGGCGGATTCAAGCTGGCGCACGTTGCCGGGCCAACTGTAGTCCATCATCAGTTTCTTCGTCTCGGGTGTTAGCCCGCGCACGAGACGCGAAGTGTTGCGCGTGTGTTTCCGCAAAAAATAGTTGATGAGGACGGGAATGTCGTCGCGCCGCTCGCGTAAAGGGGGCACGTCAACCGACAACACGTTGATGCGATAGTAAAGGTCATCGCGGAAACGGCCATCAGCGACCATCGCGCGTAAATCGCGATTGGTCGCGGCGACGACGCGCACGTCTATCTTAATGGCGCGCGTGCCGCCGACGCGGCGTATCTCTCGCTCTTGCAGAGCGCGCAGCAGCTTGGCCTGCATCCCGATGTCCAGCTCGGCAATCTCGTCTAGAAAAAGCGTGCCGCGGTCTGCGACTTCAAAGAGTCCTTTCTTTTCGGCGTGTGCGCCCGTAAAGGAGCCTTTCTCGTGGCCGAAGAGTTCAGATTCGAGGAGGTTTTCGTTAATGGCGGCGCAGTTGACGGCCTGAAACATCTCTGTGACGCGCGGGCTTTGATTGTGAATCGCGCGGGCGATTAACTCCTTGCCCGTGCCCGATTCGCCGCGAATCAAAACGGTCGAAGCCGAGCGCGCGACCTTCAGAATCATCTTTTTGACGGCTTCCATTTCGGGCGAGGCCGAGATGATTTCGGCGTCAATGGCGTCGAGTTTCGAGAGGGCGCGATGAATCGTTTGCAGGAGCGTGTCGCGGTCGTAAGGCTTTTGCAGGTAATCGAACGCGCCGCGTCTAAGGGCTTCCTTCGCGGATTCAATCGAGCCGTGGGCGGTTAAGAGGATAACGATGATGGAGGAGTCTTGCGCGAGCAGGTGTTGCAGCAACTCGATGCCGTCCATGCCCGTCATCTTCAAATCGGTGAGAGCCAAATCGAAACGCTTTTCTTTTGTAAACTTCAGCGCCGCCTCGCCCGAGGAAGCGGTCGTCACATCGTAGCCCTCGCCGGAGAGAATCATCTCCAAAATCTCGCGTTGCGATTTTTCATCGTCTACGACCAATATGCTTTTACGTGTCATTCAAGACTCCTGATTACAATTTGGATGGATGACGGGCGGGCTTCCGTAAACTCTTTAAGACTTCCCGTTGCGGCCTTCCGTGATGAACCGCTCGACGGTTTCAGCCAACCTATCGAGACGCGCATCCGTTTTATCAAGGCGCGCACCGGTTCGCATCTGCGCTGCGGTTAGTTCTCGCACCGCGCCCTGTACCGAGGCAGCCAGTTCTCGCATCGAGCTTCGCAGCGAGTTATTGACTTCGCCCTGCACTTCGATATGTCGCGTGACGACCTGAATAAATTCCGTCTGCGTTTCGGCATACAGTTCGAGCCGCTTATTCGTCTCTTCGAGCCGCTCCTTGGTTCCTTCAAGTCCCTGGTTCGTCTTTTCAACTTGGAGGCTGGTGCGCTCTATTTGGGCTTCGAGCGTGGCTTGATTCTTCAGCAAAAACTCAATGCTCCGCTCTACTTCGTCACCTGTCATTTCTCGCTGCCTTTCTGGCCTCACATTCTATCTTGTCATCCATCAACTGTCACTTGCCTTTGTTGCGACGGGCAGCGTGATTGTAAAGGTCGTGCCGCTGTCGGGTTTCGAGGTGACTGAGATGGTGCCGCCGTGGTCGTCAACAGCCTTCTTGACGATGGCGAGGCCGAGGCCCGTGCCCGTCTCTTTCGTTGAAAAGTAAGGCTCAAAGACTTTCGAGATGTTTTCGGGCGCGATGCCGCGGCCCGTGTCTGTGATGTCTATGCGAGCGCGTCCATTGTTAGCTTCCGTGGAGAGCTTGATGGTCAGGGTGCCGCCGCCGTCGCCGTCAATCGCCTGCATTCCGTTGATGATGAGATTGGTGAAGACGGAGCGCAAAGTCTCCTCGTCACCGAGCACGAGCGGCACTTCGCCTTCCTCTTCAACACGCGTTTCGATGTGGCTCTCCGCGGCTTTGACTTCAACCAAACGGAGCGCGTCCTCAGCCGCCGCGCGCAAATCGAGCGGCTGCAACTCAAGACTCGACGGGCGCGTGTAGTTCAAAAACTCCGAGATGCGCGTGTTGATGCGCGCGACCTCGGCTTTGAGTTGGACGGCGAGGCGTTCGAAGGTCTCACGCTTCTTCGCGTCTTCGGGAGCAAACGCCGTGCGCAGGTGGTCGAGCGTCAGGTTGATGTAGTTTAAAGGATTTCTGATTTCGTGTGCGATGGCTGAAGCCAGCCGCCCGACGACAGCGGATTGTTCGGCCTGATGCAGTTGGGCTTCAAGCTCGCGCGTGCGGCCCAGCCGCGTAATCATTTCGTTGAAGCGGGTGGAGAGTTGGCCCATCTCGTCGCGCTGCTCGGCGGCCGGGACGCGAAAGTCGAAATCACCGGCGGCAATTCTACGCGCCGCGCTGGAAAGGTCTTTAATCGGGCGCGTAAAGCGCCAGACGAGAAAGACCGTGATTGAGATGGCGACCAGCATGACGGCGAACGTGTACATCAGCGAGCGCGCGACGAGGCGAAAGCGCGCTTTGCCTGGCGCGTTGGCTGCGCCCAAGACGACGATAACGTACCAGCGCCCGAATTTATCATTGCTTTCCCTGACATCCACCGGAAAGAAGAAGGCGCGCGGCTGGCTGAGCCTGACCTGCTTGGTCGTCGCTGTTGTGACGTAGGGCAACTGCGTCGTCTCACCCGCCACGCTGGTTGCGTCCGTGAGCGGCGGCAGCGGGACATCGCGCAATTTGACGAACTCAAGCTCTTTAGTCTCTGGATTGAACTGCGGATTATATTGCTTGAGGCTGTCGCGCACATTGCCGTCGCTGTCAACAGCCAGAATATTCGTCACCCACCGGGAAAGTTCGTCATCCTGTGTGGCCTGTGCCGATTGTTTGGCGCGTTCGAGAATGTCAACGATGTACTCGCCGCTCGTGATGCCTTTGACGCCGAGCGCGACTCCGGCCATGATGGCTTTTTCCTGTTCGGCAAGAATGCGCGCACGTTCGCGCTCCGAACTGATAATCAGCAGGTATTGCACGCCGAGCGTCACTACCAGCAGGGCCGCGAGCACCAGCATCATGCGCGCGCGAAAGCTGTAGAAAAGTTTAAGGGCCTTCATGGGCGTTATTGACTGTGGCAATTCAAAGCAGCCAGTCGAAACTGGTCAGCCGTATTTAAGATGCCTGGAGCGCGCCGGACATCAGCCTTTTTTATCAGTACCATTAGCGCATTTTATTTTTTGTTGCCACGTCTCGGTTCAGATGTTATATTTGCCTCGGCCTCAAAGCAAACTCCCCGGAGGCCGCCCATTGGGAACTCTCCCGACCTCACCGAAACTGAAACGAAGCCGTTAGAGAAAGAAAACCGGAGCCTTAAGGGAACGTTTTTGCAGACTCTCAGCACTTCGATTTTTATTATTAACCCGACGCCACGCGCGCCGCATTGTCATGCGCGCAAAGACAGTAACACGTTTGTTTCCATGTTCGCCTGTGTTCGCGTTTGACGCTAACTCGCGAGTTAACCCTTGAGTATTTTTTCGAGCGAGGACCCAAATGACCCAAACTGTACTTCTCCGATACCCCGTGCGCATCGCGCTCAGTCTCTTCCTGTTCATTTCACTATCAGCCACCGCGCCCGACATCTGGGCCAAAGACAAACGCGCCGCCAAGCCGGCGAAGACGGCGGCGAAAGCTAAGACGGCCCGGTCTGAGCGCAACGACAAAAAATCGCGCGCCGAGAAGGGACGCGAGGCCAAGAGCGCGCGCCTTGAGAAAGGGCGCAACGCCAAGATGACGCGCGCCGAGCAGGCACGCGCGGCCAAGGAGTCGCGCGTAGACAAGCGGCGCGAGAAGCTTTCGGCCAGAGAGCAACGCGCGGCGCGTAAAGAGGAGAACGCCCGGGACAAAAGGGGAAGTCGCGGTCTCTCGAAACGGGAGAGAATGCTGGAGGCGCGCCGCCAGGCAGAGCAGCGCCGCCGCGAGATTGCGGAGGCCAGACGCCGCGCTGAGTTAGCCAGACAGGCGGCCATCGCCCGCCAGCGCGCCGCCGACCAAGCCCTGCGCGATGAGGCTGCCGCCAACATCGCTAGAGATGAAACGACGGGCGAAGACATGGAAGTGCGCCGCGCAGCGGTCGCCGCGCTCGGCACGCACGCCGGCTCGGTCGTCGTGATGGACCCGAAGACGGGCCGCGTCTATACGGTCGTCAACCAGGAGTGGGCCTTGCGTCGCGGCTTCAAGCCTTGCTCGACGATTAAGCTGGTGACGGGTTTAGCGGGCGTGTCCGAGAATGTGATTGCGCCGGAACTGCCCGAAGGATTGGCCGTCGGTAGAGTCCGGCTCGATTTGACATCCTCGTTGGCCTATTCCAACAACGGTTTCTTTCAAAACGTCGGTGGCCGCGTCGGGTTCGACCGCATGATGTCCTACGCGCGCGAGATGGGTCTCGGCCAGCCGACGGGCATCAATCACGCCAACGAGTTTTCCGGTCGCGTTCCGGCCTATAAGTCCGGCTATGCGGTCAACCACATGTCTTCGCACGGCGACGATTTTGAAGTGACGCCGATTCAGCTTGCCACGCTCACCTCGACGATTGGCAACGGCGGCACGTTGCTCATTCCGCATCTGCCGCGCACGCCGCGCGAAGAGTTGCAGTTCAAAACGGAAGTGCGCCGCCGCGTCAATATCTCGCCGGAGGCTTTGCGTCGCTTGATTCCGGGCATGATTGGTGCCGCCACCTACGGCAGCGGCAAACTCGCCTACGACCCTGTGATGCAGGTCGCGGGCAAGACCGGAACGTGCATCGGGCAGGGAAGCTGGCTCGGACTCTTTACCTCCTACGCGCCGGTCAACGACCCGCGCCTCGCCGTCGTCGTTGTGACGCGCGGCTCGGGCGAGCGCGGTCGCATCGCCGCCGCCATCGCCGGAAAGATTTACCGCTCGCTCGATTATCGCTTCGGCAGGGCTAACGGCGGCCAACTGGCTACCACGCCGCAATCAATC
>CAZEZJ010000012.1:20838-25737 GCA_964516695.1 uncultured Blastocatellaceae bacterium
CGCGCCCGAAGATTGACCCGCAGACCGCCGCCGCTCTCAACGATGAGGACAAAGAGGCCGATGAGCTTGAGGCCGGAGACGAGGAGGCGGGTGGCGCGTCATCAGGCGAGGCGAATAAGGTGAAGAGCGTGATTATGACTGTGCCGCGCCAAACGGAAGTGACGACGCGGCCCAACTCGACGCCGAACAACCAGACAGCGCCCGGCCAGCAGAACGACCAAAGACCGCGCCGCGTGCTGACAAATCGCCCCTAACGAAAAGCGCAGGCGTGCCAGCAAAAGGCAGAAGAAAGAGCGGCTTATGTGCCATCTTCCTTCTGCCTTTATTATTTTCTCCTTTCGCTTTGGCAAGAGGCTTGACAGCCAAAGCATTATTGCAGGATGATTGCGCATCGCTTTTTTAGTTTGAAGCCAAACACGCTCACGCGAGAGCGTTTCTCCCTCTGATTGGTACGGGCGGCAGGTGATAGTCAGGCGGCAACCGCCCTTCTGAGACGCGCATCTGAAATACTGCGCGACGCTGGTTTATAAAAGACCCGCTCACACTCCCCCGAAAAAGATTTTTGCAGAGGTCAGGACGAGAACGAACATCGCTTGGAGGATATGCGACCGATGAGAAAACTACTTCAGTTAATAGTGCTAGGCACGCTGCTTGCGGCCTTCGCGCTGCCAGCGCTCGCGCAGGAGACCACTGCGGCGCAGGCCGGGCAGCAGGACGACTCGGCAGCCAAGACCGAGTTATATAAGAAGTTTACTGCCGCTTATAATCGCGGCAAAGAGATTAAGAAAGGCGACCCGCCGCTGGCTCAACCGGGCAACAGGGAAGCCTACAATCAGGCGGCCAAAGAGGCTTACGAGTTTGCTAAGGAATACATCCAAAAGTATCCGAGCAATCCTGACGCCATTTTCAACTTCCAGAAAAACTACATTGACGCTTACGAGAAGGCCATCAAAGAAGAGCGCAAGCTGCAACTGGGCCAGTTAATCAAAGACAAGAAGTTTAGCGAAACCTTCGCGCTCGGCAGACAAATTCTGGCCGACGAGCCGAACGACCTCGGCACCAACTACGATTTGGCGCGTGCTGGTCTGACGGCTGCGCTCAATAATCCGCCGGATGAGTCGAACAACGCGGAGACGGCGAAGGCCGCGCGCAAAGCCATCCAGCTCATCGAATCGGGCGCGACGTTTGAACCCGGCAAGCCCATCGCCAAGAAGGACGAAATCCTGGCGCTGATGAACTACGCTCTCGGCGTGGCCGTGAGAAAGGATACGCCCGGCGATGCGGTCAACGCCTTCATCCGTGTGGGCCAACTCGAAGGCCCTCTAAAGAGCGACCCGTGGCCCTACTATCTGCTGGCCGTTGCTTATCAGGCCAAGGAGTACGACACGCTGGCAAAGGATTTCCAAGCTCGCTGCACCACGCAGGAGCAGCGTGACGGGGCCGATTGCAAGGCGCTGACGGATAGGCTGAATCTGGTGGTTGACCGCGTGATTGACGCCTACGCCCGCGCCATCGCCTACAGCGGCACGAACCCTGTCTACCAAACGCCGAAGGTGGAATGGACGAAACAGTTGACTGACTTTTACAAGTATCGTCACGATGGCAAAGAGGATGGCTTGACTGCCTACATCGCGGGCATCAAGAGCCAGCCGTTGCCGGGGCCGCTGCCCGCCGCCACTGCGGCTCCCGCGCCGACTTCTTCGTCAACGCCTGCCACCAGCGGCAGCACTGTGACGACGACGCCTGCTGCGAGCACGACGCCTGCGCCGCAGGCGACGCCTGTGAGCACGACGACGACAACGACGCCGACGGCCAAGCCTGCGACGACAGCGACGACGACGCCGAAGGCCACGACGGCTCCGAAGACCACGCCCAAGACGACGCCTAAGAAGAAGGCACATGCCAGCAGCCGCAACTAAGTGCGGCCATCGGCGCACATGCTCCTGATTCTCGGTGTGAGAGACGCCTTCAACGCCGGACGCCAGCGCTTTTGGAAAGCGCGCGTCCGGCGTTTGTTATAATCCGAGCCTGTGAAAAGGATGAAAGCCAGCGCCCCCGACCTAGACGGTCTGGAAAAAATCTTGGGCTACAGTTTCAACGAGCGTGCCCTTCTGAAGCGCGCCGTGACGCATCGTTCTTGGGCGCACGAGCAGGTCTCGCCCGGCAGCGAGGAAGAAGCGCGCCGCCTTCATAATGAAGCGTTGGAGTTCATAGGCGATTCGGTGTTGGGCCTCATCGTGGCCGACTACCTGTTTCACTCTTACCCAGACGTGACGGAGGGTGAGCTATCGCAGATGAAGCACCGGCTGGTGAGCGCGCAGACGTTGGCGGCTGCTTCCGGCAGGCTGGAGCTGGGGCAATTCCTGCGCGTCGGGCACGGGGAGGAGAAGAGCGGCGGGCGGCGCAAGCGAGCGCTGCTGGCAGACCTCTTTGAAGCGTTGCTGGGCGCGATTTTTATAGACGGCGGGCTGACGGCGGCGACGGATTTCGTACTGCTTGCGCTGGGCGACGAGTTGGCGAGCGCGAACCCTGAGGCGGCTGCGGCGGCGGATTACAAGACGATGTTGCAGGAGGTGCTCCAGGCGGAGCGTCGTGGGACGCCGCGCTACGCTGTGATTGAGACGAACGGGCCGCCGCATCGCCGCACGTTTCACGTCGAGTTGAGTTGGGAGGGCGGCACGGTGCGCGGCGAGGGGCGCACGATTAAGGCCGCCGAGACGATTGCGGCGCGCCTCGCGCTCGAAAGTATTAAGACGGTGGGGAGCGGGCAGTAGCCGTTAGGCAGTTGCTTGGTGAGCTTGACCGTCCTCGCCGGTGTTAATTAGGATGTTTTTATGAAAGACGATTATACGAACACAGGGGTCGCGGAGCCTGCGATTGAAGTGGGCCGGGAGAGGCGCGTGGGCACGGAGGCGGAGGCCGTGGCGAATCGCAACGGCCACGAGCGAGACGCGGAGGTCTTGGAAGTCGAAGCGGAGGTTGGCCCACCGAAGAGTATCTTGCGGGAGTATTTCGAATCGGCGCTGGTGACGGTCATCATGGCTTTGTTCGGGATGACGTTCATCGTGCAGGCGGTCAAAGTGCCGACCGGCTCGATGCAGAATACGATTACCATCGGTGACCACTTGTTGGTTAATAAGTTCGTCTTTGCGCCGGGCCCTAGCCTGCCCATCCTGCCGCAGCGTGAGATACGGCGCGGCGACATCATCGTCTTCAAGTACCCGGGCGACAAGGAGAATCCCGAGAACGACACGCGCCCCGACAACATTCCGTTCAAGACCAACTACGTCAAGCGCGTCATCGGTCTGCCTGGCGACCACCTAGAGATTAAGGGCAACCAGGTTTTCATCAACGACAAGCTGCTGCCGGAGTATCGCATCAGCGCACGCGACCACGTTGACCTTCCCTCGACGGACGAGCAGGAGAACAACAAGCCGCTGGACGATTTAAGGGAGCTTGCGCCGCGCCAGCCCGACGAGCCGTACACGGTTTACTACAGCACCGACCGCCAGTTTGACGGCGGCGGCAAAGTCTGGAACGTTCCCGCCAACTCCTACTTCGTGATGGGTGACAATCGCAACAACAGCCAGGACAGCCGCTTCTGGGGCTTCGTCCCGCGCGACCTAGTGGTTGGGCGCGCGATGTTCGTTTACTGGTCTTACGACGAAAGCGCGACCGTGAGCGGCAACCCGCTGCTGGACTTTTTCCGCAACACGCGCTGGAATCGCACCGGCACAATGATTAAGTAGCCGGCAGTCCCGCCCGCGCCAGCGGGTGGCCGCTTGGCTTAGTAGCCATCCAAACGCGACCGCGTGCGAGACTGCCAACGTTCCCATCGTCTCAAGATTGACTCCCTTCCTGTCAAGATTGACGCCCGTGGCGTCTAGATTGACGCCCTTCCTGACAGGATTGACGCCCTGCGTGACAACAAGGGCGCCCTTCCTGAGACGAAGGGAAGCCATCTTGACGCGCGGGGAGCCGATTTTCCGCCAAAAAACGCCATTTTTCGGAGCGTGCGGCCTTAAGCTTGCATTTCTGCGCTGGTTGTTGTTTAACTGTCATAAAATCGTACAGGGAGGGTGACGGAGATGGCGTCTTTGTGGAAGCTCGGCGGGCTGACGTGGGGGGCTTTGGGCAAGCGTGTCTGGAAGGAGATGAACGAGGACGACGTTTTCGGTCGCGCCGCGCAGCTTTCTTACTACTTTCTGCTCGCGCTCTTTCCGTTGCTACTGTTTCTGATGACCTTGCTCGGCCTCTTCGCAGACGCCGGTTCGGAACTGCGCCAGAGCCTTCTCAGTTATCTGGGAGAAGTGATGCCCACCTCCGCCACCGAACTCGTCAATAAGACGGTCACGGAAGTCAGCGACCAAGCGGGCGGCGGCAAACTTTCCTTCGGCGTGCTGGCGGCATTGTGGGCTGCCTCCAACGGCATGGGCGCTATCAGCGAGACGCTCAACATCGCTTACAACGTTAAGGAGTCGCGCCCGTGGTGGAAAGTCAGGCTCGTCACCGTCGGCCTGACCATCGGACTCGCCGTCCTCATCATCTCCGCCCTCACGCTGATGCTCTACGGCCACCGCATCGCTGACTCCATCGCCGCCACCTACGGCTTCAGCACCGTCTTCACCATGACCTGGAAAATAGTGCAGTGGCCCATCGTCCTGCTCTTTATCCTCCTCTCCTTTAACTTCATCTACTTCTTCGGCCCAGACCTTAAAGAACAAAGCTGGCGATGGGTCACGCCCGGCTCCGGCATCGCCGTCCTGCTCTGGCTGCTCGTCTCCTTCGCCTTCAAGCTCTACCTCAGTTATTTCAACTCCTACAGCGCCACCTACGGCTCCCTCGGTGCGCTCATCATTATGATGCTCTGGTTCTACCTGACCGGACTCGCCATCCTCA
>CAZEZJ010000012.1:25747-29439 GCA_964516695.1 uncultured Blastocatellaceae bacterium
AAATCGAAAACGCCGCCGCCGAAGCCGGTGCGCCCGACGCCAAAGAACGCGGCGAGAAAGAACCCGACGAGTTTGAGAAGAAGGGCCAAACAGGCAGTACCAAAAAGAAGATTCAAAAAGAACGCGAAAAGAGCGTCAAACCGAAAACCGACAAGTGACGAACCGTAGGCGACCAGTGATAACAGAATGAGCGTTGCCATTCATCACTCATTACGCATCACTCGTCACTCATCACTTTTGATATGAACCCTGAAATGCTGCACTTCAGCCCCGAAGTTAAAGCGGAACTGTCAAAGCCGCGTCCGGCAATCGTCGCTTTAGAGTCAACCGTCATCGCGCACGGGCTGCCGCGCCCGCAGAATCTTCAAACCGCGCTCCGCCTCGAAGAGATTATCCGCGCGGGCGGCGCTGTCCCCGCTACCATCGCCGTCCTCAAAGGACACTTTCACGCCGGACTCAACCGCGACCAGCTAGAAGACATCGCCCACAACCCTGATGTGCATAAACTCAGCCGTCGCGATTTGCCGCTCGCCGTCGCCAACCGTTGGGACGGCGCGACCACCGTGGCGACGACCGCTTGGATTGCCGAGCGTGCCGGAATAAAAGTCTTTGCGACGGGCGGCATCGGCGGCGTGCATCGCGGCTCCCTGCCCGATGTCTCCGCAGACTTGCCCGAGCTTGCCCGCTCGTCTCTCACCGTCGTCTGCTCCGGCGCAAAGATAGTCCTCGATTTGGAAGCGACGCGCGAATGGCTCGAAACCTACGGCATCACCGTCGTCGGCTTCGGCTGCGACGAGATGCCAGCCTTCTACTCGCGCCACAGCAGCCTCCCCGTCGATGCCCGCGCCGATACCTTCGCCGCCGCCGCACTCATTGCCCACGAGCGCCGCCGCCTCGGTCTCGAAGGCGCAACGCTCGTTGCCGTCCCCGTCCCCGCCGCCAGCGAAATTCCCGCCGCCGACCTCCAACGCATTCTCTCCCACGCCCTCGCTCAAGCCGTCGAACAGAAAATCAACGGCCGCAACCTGACGCCCTTTCTCCTCTCCTGCATGGCCGAGCACAGCCACGGCGCAACGCTCGCCGCCAACATCGCGCTGCTCGAAAACAACGCCCGCGTCGCCGCCGGAATCGCCGTCGCCCTCAGCCAACTATGAAAGAGCAATCCGCCGCCCTTCTGTGTTAAATTTATCGACCCAACGCCTGAACGAGTTTCGTCGCGGCGGGGCTTATCCCTGACTGCGAGTATCATCACAGCACGGGCGGGCACCAGCCCTGTCCCTATAATTTTGTTGGCTGAACGAGAAAAGAGGAGAAACAGAATGGCCGACGCACAGGTTGCGCCCTATGGCTCTTGGAAATCACCGATTACTTCCGACCTCATCGTGCAAGGCTCCATCGGAGTCGGGCAGGTCATGCTCGACGGCGCAGACGTTTACTGGATTGAGATGCGCCCCGCCGAAGGCGGTCGCCACTGTATCGTCCGGCGCACGCCCGACGGCCAAACCACAGACGTTACGCCGCTTCCCTTCAACGCGCGCACACGCGTCCACGAGTACGGCGGCGGCGACTACACCGTTCAAGACGGCGTCGCCTACTTCTCAAACTTCTCCGACCAGCGCTTTTATCGCGTCTCTCACAACGGTGAGCCGCAACCGCTGACGCCCGCCGTCGAGCTGCGTTATGCAGACCCCATCTTTGACCGCCAGCGCCGTCGCCTGATTGCCGTCCGCGAAGACCACACGCAGATGGGTCAAGAAGCCGCCAACACCATCGTCAGCCTCAATGCCGAGACGGAAAGCGGCGGCGAAGTGCTCGCCTCCGGCTACGACTTTTACTCGTCGCCGCGCCTTAGCCCCGACGGCGCGCGTCTCGCCTGGCTCTGCTGGAATCATCCGAACATGCCCTGGGACGGCTCGGAACTTTGGGTGGGAGAATTCAATGCGGACGGCTCTCTTGGAAAAACTGCGCGCGTCGCGGGCGGCATTGATGAGTCTATCTTTCAACCCGAATGGTCGCCCGACGGCCAACTCTATTTCGTCTCCGACCGTAGCGGCTGGTGGAATCTCTATCGCCTCGAAACAGAGGAGAGCGCTACCGCTTTGTCCGAGATGAGCGCGGAGTTTGGCCTGCCCCAGTGGGTCTTCGGCATGTCCGCTTATGCCTTCGAATCACGGAATCGCCTCATCTGCGCCTACACCGAGCGCGGCCATTCGCGTCTCGCCAGTCTCTCAACGACGACGGGCAAGCTGGAACAGATTGAGACGCCCTACACAGACATCACATACCTGCGCGCAACAGCCGGACACCTCTTCTTTCGCGGCGGCTCCCCGACAGAGCCAGCCGCCATCGTCCATCTTGATTTAGCGACCGGACAACACGAAGTCTTACGCCGTTCCAACGATTTGCAGATAGACACAGGCTATCTCTCCGTGCCGCAGGCCATAGAGTTTCCGACCGAAGACGGCCAGACGGCCCACGCCTTCTTCTACGCGCCGAAGAATCGCGACTTCCAAGCGCCCGCGGATGAACTGCCGCCGCTGCTCGTCAAAAGCCACGGTGGGCCAACTCATGCCACTTCGACCACGCTCGCCCTCGGCATTCAATATTGGACGAGTCGCGGCGTCGCCGTGCTTGATGTCAACTACGGCGGCAGCACAGGCTATGGCCGCGCCTATCGCCAGCGTCTCAAAGACCGCTGGGGCATCGTTGACGTTGACGATTGCACGAACGGCGCGCGTCACTTGATAGAGCGCGGCCTCGTTGACGGCAACCGCTGCGCCATCACGGGCGGCAGCGCCGGAGGCTACACGACGCTCTGCGCGCTCACCTTCCGCAAGCTGTTCAAAGCCGGAGCCAGCCACTACGGCGTCAGCGATGCCGAAGCCCTAGCGAAGGAAACGCACAAGTTTGAGTCGCGCTATTTGGACGGCCTCATCGGCCCCTACCCAGAGCGCGCAGACCTCTACCGCGAGCGCTCGCCCATCTATTTCACAGACCAACTCGCGGCCTCCGTCATCTTCTTTCAAGGTTTGGAAGATAAGGTGGTGCCGCCCAATCAAGCGGAGATGATGGTCGAAGCGCTGAGGAAGAAGGGCGTGCCCGTCGCCTACGTGCCCTTCGAGGGAGAGCAGCACGGCTTTCGTCGCGCCGAAAACATCAAACGCGCCCTCGACGGCGAGATTTATTTCTACTCGCGCATCTTCGGCTTCGAGTTGGCCGACAAGGTCGAGCCGGTGTTGATTGAAAATCTTTAACGACGAAGGCGATTGTCGATGAAACGTAGAAACTTCCTGAAGAGCGCGGCGGCAGCGCTCGTCGTCATTCCGCAACTGCGTCAATCGAGCGCCGCCGCAACTTCTCACTCCGAGTTCACCCGGCCAAAGGCTCTCAGCCCCGGCGACACCGTCGGCGTCATCACGCCCAGCACGCCCGTCATCGACCCTGACCGCCTGGCCGTCGTCGAGCGGACGATGAAGTATTTTAAGCTGCGTTGGAAGCTGGGCAAGAATGTCGGCAGGCGTTCGGTTGATTACAAAAGCTTCGTTGACGAACGCCTCGACGACCTACACGCGATGTTTCGCGACCCGGAAATCAAAGCCGTCTTCGCCCTGCGCGGCGGCTACGGCGCGCCGCACCTCCTTGACCGCATAGACTACGACCTCATCCGCCGTAATCCCACAATCTTCCTCGGC
>CAZEZJ010000013.1:0-22374 GCA_964516695.1 uncultured Blastocatellaceae bacterium
ACTCAAGACGGCCTTGCTCATACTGCTCTTGGTCGAGCACGCCGTCGCGCAAGTCTCTTTCTAATTCGGCAAACTGGTCGCGGTAGACGGAGACGTTGGCGCGCTCATGTTCGTCGTCCGTGCCTGCTGTGCGTTGGAGCAGGGGCGGCAGCACGTAGCAGAGCGCTATCACTATCATCAAGCCCGCGAATATCCAGAAACTCATCATCGCATCATTACCTATCAAACCTTTAACTATCGCCGAGCAGGGCTTCGACGCGTTTGCGCTCCGATTCCGACAGCGGCGTCTCCCGCACGCGCTCGCGCCGCCGTTTCAGATAGAGAAGTTGAACCGCGATGCCCGCTGCGAGAAGCAAAAACGGGCCGAACCAGAGCAGGTAAGTCGTGGTCTTGACGGGCGGACGAAAGAGCACGAAATCGCCGTAGCGCTCGGTCATAAAAGCGACAATCTCCTTGTCGCTCTTGCCCGCTTTCATCTGCTCGCGAATCTGTTGCCGGAGGTCAACGGCCAAAGGGGCGTGCGAGCCGGCCAGCGTTTCGTTCTGGCAAACGAGGCAGCGTAAGTCTTCGGCCAAGGCCATGACACGCTTTTCCAGCACGGGGTCTTCCACGAGCGGCTCAGCCTCTTTGGCCTTGACGGCAAACGACACGAGCAAAAGGAGAGCAATGAGCACGAGCACTCTCTTCATCGCTGCAACTCCTTCACGAGCGGAATAATCTTCTGTTGCAAAGCCTCTTCCGTGATTGGCCCGGTGTGCTTGTAGCGAATGACGCCGTTGCGGTCAATGACGAAAGTTTCGGGCACACCGTAGATGCCATAATCGATGGCGACGCGCCCGTCCGTGTCCGAGAGGTTGAGCGTGTAGGGATTGCCCAATTCTTCGAGCCACGCGAGAGCGTTCGGGCGCTCGTCCTTGTAGTCAAGACCATAGATGGGAACTAGGCCGCTGCGCGACAACTGAAGCAACAAAGGATGCTCATCCTGACAAGCGGCGCACCAAGAGGCCCAAGCGTTAAGCAACCAGACCTTGCCGCGCATCTCCTCAGACTTAAAAGTGCGCTGCGGGTCGGTCAACGTCGGCAAGGCAAACGCGGGCGCGGGCTTACCCACGAGCGGCGAGGGAATCGCGCGCGGGTCGCGGCTCAGCCCGATAGCCAGAAAGACTACCAGCACGAGGAATAACACCAGTGGCAGCAGAAACTTCGTCATGATTCTTCGATTGCGCCCCGCGCCAGCGCCGGAGCAGCCTTGGCATCGTCGGCCTGCGCTGTGGTCGCCGCACGCCGCCGCGCTCTGGCTTCGACTCTGTAACGCCTATCGCTGACCGCCAACGCGCCGCCCAGCGCCATCAACACCGCACCGCCCCAAATCCAATCGACAAACGGCTTGTAAAAGATGCTGACGCTCCAAGCGCCGCCGCTGACGGGTTCACCGAGCGAGACGTAGAGGTCGCGCGAGAAGCCCGTCGCGATGTCGGCTTCGGTCATCGTTTGTTTGCTGGCGGAGTAGATGCGTTTTTCGGGAAACATCGTGCGCAGCGCTGCTCCGTTGCGGCTCACCTCAACTTGCGCACGCGCGGCGGTGTAGTTTGGTCCGGCGACGTTCTCGACGCCGTTAAAGCGAAAGAGGTAGCCGCCGACAGTCGCCGTGTCACCGACGTTCATCCGTAAGTCTTTTCTCTCCTCGTAGCCCGTGACCAGCGTGACGCCGACGATGAAGACCGCCACGCCCAAGTGGGCCAACTCCATTCCGTAGTAGCTGCGCGACTGCGCGCCGAGCCTTTTAGCGAGACCGCCCTCGCCGCGCAAACGGCTCCACAAATTCAACAGCACGGTCGAGACAATCCACGCCGCCAGCAGCAGTCCTAAACTGACCATCACCTTCCATTGGCCCATCACAAACGGCAGCAGCAAGGCGGTCGCCACACTAACGACAAAAGCCCAGCGCAGGCGCACAGCCAACTCCGGCAAGTTCGCACGCTTCCAACGCGCAACCGGCCCGACGCCAATCATAAAGGCGACGGGCGCAGTAATCGGCACAAACACGGCGTTAAAATATGGTGGGCCAACGGAAAGCTTGCCAAGACCTAACGCGTCAACAAAGATTGGGTAGAGCGTGCCCAACAAGACGGAGGCCGCCGCGACAACCAGCAGCACATTGTTTGACAGCAAAAACGATTCGCGCGAAACGAGGTCAAACTTGCCGCCTAAGCCCACATTTTTCGCGCGCCAAGCGTAAAGCGCCAGCGAGCCGCCGATAACGATGACGAGAAACGAGAGAATGAAGATGCCGCGCTTCGGGTCTGTGGCAAACGCGTGCACGGATGTCAGCACGCCGGAGCGGACGAGAAACGTGCCGAGCAGACTCAAAGAGAACGTGCTGATAGCAAGGAGCACCGTCCAGCTTTTGAAACTGCCGCGCTTTTCTGTGACCGCCAGCGAGTGAATCAAAGCCGTGCCGACCAGCCACGGCATAAAGGAGGCGTTCTCCACCGGGTCCCAGAACCACCAGCCGCCCCAGCCCAGTTCGTAATAGGCCCACCAACTGCCGAGCGCGATGCCGACGGTTAAGAAGCACCAGGCCAGCGTCGTCCAAGGACGCGACCAGCGCGCCCACGTCGCGTCGAGTTTGCCGCCGAGCAAGGCGGCGATGGCGAAAGAGAAAGCCACCGAAAAGCCTACGTAGCCCATGTAGAGCATCGGCGGGTGAATCACCATCGCCGGGTCTTGCAGCAGCGGGTTGAGGTCGCGGCCATCCACTGCTGCCGGAATCAGTCGTTCAAAAGGATTCGAGGTCAACAGCATGAACAGCAGAAAGCCGACGCTGATAAAACCCATCACGCCGAGCACGCGCGCCCGCATCTCCTGCGGCAACTGCCTACTAAACAATGTGACCGCCACCGTCCACAGCGCCAGCATCAAGCTCCACAACAGGAGCGAACCCTCGTGCGAACCCCACGTCGCCGCGAGGCGATAATTCATCGGCAGCAGCGAGTTGGAGTTGGTCGCGACGTTGAGGACGGAAAAATCGTTGGTGATGAAGGAATAGGCCAGACAGCAGAAGGCCACCGCGACGAAGATAAACTGCGCCTGCGCCGCCGAAACTCCGAGCGCCATCCAAGCGCCTGACCCGCGCGCCGCGCCCCACAGCGGCAGCACACATTGCGCGATTGCCATCAGCAGCGCGAGGATGAGCGCAAACTGTCCAATCTCAGGAACCACCGTCATAAAAAAACTTCTCCCGCTGAAATCATTGCCCGGTTAAATTTTTCAAAGCCGGATTTTTCAGCCGCGTCTTTTCGCCTGATTTGACTGGGGCTGAAAACTGAAAACCGCAAACCGCTTTCGGGAGGCGAGGTGTGTTTGTCAGAGATGCTTACTGCTGTAAAGTCTTGCCCGCCTTTTCCGTGTAGTTCTGGTTGGGTTTAAGCGCGTCGGCGGCTTCGGGCGGCATGTAGTTTTCGTCGTGCTTGGCGAGCACCTGCTCGGCGTGAAAGATTCCATCCGCGCCCAAGCGTCCTTGCGCCACCACGCCCTTGCCTTCCTTGAAGAGGTCAGGAAGGATGCCCGTATAGACGACCGGCATACTGTGCGCCAAATCCGTGACGACGAAGCGGACGGTCAAACCGTCGTCCTCGCGCTTGACGCTGCCCTGCTGCACCAGCCCGCCGATGCGGAAAGCCTTTTGCGTCGGCGCTTCTTTGGCCGCCACCTGCGTCGGGCTGAAGAAGAAGACCAGATTATTCTGAAAGGCGTTGAGCACGAGCGCGGCGGCGATGCCAAGCCCAACTAAGCCGACGCCGATGAAAGCGAGTCTTTTATGTCGTGGTTTCATGTTCTTTCCAAGCGTTAACTTTATCAGCTTGTTTTCGTGGTCGCAACAAAAGGCGCTTACGGCGGCGGCGCAGCAGTAAAACTTCAGCGGCCATCAAAAAGAGCGCCACGCCAAACGAACCCCAGACATAGAAGGCATAGCCGCCCATGTCGAAAAAACGCGCCCAGCTCATTTCGTCTCTCCCAAGACTTCCGCGACCCACGGCGCGCGGTGCTCGCGTTCCAGAATAATGCTGCGCACGCGCATCAGCGTCACCGTAATCGAGTACATCCAGCAGGCCGCAATCATAATCAGGAGCGCCGTCAGCATGATGGGCGCGATGGATGGAGTTTTGCCCAAACGCAGCGAAGCGCCCTGGTGCAGCGTGTTCCACCACTGGACGGAGAAATAGATAATCGGCACGTTGACCGCGCCGACTAGCGCCAGGAGTGCTCCCGCGCGGTCTGCGCGGCGCGTATCTTCAATCACGCCCTGCAAAGAAAGAAAGCCCAGGTAGAGGAAAAAGAGGATGAGCGTGGAAGTCAGGCGCGCGTCCCAGACCCACCACGTGCCCCACATCGGCCTGCCCCAGAGCGCGCCCGTCCAGAGCGCTAGAAACGCGAAGAGTGCGCCCGTCGGCGCGATGGCCGTCGCCATCATTGACCACAGCCGCGCGTTAAACGCTAGTCCCAATCCGGCGTAAACGGCCATCAGCAAATACAAGAACATCGCCATCCAGGCGGCGGGCACGTGAATGTAGATGATGCGGTAAGCCTCGCCCTGCTGAAAGTCTGTCGGCGCGACGAAAAAGCCGATGTAGAGTCCGGCGATTAAGAGCACGGTCGAAAGGACTGCGAAAAAGGGAATCAGCTTTCCGGCGAGCGGGTAAAAGCTCGCGGGCGACGTGTACTTGTACCAGTTGATTTTGCGTCCGGCCATAAAAAATTCTCTGCTCTAAAGTTGCTTGCTCTCTTAAACTGTTCCTCTCACTCCATAGAGATGCGCAAGGCCGCGGCGGTTGTCCACGGCGCGAAAAGAAGCGCCAGCACGAGGACGGCTCCGAGAAATGACAAATGCGACTCCGCGCTCGCGCCCGTGATACTTGCTTCGACCGCGCCCGCGCCGAAGATTAAAACCGGAATACAGAGCGGCAAGACCAGCAAGGATACCAGCACGCCCCCACCGCGTAAACCGAGCGTCAAGGCCGCGCCGATTGCGCCGATTAAACTCAAAGCGGGCGTTCCCAAAAGGAGCGACGCGACGAGCGTCAGCAAAGCCCGCGACGGCACATCGAACTGCACTCCCAACACGGGCGCAATCAGAACTAGCGGCGCTCCCGTCACCAGCCAATGCGCCATAATCTTGCCGAGCACGACGAGAGAAAGAGGCTGCGGCGTCAGCATCAACTGCTCCAGGCTGCCGTCCGCGTAGTCGTGAGCAAACATGCGGTCGAGCGAGAGCATGGAGGCCAGCAGCGCCGCGACCCACACCACCCCGGGCGCTATCATGCGCAAGGTGCTCCGCTCAGGCCCGACGCCAAGGGGAAAAAGGCTGACGACGATGACGAAAAAGAAGAGCGTCGAGAGCACGCCCGCGCGCCCGCGCCACGCCAGAGTCGTGTCGCGCTGAATGACCCATCGCAGAGTTGCCAGCATTCAGTGTTCGCTTAGGGTGGCGAGATGGATTCGCATGGTCTTGCCCGCTCGCGCCTCCAACGGCTGGTGCGTCGTCAGCACCGCCATCCCCTTCTCATCGAGATGCGCCGCGAGGGCCGCTTGCACCAGCCGGACAGCCGCGCTGTCGAGCGCCGCGAGCGGCTCATCCAAGACCCACAAAGTCTTCTCGCCAATCAGCAGTCGCGCCAGAGCCAGACGGCGCTGTTGTCCTTGCGAGAGCGTCTTGGCTGGCCGCGACGCGCTATCCGTTAGTCCCATCCGTTCAAGGGCCGCGCCGATTTTCTCCTCGCTGGCTGAGACTCCGGCGAGGCCGCCCGCGATGCGTAAATTCTCCGCCGCGCTCAACTCGGCTTTGACGCCGCTCGCGTGTCCCAGATAAGCCAACTCCTTGAGATATTCTTCCTTCAGCGACGAGATGCTTGCTCCCTGCCAGCGAATTTCCCCGCTCAAGGGCGGCAGCAGCCCGCACAGCATTCGCAACAGGCTGGTCTTGCCGCTGCCGTTCGCACCCGAAACCTCCAACAACTCCCCCGGCCCTAATGAAAAACTGAGACCTTGAAACAGCGTGCGCCCGCCGCGCACGCATCCGAGAGCATGAGCCTCAAGCTTCGGGCTGTGGGCATGATTCACCGCGTTTATTGTCCATCCGAAATTGAAAAAGAGAGCGAAGCCGGAGCGCTGAAACTAAAACGACCTGCCTCCGAGGAGCAGCGACAACTATCACCCGTTCGATGCCGCCATCATAACCGATGAAACTCTGACCTTCAAAGAGGAAAGGAGTTTGGTGGTTGGGTGATAGTGTGTTGCTCACAAACCTAACCATCTGTTGTTTTCTTTCCTGAAGTATTATGTATTATTATCTTATCAAACGCGGGCGCGACGTGCGCCTGTCTCATTCTCAACTTATCTTACTTTCCAGAGAGGAGCACCAGTATGCGAAAAAAAGTTGCGCAACTTTTGATTTTGTTGGCGGTTTTGATAACCGTCTGCTACACGCCTGCGCCACAGGCCACAACCACACCGAGAGCAGACTGCGCCAGTTGCTGCGCAGGGCTACCTCCTGCGGATTTTAGAAACTGTATGAACCAATGTAGGGCTAATGACCCGCAGCCGTCATGTTCGAATGTGTAACCACAATATTCGCTGCATCGTATGACAAAGGGGTGAGTCCGTGGCGATACACGGCTCACCTCATTGCTTTCTCGGCAACACACTGTTACCCCACTTACCATGAGTTTTCAGTTTTAAGTTTTCATTGAAGCCTTCGGCCTTCGTGCTGCCGACTGAAAACCGAAAACTCTCTATGCTATTATTTCGGCAACGATGACGAGAAACATCACCTTTTGCGTGGTCGGTATTCTGCTCGGTTTTATGCTCGGCTTCTTCGTGGCAAACGCCGGATGGCAGCAGCAGAGCGCGCCAATCGAAAGCGTTGGCAGCACGAACGCATCAGCGCCGCCGCTCAATCCGCAGCAACAAAGCGGCCCGCTTCCGCCCGGGCACCCCGCCGTGAACGATGCGGCTGGCAACAATCAAGACCGCAGCGGGGGCGCGTCCACCTCGCCGCTCGTCCAATCGGCAATGGACGCAGCCGACCGCAACCCGCGCGACTTCGACGCGCAAATGAAGGCCGCCGACGCTTTCTATAACACAGGGGCTTACGACAAAGCGGTCGTCTACCTGAACCGCGCCCTGACCCTCAAGCCGGCGGATGCAGACGCCTTAACGCTCATTGGCAACGCCAAATACGACATGGGCGACTTCATCGCGGCAGCCACATTTTACGAACGCTCGCTCGCCCAACGCCCGGACACAAACGTCCAGACAGACCTCGGCAACACCTACTTTCAACGCACGCCGCCCGACTACGACCGCGCCATCGCCGCCTACCGCAAAACGCTCTCCACCGACCCCAAACACGAAAAAGCGCTCCGCAATCTAGCCGCCGCCGCCCTCTTCAAAGGCGACAAGAAGACCGCCCGCGAAACCATAGACCGCCTCGCCGCCGTCAACCCCAACAACCCCGCCCTCGCTTCGCTCCGCTCAGGGCTGGAACAGTAAAAGACGACGCCCCGAGCCGCGAAGCCGTCAAAATAACAAAACCCGTCAGCAACGGTGTCAAAATGTCCGCCGACACCTTGCCGAACTCCGCCAACACCTCGCAGAATCACGCCAACCACGTGCAGAACTCCGCCGGCCGCGTGCAGAACTCCACCGACCATGTGCAGAACCTCATCGACCTGACAAAAGTTGTCAGCGACACCGCGCAGAACCCCACCGACACCGTGCAGATTCACTCCGACCACGCGCAGAATCGTTCCGACCACGTGACGGACGACGCCGACCGCTCGCAGATTCATTCCGACCATGTGCAGATTCATTCCGACCGCGTGCAGATTCACTTCGACACCGTGACGGAACGCTTCGACATTGTGACGGAAGGCTTCGACACTGCGCAGATTCATTTCTACACCGTAAAAGTGTACTTATACCGTACAGAAACGGCTGCCGACGTTATCCCTGATTAAAAGTGTTTAAGGTGAATCTCTAAAGATTCGGGCTGCGCGGGAATTTGACGAAGGGCAGGCGCGCGCCGCGAATGATGAATTGGTCTGCGCGGATGCTGGGCGCTGGCGAGAAGCCGATTGCTCCGGCGGCGGCGATGATATCGTCCTGGTCTATGCCGTCGCCGCTGATACCGATGCCGCCCGCGAGCACGCCGTTTTTGTAGAGCGGAACGCTGCCCGCGAAGATTTGCGTGCCGTTGGCGAGGTTGGGAATGCTAGAGCAGGGAACGTTCATTCCGAGTATGGAAGCCTGAAGGTTTGTCTTAATCAAATCAAGCTGCAAGCCGACGTTAAAGACGCTCCACTCTGGAAACTCCTTACTGAAGGGGCCAGCCGCCGTTCCGTTGATGCCGTCGGGGTAGAGAGGGCGATGCAGGAAGCCGACGGTGCGCGTCGTCATCGCCATCTGTGCGCCGAGCGTGACACCGTCGGCGCGTGCGCGCGCAACGTAAGAGCCGAAGCCCGCGCTGGTCAAAATCGCTCCGGCATCGGCGCGCGAGAAGAAAGCAGCGCCGCGCGCTTTCTGCACAGACACGTCGAAGCCGAAGACGGGCGCGTCAGCCGTGCGGAAAATGCCGAGCACTCTTCCCTCCGCGTCAACGACCGCGATGCTGACGCGTGCGCTGCTCCCCAAAGGCTGTCGAATCGCCGCGCGCGTGATGTTCGCCTGCTGCGCGGCGCGCGAGATAATCGTGTTCACGTCGGCTGCGGTCAGCGTGTTGGCCGTCGCCGGAAGGCTCGCGACGAAGGGGAAGAAACGCGGGTCAACTTCTCCGCCGATGCCGCCAACCGTCGCGGGCACAAACTGGCTCGGCTGCGCCGGTTGAGGAAAGATGTTGGAAAGGCCTGGCAGGCTGGCAAACGGAATTGTCGGCGGCGCTATCGGCTGGGCGACGTTGACGAACGGCAGGCGAATGCCGTTGACCAGAATATTATCGCCGCGTATCAACTGCGGCGTCTCATAGCCGCGCACGGCGGAGACCGCAATCACTTCCTCAAACGGCACATCGAAATCTGCAGGGTCTTTGTCAATCGTGTACAACCCATCGCCTTCGATGCCGATGCCGCCCGCGTGCACCCCGTTCTTATAGACGGGCATCCCGCCCGCATCGCCGGACAATCCGACGGGAAGGCCCGGCCGCTTGATGTCAGAGCAGGGAAGCGAAGAATACTGCACGCCGTAGAGCGGCCCACCGGGTTGATTGTCAACGCCCGGCGGGAAATGCTCTTGAATGATGAAACTGGCGGTGCGCGTCGTAAACGCGTTGCCCTGCGTGCCGAAGAGCGAGGCCGTTCCGGCTTTCGACGTAGCCACGACGAGCGACGGCAGCGTCGTGCCTTCAAGCCCGATGGGAACTAATCCGGTCGCGGGGTCTGCTGTCTGGTTCGGCCCGCCGCCGCCGCGAACGACGGAGTTCGTCGGCGTCCCCGTCATGTTGAAGTCACCGATGATGTTGCCTTCCTTGTCCGTGACGATAACCGCCACACGGCGATTCAGCGCCACCGCCGCCGAGACAGCCTGCGCGATGAGCGTGCGCACGTCGTCAGCCGTCAGGTTGCCGGCGGTAATCGTGTTGGCGGGAGGCTGCGGTGCGATTGTGCCCGGCGTGGGAACTGCGCCGGGGTCGTCCGGCAGTCCGCCGCCCGTGTGGCCTATGCCGAGGCGCACGCGATTGCTGCCGGTGCCGTGATAACTAATCCGCACCAGCACGTCGCCCGTGTCGCCCATGTCGTCGTGCAACTTAACGACGATGGCCGTCGTCCAGCTTTGCTCCGGCACTTGGCCCACATACTCGACTGTCAAAGGATAAACACGATGCTCCGCGTCTTCAGCCTCGGCGGTGACGACTGATGCCGCTTCGCCCGCTTGCAGATTCAGGTGCATCGCAAAGAGCATGACGCGCGTGCGGCGGTCGAGGCTAAACGGTAGCGGTGAATGAAGCGAGAACGGCTCACGCGTTTGTGCCAAAGCGTCGAGCGCCAGCGCCCGCGTCGAATCCGGCTGGCTGACGAGAACGGGCCGCGCGCTTGTTTGCCCGAAAGCAGGTTGGCACGGGAGCGTGCTGCCAGCGAGCAGCAGCAAGGCAGGCAAGCATAAAACTTTCAGCAGGCACGCGCGTTTGATTGGAAGCCGACTATTCATAGCAATGGCACGCGGGCAATAAATCAGTCGAGGCGTAGGGCGAAGAGCAATGTATCACTAATTGCTACCCAGTCAAGATGATTTTGTCAGGCTCAAACGGCGGGGAAGATTTCTATTGCTTGGCCGTCGCTCCTGTGCTACAACGCAAGTCCTCGCTCTTTAAGTTAAAACCAGAATTTGCGCTCTTCTGCCACGGCCAGAGCAGAGCCGGTCGATTGTATTCGTTGTATTCGTCAACTTGAACCAAGAGCAGCGATGCCTACCCCGCGAAAGATGAGGCTCGTCGTTGTGGCCCAAGGGGCTTTGGTGCTGAGTTGTGTGCTGCTCTCTCTGGTATTGACGACGGCCCAACAGCGCGGGCGCTTGGTCGGCACGGTCAGGAATCAAGCGAAAGCCACGTTTGCCGGAGTCGTCATTGTCGCCACCAATCAGGTCACGCGCCGCACGACGCGCACGCGCACGGATGCTTCCGGCCAATACGCTTTGCGCTTGAGCGAAGGCGCTTACCGCATCACCGTCGCCGCGCCCTTCATCGCGCGCTTTCCGCAGCCGCGCGGCGCGCCGCCCGCCAGAAACTACGTCACCGCCGACGCGCCCTACGCCGCCGAGTTTCCTTCAGACAGCGATTACAAGGAACAGAACTACATACACTTTCAAGAAAACGTCGTCATCAGCGACGGACGCGAGACGCGCCTCGATATTCCAATTGATAAACTCGTGCAGCCAGCCGTCGTTGACGTAGAGGAAGATGAGCCGACCGGATACGCCGGAGATAAGACGGTCGAATCCGCGCCGCAGTCGCAAGCAGACCGCCGCGAAGTGCGCGACCGCTGGCGCATAGGCTTTCCCGAATACGACCGCTACGGCGACCTCGGCGCACGCGGGCGCGACATCCCCTTCAAAAAAGGGCGCTGGTACAACCCCTACGAACAAAGCGTGCTCAAGGGCGACTTCCCGATTTTCGGCAACAAGACTTTTCTGATTTTATCGGCGGTCAGCACCTCGCTCGTCGAGCAGGTCAGAACGCCTAAAGCTTCGGACGTGAGCAGCGCGCGGCCCGGCAGCGCGGAGTTTTTCGGCAAGCCCGAGACCTTCATTTACAACCAGCTTTTTCAGTTTACCCTCGAACTCTTTCGCGGCGATTCGACCTTTCGCCCGCGCACCTGGGCCATCAAGATTTCCCCGACTTTTAGCCTGCCGAACTACGTCAACACGCACGAGAACAACGTCATAGACATTGACCCGCGACGCGGCACCAACCGCACCGACACGCAGTTCTCACTCGAAGAAGCCTTCGCGGAAGTCAAGCTCACGGACGTTAACGAAAACTACGACTTCGTCTCGTTCCGTGCGGGCATCCAGCCCTTCGTCTCAGACTTTCGCGGCTTTATCTTCTCCGACAATAACTTGGGCGGGCGCATCTTCGGCGCGTTCGACAATAATCGCTATCAATTCAACGCCGCCTTCTTCTCCCAACTTGAGAAAGACACCAACTCTGGTCTCAATCGCTTCGACAAGCGCAACCAAAACATCTACGTCCTCAACCTCTTCCGTCAGGATTTCAGGGCCAAAGGTTTTACCGTGCAGGCGAGCGCGCTCTTTAACGACGACCGCAGCTCACGCCAGTCGAATCGTAACGGCTTTCAAGTGCGCCCCGCGCTCATCGGAGACGTTCGCGAGCACGCCGTTCGCGTCGGCTATCTGGGCTTGAACACAGACGGGCACATCCGTCGTCTTAATCTAACCAGTTCCTACTACTTCGCCTACGGCTACGACACGCGCAACCAGATAGCGGGCCGCGACACGCGCATTCGCTCCAACATGGCCGCCGTCGAAGCCTCGATTGACAAAGACTACCTGCGCTTCAAGACCTCCTTCTTCTTCGCGCAGGGCGACAAGAATCCGACAGACCGCCTGGCTTCCGGCTTCGACGCCATCTTCGACGACCCAAACTTCGTCGGCGGCCCCTTCTCCTTTTGGAACCGGCAAGCGATTCCCTTAACGCAAACCGGCGTCGGCTTAGTTCAGGCCAACAGCCTGCTGCCGAGTTTACGCAGCAGCAAAATCGAAGGCCAAGCCAACTTCGTCAACCCCGGCATCTTTATCTATAACGTCGGCATGGATGCGGAAGTCACACAGCGCCTCAAGATGGTTTTCAATCTCAACTACCTGCGCTTTCATCGCACCGAGTCGCTCGAATACGTCTTGTTTCAGCCCCGCATCCGCCACGACATCGGCTTTGACTACAGCGTCGGCGTGACCTACCGCCCGCTCCTTATCAACAACATTCAGTTGACCTTCGGCGCGTCGTACCTTCAGCCGGGCCGTGGCTTCCGCGACATCTACACGGATGCCTCGCGCAACTGCCCGCCCAACCTCGGAGACTTCTGCACGCCCGACGAGACGGTCATCAATCCGCGCAAGCCGCTCTATGCGCTGTTTGGACAAGTGAAGTTTGTTTTTTAAGCGTTGGGGAATGATGTTGAGCGAGCAACAAGCGGAGTAGAATTAGCAGCACGACGGTTGAACAGAGAAACAGCCTTATGGCTCGGCACGGCAAAACTGACCATCTGAAGTTAAGCCTTCTCTTCATCGCAAGCTTCGCGATGATTGCCGTCGTCGTGTCGAGCGGCATTCCTTCCAGCGCGCAGAACGAGACTACAAATCAAGCCCCTACTGCAAACTCAAACACGGCCGCGCCCCAAGCAGCGCCCAGCCCGGCTGCGACTCCGCTCGTCGAAGGCTGTCTCGCGTGTCATGGACAAACGGAGCCGATGCACCGCCCGCCGCGCACGCCGCCCGACGAAACGGGCGAACTCGTTGACGGGCGCGACGGGCAAAAGCTGACCTGCACTTATTGTCACGGCGGTAATCCGGTCGAGAGCAAGGATAAGGAGCGTGCACACGTCCAGCCGCGCTACCCGGATGCTTGGAAGCGAAACGGCCAAAAGTCGAGCGCCAACCCTGAACGCACCAACACCTTACTCGCGCGCGAGAGCCGCGAGTTCGTGCGTTTCATCAACCCCGGCGATTTGCGCGTCTCGGAGCAAACCTGCGGCTCTTGCCATAGCACCGAAACCGAGAACGTCTCCAACAGCATGATGCGCCACGGCGCGATGCTCTGGGGCGCCGCGCTCTATAACAACGGCGGCTTTCCCATCAAGGACGCGCGCTTCGGTGAAAGCTACAGCGATGAGACGGGCGCTCCCGAACGCTTGATTCAAGTGCCAGCGCCTGATAGAGAGGCGATGCAGCGTCGTGGCTTGCTGCCTTTCATTGACCCTTTGCCGCGCTGGGAAATCTCGCAGCCGGGCAACGTCCTGCGCGTCTTCGAGCGCGGCGGCAAGCGTCGTCTTGAAGTCGGGCTGCCGGACAAAGACGAAGACCCGGGCAAGCCCGACAAGGGCTTGAGCGCACGCGGCTTCGGCACACAACAGCGCACAGACCCCGTCTACTTGGGCTTGCAGAAGACGCGCCTGCTCGACCCGACGCTCAACTTCCTAGGCACAAACGACCACCCCGGCGATTATCGTTCCTCCGGCTGCACGGCCTACCACGTCATCTACGCCAACGATTCAAGCGTTATTAATTCCAGCAAGCTCTACGCCGCGCACGGCAACGAAGGACGCACCGCGACGAAGGACAAAAGCTTCGACGCATTTCGTAATGAGCCGGGCCATCCGATTCGTCATCAACTGACCTCGCGCATCCCCACCTCGCACTGCAAGGACTGCCACTTGCACCCGGGCACAAACATGGTCGCCACCTATCTAGGCATGACGTGGTGGGACAACGAGACTGACGCTCTCGCGGGCCGCATGTATCCCGAAAAGCAGAACGACCCCTCGCAGGATGAGGAGGACAGAAAACTCGACCGCAACCCTGAAGCCGCCAGCACGCGCGGCAACTGGTCTGACCTCGAATTCTTGAAGCGCACCGGCACGCGCAGCTTCAACGACCAACTCACGCGCACGCAGTTTGCCGACTTCCACGGCCACGGCTGGATTTTCCGCGCCGTCTTCAAGAAGAATCGTCGCGGCGAGTTTTTAGATAAAGACGGCAAGCCCTTAGTTGATAGTGCGGGCCAGCCCGTCAAGTCGCTCGACGGCTCGACGCTCGGCCAAGCCGTCGCGTTCAAAGACGAGGACAACGTTAATCTCAACAACGACGCGCGGCCATCTGGCGCGCCCGTCCATCTCAAGGACATACATCTCGAAAAAGGGATGCACTGCGTTGACTGCCATTTCCGGCAGGACGCGCACGGCGACGGCAATCTCTACAACGAGCCGCGCGCCGCCATCGAGATTGCCTGCATTGATTGCCACGGCACCGTTACGGAGCGCGCCACGCTCGTCACCTCCGGCCCGGCGGCCCAACCCACCAAAGTTCGTGACAGAACAATTCCGGGCCGCGATTTGGCGCGGATGACCGTCAGCGGCGGCGGCAATCTTTTCCAGCGCATCACGCGCGCCACCAAAAAGAAAGACCCCTACAGCGACAAGCAGATTGACCTTCAGCCAGGCGACATTATCCAAAACTCTATGGTCGAGCCGGGCCTCTGGTGGCGCGTTAAGCAAACCAAAGATACGCTCGACCCGGACAACAAGCGCGGCGACTACAACTGGAAATCGCGCTACGCGAAGACCGTCCGCCTCGATGCCAGTAGTGCGAGCGAGAACAAACTCGTGTGGGGCGATGTTCCGCTCGACAGAAGCGGCAAGCCTGACGAATCGCAGTTGGCCCACCGCGACAGCAACATGACGTGCGACTCTTGCCATTCATCTTGGATGACAAGCTGCTTTGGCTGCCATCTCTCGATGACGGCCAACCGCAAGATGCCGAACCGTCATAACGAAGGCGACGACTCGCGTAATTACACGACCTACAATTTTCAGGTGATTCGCGACGACGTTTTCATGTTGGGCAAGGATGGAACGGTGACGGGCCATC
The DNA here is from genome assembly GCA_964516695.1 of uncultured Blastocatellaceae bacterium. Classification (GTDB taxonomy): domain Bacteria; phylum Acidobacteriota; class Blastocatellia; order Pyrinomonadales; family Pyrinomonadaceae; genus DASVTR01. The sequence continues at coordinate 15,151 of CAZEZJ010000013.1, forward strand.
GCGTTGCGCCCGTGCGTTCCTCAAGCGCTGTGCTCGTCAGTTCGCAGAATCAAAACCGCGAGTGGATTTATCATCAACAGCAAACGGTTTCGGCGGAAGGCTACGCGGGCCAAGCTTTCAATACGCACGTGCCGCACACCGTCCGCGCCAAGGAGACGAAAGACTGCTCTGATTGCCACGTCGCGCTTGATAATGACAACAACGCCTGGCTGGCGCAGACGATGCTGCAAGGGACAAACTTCGTCAACTTCATGGGCCGTTACATCTACGTCGCCGCCGAACACTCGCTCGAAGTCGTGCCCGTCACGGAACACTCGGAGCCGCAGGCCGTCATCGGAAGCTCCCTGCACAAGTATGCCTACCCGCGAAACTACGAAGGCTTTGTGAAGGGTGGCCGCCGTCTCAAAAACTTCTTTGAGCACGTCGGCAACCCGGAAGTCTTGCAGGTGCAGGTGCGCGGCGAGTATGCGTATGTGGCGGCGGGCAAAGGCGGCTTGCGTGTTTATGATGTCGCGCAGATAGACCACAAGGGGTTTTCCGAGAGAATCACGACCGCGCCCGTCTCGCGCTTCGGACAGAAATTCTGGGTGAAGTCGAAGCACGCGACCGCCGTGGCCGCGCCCTCGACGCTCGCCGTTGACCCCGCGCGCTGGCGTTACACTGTTGACGGACGGCAGGTCAGCCCCGCCGAAGCCGCGCGGCTCTGGAACGCCTGGTGGAACTCACCCGACCGCGACCGGAAGACCAGCCCGCTCTTGAACGACGAGCAGCCGATTCATCCCGTGTATGCTTATCTCTACGTTGCAGATAGCGTTGAGGGCTTGATTCTCGTCAACGCCGCGACCTTGCTCGACGGCGACCCGCTCAATAACTATCTCAAGCGCGCTCTCGATGAGAAGATTTATCCGAACGGCGCTTTCAACGAAGGCGGCGCATTGACGGGCGCAAACAACATCACCGTCGCCGGCAATTTCGCTTACATCACGACCGACAAGAACGGCCTCGTCGTCGTCAGTCTGGAAGAACCTTTAAGCCCGCGCATCGTCGGTAAGATTGACGCGCCTGATTTGGTCAACCCGCGCGCCGTCGCCATACAGTTTCGTTACGGCTTCGTCGCGGACGACGAAGGCTTAAAGGTGATAGACGTGACAGACCCCTTGCGCGTGCGCATGGCGGAGCGGCGCGCTGAAGGCGGACGAATGGTGCGCGCCTTTACACCATTGCCCGGCGCGCGTGATGTCTATGTCGCGCGCACTTATGCTTACGTTGCGGCGGGCGAGCGCGGGATTGCGCTCGTTGACGTGACCGTGCCCGACAATCCTGGCCCCGCTCGTTACTACAACGCAGGCGGCGCAATCAACGACGCGCATCAAGTGAAGGTGGCGATGACGAACGCGAGCCTCTTCGCCTACGTTGCAGACGGCCACAACGGCCTGCGCATCCTGCAACTCTTAACGCCCGAAAAGGCGCTCACCTACGCAGGCTTCAGCCCGCGCATAGAGCCTGAGCAGATAGAGTTGATTGCGACCTTCAAGACTTTAGGCCCGGCCATTGGCGTCTCGAAGGGACTCGACCGCGACCGCGCCGTTGACGAGAGCGGAAATCAGGTGGCGGTCTTCGGTCGGCGCGGCGCGCGTCCCTTCACGCTCGAAGAGATGCAGTTGATGTATCTCTCGCCGGTCACCAAGCAGCTTTTTCAGGTGCAAGACCTGCGGCAGCGCGAGAGCTTAAGCTGCCCGCCTGAAGACAAGAATTGCCTACCGCTGACAGAACCGCTCAAGCAGGCAGCGCCTCGGCCCGCCGCTTCCCCAGCCACCTCAAACGCGCACACGCCCGATGCGCCCGGCGACGCGACAGCCTCAAACTCATCCGGCGTGGCGACACGCCAACTGGCAGCCGCGACAGCCATCGGCGGCTTCGGCCTCTTCATCGCGCTCATCGGCTGGCGCAAGCGACGCCGACTCAACCGCCCCTCTTCAAATTAAGGCGCTGCCGGATTGGTGAGGACGACGATGTCGCCCAGCTTCGCGTGGCGGGCGGCGTCGAATGTGGGATAGCTTTTGTCTGGAACGATTGTGATAACGAGCGTGCGAGCGCGCTTGCGATAGTGCGCGATTTGTTCGGGCAGGCCGAGACGTTCTTCGCTGTGAAAACTGCCGCCGACGTGGAAGACGAGCGCTGTCGGGTGTTGTTTCAAACGTTCCGTGATGGTGTAGGCCATGGTCGCGTCGCGCAGAACTTGCGCGTCGAGCAGGTAGGCGTTGCCGTGCGGCGACGGTTGGCTTTGAGGGCCGACCGTCATGTGCGGCCCGGTCATCAATTGTTTGAACTTGGCGGCGTAGGCAGCCGAGGCCGCATTGTAAGGCAGAGGCGGCAGCCACGCTCTGGCGGCGGGCGGCAAATCCTTCAAAGAGCCAGGGCCTAGACGCGAGACGCGGTTGACGTAGCGCGCGGGCGCGTTTGCAGCAATCACAGCGCTCTTGTGTTCGCGCGCGAGTTCGACGAGCGGGCGATAGTCAGTCTGGTAGTTATTCCAAGGGCGGCTGCTCAACAGAAAATGGCGCTCGGCTATCAGCCCGCGCAGATACTCGTCCAACACTAGCTGCACGTCGCGCTCAAACATCTCCAGCGAGAGCACAACGGGGCGGGCCGGCCTGTTCTTATGAGGAGCGTTATGCAGCAGCGTGCTTTTGAGTAAATCCGCTTCAAACGCGTGTGCCGCCGCATCGTTATGCAATTCTCCGATACAAACCGTCTCCATCATGTCGAGCGTTGCCAGCAGGTTGTTTATCGAGAGCGCTTCTCCCGTCCGAGCGTCGTAGATGCGATAACGCGCCTCGGTCTGTCTCGTCGCAGGCGGGAGCGCAGCGGCAGCGGCAGGCGGCGCGAGGGTTTGCGCCGCGAGGCTCGCCAGCAATAAGAGAGCTAGCAGCATGTTGCTTAAATTCCTTCGGTTTGGAGGTCCTGCCGCGAGTTTTACCACTTCGCTCGGTGGATGGCAACGCGCGCCCGCCGGCACGCTGGCAGGAGCAGAAACCAGCGGCGGCGCGGCAACTTCGGAGATAAAAACCTTGATTGCCAGACTCCGCGACAGTACCATGTAGGCGAGTAAAAGCAGTCTGCCCTAATGTCGTGCCGTTTGAAGTCACAACCGCCATCCGGCTGGAAGCAAAGCTGGCGCACCCTACCGCTGAAGAGGAGAAATGAGAATGCGAAGAATTCTGACCTTGTTGGCCTTGTTGGTCGTCGCTCTTGGCTTGAACGGATGCGCTACGTCAAGCCCGAATCAAGGCGCTGCGCCTGCTGATAAAACGACCACGACGGCGCCTCCCAGCCCGAGCGCTAATACCAGCGCCAGCAACACGAATACCAGCAAGCAGACGCCGGGCAGCGCGCCGACAGGTATTAAGCCGCCGATGAAAGATGAGAAGTAAGAGAGAGACGCGCGCGCTCGGCTTCGGCTTCGGCTCAAGAGCGTGCGCCTGACATGATTTTCACACGCTCCTTTTCACACAGAAAGGTATCTTTAAGACCATGAACAAGACACGCCGCGCCATGCTCCCAACTCTGCTGCTCTTGGCGCTCGCCATTCTTCCCGCGAGAGCGCAGACGACGGCCCCTGCCACCTCCGCCGATTTGCTGACGCTGCTTCCGGCTTCGGATGTCGTCATCAGCATTGACCACAGCCGCATCTGGAATGAAGCTATCCCGCAAATCTTCGGCCAAAATTCCGCGCCGCTGAAGAAAATCATGGCCGAGATGGAACAGTTTAAGTTGAAGACGGGGGTTGACGTTCGCTCAATCAGCCGCATCGCCGCCAGCGTCCGCTTCATCAATCCAGAGCGCATCTCACAGCGAATGGATAAGAATGACTTTGCCCTCGTCATCATCGCGCAGGGCGATTTCGAGGCCGCCAAGTTTATAGAGGCGATGCGCCGCGAAGAGAAAGACAAGGTGCGTGAGCAGACGTATAACGGGCAGATTATCTACACGATTGACGAGCGACCGAAAGGCAGCACAAAGCCGCAAGCGGAAATCGAGACGCCCTCTGTGGCGGCGCTCGACGCTAACACCATCGCGCTTGGCGACCTCGTGCTGATGCGCGCGACCGTGGATGCCAGAGCCGGAACCGGGGGCCTTAGCCCCGACCTGCGCGCGCTCGCCACGCGCAACAGCAACGCTCTCATCAGTCTGGCCGGAAACGTTCCGCCGTCAGTGATGGCTAACCTCAAGCCCAAGGAGAAGAGCGGCAACGAGGAGATGGATAGAATGTCCACTAAATTCTTCGAATCCGTCTCGGCCATCAAGCAACTGTACCTGTCAGCCGGAATGACGCCGAGCGGCATCGAGGCACAGCTTGGAGCGCGCTTCAATACCGCGGAGCACGCGCAGGTCTTAGGCGATATGGTGCTCGGCGCGCGCCAGATGTACGGCGTCTTTATCGAAGATAAGATGATTCGTGAGTTGGTCGATAAGATGCAGATAACGGCGCAGGGCGACGAAGTGCAGTTGCGAGCCGAAGTTCCGCAGACGGTTATCACGGCGATGCTTGAGAACGCGGCCAAGAAAGAGCAGGCCGCTGCTGCCGCTGCCGCCGCCACCACCGCGCCAGCCGCCGTAACTGCGCCAGCTAAGACGACGCCGACGCGGAAGAAAACGCGCCGCACAACGCGCCGGAAAAGAGTTTGAAGGCTCCCCGCTTGCCTGTATGTTTGCAGTTAGCTGAAGGAAGTAAAGACTTATGAAGTTTGATGTTATTCAGCCTCGTCGCCTGATGACGAGCGTGTCTCTCGTCGCGCTGTTGATGGGTTTGCTGCTCTGCGCGGGCAGCGCGCCGGCGCAGGAAGCGCCGCGTCCCGAAGGTAGCTCGCAGATTAAGCCGCCGATGATTAAACCACCGATGGGCAAATCACGAGTCACTAAAGGCGGCAGCGTTCGCTCCTCGCGCCGCAAGAAGGCGATTCGGCGCAAGCGACGCGCGAAAAAGGCGACGGTGAGGCATGAGATAGTGATGTCTCCGGCTGAGGGCGAACAGCCGAATGCAGAACCGCCAAACACGGAAACGCCCGGCACGGGCGGCAGCGGCGCGCCCGCGATTAAGCCGCCGATGGCGAATGAGAGTAATGCTCCGTTGACTGCGCCAGCCACGCCGAAAGCGCCCATCTCGGGTGGCATCCTCAATGGGAAGGCCGTCATGTTGCCGCGCCCTGCCTATCCGTCGATTGCCCGCTCGGCGCGCGCCTCGGGAACGGTCGTCGTGGAAATAGTCATTGACGAGGAAGGCAACGTCGTCTCTGCGCGCGCCGTCTCCGGCCACCCGCTGCTGCAATCATCGGCGGTCGAGGCGGCGCGAGAGGCAAAGTTTACGCCGACCAGACTCGAAGGCCAGCCCGTGAAAGTGAAAGGCTCGCTGACTTACAACTTCGTGCTGTAGCTGCCACAGGCTGACGAGGAAGACGCGCGTGCCATTTGAGAGATGATGAGCCGCGTGCTCATCATCTTTGAAACGTTGAAGATTTGTCAGGCGGCGCGCTTTGGCAGTGTTTTGCCGGGCGCGCAATATGTATAATGCAGCGTTCGGCGTTCAAAGTGTTGCAGCGAAAAGCCGGCTTGTTGTTAACTGCCCTGTATGAGGTCGTTGCAGCCCCAAGATGCAGAGTATGAGAGTCGTGTTCGCGAGAGCTTTGCGCGGCAGCAGGTCATGCAGTTGATTGGCGCTCGCCTTCGGCGCGTCGAGCCTGGGGCAGTTGATATCGCGCTCTCTTACCGCGATGACCTGACGCAGCAGAACAAGTTTCTGCACGCCGGTATTCTGACCACCGTGGCCGATAGCGCGTGCGGGTATGCGGCTTATACTTTGATGCCTGCCGGGACGGATGTTTTAAGTGTGGAGTTTAAGGTGAACCTCCTGCGGCCAGCGGCAGGAGAGATGTTTGTGGCCGAGGCCAGAGTGGTTAAGGCGGGAGGGACGCTGACGGTCACGCGTTGCGACGTGTACGGGTGGACCGCCGACGAGGCGAAGCTGGTTGCGACGATGCTGGCAACGATGATTCGCAGATGATGAGAAGCAGGGATGTTTAGTCGTCCCTTTGTGAAGGACGTTTGAAGAGACATGGCAAAGAAACCCGACAGCAAGAAAAACGGCGATAAGAAAAACGCCGCGGATGCGAAGAAAAAGAAGAAGCCCGCGAAGAAGGCTGAGGCCGCGGAGGAATCGAAACCGCAGTCCATCGCCTCGCTCGAAGAGCAGTTGCGAGCCGCCGTCAAGGCTATTGACGTGGCCGAAATCCTGACCGACCCGCTGACGCGCTCTATCGAGAATCTGCTGCGCCTCGCGGCCCGCTCCATCGGCACCGATGAAGCCTCCGTGCTGGTGCGCGACGGCGACGAAGGTGGCTTGAAGTTTATGGTCGCGCTCGGCTCGGTCGCGGATAAATTGATGGACGTGAAGATACCTCCGGGCGAGGGCATCGCGGGCTTCGTCTTCGCGAGCGGCACGCCGATGGTCGTCGAAGATGTGGCACAGGCCGCTGGCTTCTACGATAAGGTGGACGCGCTGACGAACTATTCGACGCAGACCATTCTGGCGACTCCCTTGCGCGTCAACGAGGAGACGGTCGGGGTGCTGGAATTCATCAATCGCATCGGCGACCCGCCTTATCGTCCTTACTCGCCCGAAGAGATGGACCAGGCAGCGCATTTTGCCGATGCCATCGCCACGCTCGTTGACGCACACGAGACGGCTGGCCTCATCGAAACTCTCTTCGAGCATTCGGCCAGCAACGGGCCGGGGAAAGAACAAGACAGCAGCGCCGAGTTGCGCCAATGGCTGAGCGGCGTGCGCTCCGCGCCGGAGCATCGCGATTTATTACAACTCGCCGTGAGCCTGCGCGACATCGCCATCCGCGGCGAAGCCGAGCGCGAGTTGTGCCGCGACGTGCTCGAGGCCATCGCGCGCTTTAGCGAAAAGCAGTCGAGCGCCGGCATGAGCTATTTGGGATTCTAAAATAGCCGTGCAGCGAAGGCCGAGCGCGAATAAAATTTCATCAAGCAGCCTTTGACAGCGCCTCGGAGCCTCATCTACAATCACGCCCGCTTCTCTATAGAGAAGCCATCAATGAGGGGATGCCGCCCGTGTGAATTTCAAAGTGGGTGCGCATCCGAGCATCTATTCGTCGTAACTCTGTTTGATTCTGGATTCGCCTCGCGCTGTCCCGACGACAG
>CAZEZJ010000013.1:22384-28860 GCA_964516695.1 uncultured Blastocatellaceae bacterium
TCTGAAAGAGCGTGCTCTCGGTCTGTTCATCATCGCCTGCGCGGGTTTCGCGCTCGGCGGCGGACTGCTTGTGAGCGCTGCGGCTGTAGTCTCCGGCGACACGGAGTATCTCGGAAAGCTAGACGGCCAGCTTGTCCCTTATGAAGATGATATGGATTACGTCGCCTTCAAGCCCTTCACCGATTTGTCGAAGATTAAATTCGCCACCCCGCTCGAAGGCGGTATCAAGGTCACGGCTGGACGTTTGTATCATCCGATAGAGGATAAATCGTCGCTGCTCGCTCTCCTGGTTGAGCCGGACGACGAGAGCGAGCCTTATCTCTACGCAGACCTAGACCAAGACAAAGTGATGGCCGACGCCGAGCGTTTCACGCTCAAGCGCGTCGAGGACGACAACCCTTATATCCTCGGGACCACACTTCAGATTCCTCTCAAAGGCGCTCTCTTTCAGCGCTACCCGCTGCTTGTGCAGTACTTCAGGGAAGTCAAGATGGAAGATATGGGCGACGATGAGCGCTTGGTGTTGCAATCAAAAGAGGCGTTTGCCAAGGGCGAGGTTGACATCGCGGGACGCAAGACCTTAGTGCAATACAGCTTTAACCCGCGCTCGAAAAAAATCAGCGTCAGCAACGGCTGGTTCGGAGTGGACGGCAACGGCGACGGCGAAATAGTCTTCGACCGCTTCTCGCCCGAATCGGCGCAGGCGCGCGAAGAGACCGTCATCTTTCGCGTCGGTGATGCTTACGTCTCAACCAAGCGCGTTGACGTGGAAAAGAACCAAATCATCATGCGCTCTCATCCGGCTTCGGATTACAAGCGCGTCGAAGTTTTGATAGGCACGGAGGTGCCTGATTTCGTCTTCACGGATTTCAACGGTAAGAAGCGCAAGCTGTCGGAATTTCGCGGCAAGTATGTGCTGTTGGATTTTTGGGCCGCTTGGTGTCCGCCGTGCCGTCGCGAATTGCCCTACCTGAAAGCCGCCTACTCGCGTTTTCATGCGCGCGGCTTCGAGATTCTGGGAATGAATAACGACGACGACCCCTCGGCCATCAAGGAATGGTTGAAGAAGAACAACCTGACCTGGACGCAGGCGACGATGGACAGCATCAAAGAGCTTGAGATTCGCTACCGGATTCAATTGTTTCCGACCTCAATGCTCATCGGGCCGGACGGCAAAGTCGTGTTGCTTGAGCAGAGCAAAATGCGCGGGCAGGATTTGTTGAAGACGTTGGATAAAATGCTGCCGCCCTAAACCGCGCGAGCACGAACGCCGAAATTTAACAGCAGCTTTCCCCTTAATTCAAGCGAAACAAGAGAGAAGCCCGCTTGGCAAAGTGTGCTTCTCTTTTTCTGTCTGGTCTGAGTGATTGGAAAACAAGGGGAGGGCGCAAGACCTGAGCGCGAATCAGGTGCTTGCGCCCTCGCGTTGGCTTTGCCTCGCCCCAGATCGCAAAGCCAAGGGGGAACTTTAAACGAACTTACCGGGCCACGTGATAAACGAAACGCTCCATGGCTATCCGGTAAACATCTGCCGTCGCATCGTAGCGCACGCTGTAACGCGTCGGGTAATAACCCGTCTTCGCGTAAGCTGCCGGAAGCTTGATGTCTAAATATTCGTTGGGCCGCGATTGCAAGTATTCGAGCGTCAGCATCGGCTCAAGGAACGTAATCTTTCCATCATACGACCCGTAGAAAAACGTCCGCGTAAACGGTTGGTTGTTATACTCGGGCGCAGCCGGATCAATCAGGTGATTGCCCATCATCGGCACCACCGCGCCGACGTTCTTATGGTTCGCGGGCATATACTGCGCGGGCACGTCCTTCATCGCGCGCCTGTAAGCGCCGCAATCGAGTCCTTGACAGGGGCCGGGTTTAATCGCACGTGTCTCCTCGGGGCTTTGCAGGTAAAAGTGAAAGTCAAAATGCGGCTTCGTGTAAACTTTTTCCGGCTCATGGCCCTGCGGATTCCAATCAAACGAAAGATACTGAAAGGGCAGAGCGCGCGCCTCGTTCGGAAACTGTAGAATCAGCCCGGTCATAATGTGCGGCAGATTGGTAAACGCCCTTGAGGGAATCTCAATTCCGAGCGCCACGGGAGCTTTGCCGCTGTCAACCGTGAGATAGGTTTTGACCGCGCCGCCGCCAAACGCGACCGGCCTGCCGTAATACGTCTTAACATTCTCTTGCGCCGCCGCAGCATTCAGTGGGCCGACCCCGAGCATCGTCGTCAACACTAAAACTAACGCCAGCACGCTTTTCCTGTTCATCTCTCTATTCCTTCCCGAATCTCTTTCGAGGGAAAACCACTTCGAGCTTTTGACTAACTCCCTCTATCTTGTTAACGCGGAAAAGGGGGGCCGAATCAATCACATGCGCTTAAAAAAAAGTTGACGCGCGGGGCCGGGACCAGCGCGAGCGATAATGCGTAAAAAGCTGAGCCGGCGTTAATTAACGCCGGCTCAGCTTTTTACGATGTAAACGCGTTGGCGCTCGAAATTACATGCCAGCGGTTAATTCCGAGGTGATAACCGCGCCGTTCATTTGTGGCAGGACGGCCGTGGCCTTCAAGACTTTGCGTGTTTCTTTGTCAACCCAGATGGTCGTCTTGTCGCCAGCGCCTTCAGCCGAGGTCACTTCGAATTTGATGGCGTCGAACGCGCCCGCCGCGACCGTGACCTTCTCCATGCCGACGACCTTCAACTGCATCAGCTTGACCTTTTGCGTCTGCACGTCGAAGTTGCGGAAGGTTGTCGTGTAGCCTTCAGCCAGCGGAAGCGCGGCCATGACTATGTGTGCCCCAGCGCCGTCAGCGAAGAGTACTCCGCCGAGGTCTACCGCGACGGGTCGCGGTTGCCCGTTGACGGTCATCGTGCCGCTCGCCTTCTGGTCTTTAAACTCAAGGTTGACTTCCAGCGGGCCTTGCTTAATCCAGCGCTTCGTCAGCACGAGGCTGCCCTTCTCAATCACGGAGCGGTCTGTGATGTCGCCCATCGGCGTCTTCGCTGATTCCGTCACCACCCACGCGCCAGCTTCCTCTTTGACTTCGCTCGTGACGGCGAGCGGAATCGTCTGGCCGTTGATTTCAATGGTGGCCTTGTAGTTCGTTGTTCCGGGCCGCAGGTCGGCGCTGGGCTTGGGCGCGCCGATTGCCCCCGCGTCCACCTTCTTCTTCAACTCCACCGTCTTCACGTCAACGCTAATCTCTTGCAGGCGCTTTGCGACTTCCGGCGTCATGCTCTCTTGGAAGCGCCCGCCGAGATGCTTGGCGAGAAACTTCTCCGAGGCCGCTATCATCGCCATGTTATTGACGGGACGCGCGAAGCCATGACCCTCATCAGGCGCGACCAAATATTCCACAGGGAAGCCGCGCTCGCGCAGCGCCACGACTATCTGGTCTGATTCAGCCTTGTTCACGCGCGGGTCGTTTGCGCCTTGGATGACGAGCAGCGGCGACTTAATCTTCGTCGCATGATTGAGCGGCGATTGCCTCTCTAGCTGCGCGCGGCCTTCCGGCGTTGTCGGGTCGCCCATGCGCTGCGTGAAGACTTTGCGGATTGACTCCCAATAGGGCGGAATGGAGTTAAGCAGCGTAATCAGGTTTGATGGGCCAACGATGGAGACGCCCGCCGCGTAAACATCGGGCGTGAAGGTTAATCCGGCGAGTGTGGCGTAGCCGCCGTATGAGCCGCCCATGATGCCGACGCGCTTCGGGTCAACGATGCCTTCGTTGACCAGGTGCTTCACGCCCCACGTCAAATCGTCCTGCATCTTCTGTCCCCACTCGTTGTTTCCGGCGTTCAAAAACTTCTTTCCATAGCCGGTCGAGGAGCGGAAATTCGGCTGTAAAACGGCGTAGCCGCGATTGGCTAGAAATTGCGCAAACGTCTTGTAACCCCAGGTGTCGCGTGCCCACGGGCCGCCATGCGGGTTAACGATGAGCGGCAGATTCTTCGGCGCGACGCCCTTCGGCAGCGTCAGAAAGGCAGGAACTTCCAAGCCGTCGGACGACTTGTAGGTGATGGCCTTCATCGAGGCCAGATGCTCGCGCGGGAGTTTGTCGAAAAGCCTGTATTGCAAATCAAGCTTCTTTGATTGGCGGTCGAAGATGTAGACCTCGCCTGGTTCCGTGTCGCTGTTGGCGGCTATGAGAAAGAGGCGCTCGTCTCTGGTGCGCGAATTGAAGCTGATGTCCTTGCCCGGCAGTTTCTTCTTCAACACATTATAGTCTGCTTCAAAAGACTTGTTTTTCCAGTAGAGGCGCTTTCTTTCGTCTTCGTAGACGGTGAGGATGAGTTCGTCCGTCATTTCCGAGAACGCGGCGTTAGTAAAGTCAACGCGCTTCAAAGGGTCTGCTTCGACCATCTCTTCTTTCCCGGTTTCGGGGTCAAACAGCACGAGGCTAATCAGGTCTGCCTGCTCGCCTTTGTTCGTGACCAGGTAGACGCGCTTGTTGTCTTTGTGAAAACGCACGGGGCCGCAGGATTCAAAGACGGTGCAGCTATAAACTTTCTTGAAGCCGTCGGCGTCAACGCGCAAGACTTCCGTATCGCCGTTTTCGGGCGAGCGTGTCGCCAGCCGCAGTTGGCCTTTGAGGTCGAAGAGCCAGCTTGTGATGCGCTCTGTGTTCTTGCGCAGCAGCGTGCTCTCGCCCGTCGAGATTTTCACTTTGTAGAGGTCGTGCCACGCCTTGTCGCGGTCGTTGATGCCGACGTAGATGGTGTCGGGGTCGTTTTTGGGTACGGAGTAGAGGACGGCGCGAGCGCCCTTCATGTCGGTCAGGTTGCGCGCGGCGGGCACCTCTTGTCCGGCCGCCAGACTTTCCGCCGGATTGACGGCGTAGACGTTGAAGTTTTCGTTGCCGCCCTGGTCCTGCACGAAGAGGATAAACTTGCCGTCCCAACTCCAGAAATAACCGGGGATGGGGCGCTTGGTGTCGTTGGTGACGGGCTTGGCCGCGTCAAACGGCTCTTCGGTGCGTTTGACCCAGATGTTGCGTGTTCCCTTCAGGGGCTTGATGAAGGCCAGATACTTTCCGTCAGGCGAGATTTGCGCGCCTGAGATTTCCGGGTCGCCGAAGAAAAGCTGGCGGTCAATCAAAGGCGGCAAGCCCGCGCCTTGAGCCGCGGCAGCCGACGGCAGCGCGAGCAGGAGCAGCAGCGCCGCGCAGAGAGTTATTGATAATTTGAAGATTGATTCTCGAAGCAGACGCGCTCCGAACATAGATGTTTTGCTGGCAATTCTTTGCATCTGTCTAAACCTCTTGTGTGTTTGTGAAGTTCAAAAATTGAACGGCGAATCAAGACGGGCCGCTGGTAATACGTCTGCCTCCGCCGAAGGTTTCAGGGGACAACTATTGTAGCGCGTTCTCTGCTTTCCGGCCACTGAAGGCGCAGAAGAATGTAACGATGAGTACAGCCGAGATATTAACGCGCAGTGGAAGAAAATCTCTTCCGTTCGGTCCTGGCCGCGCTCGGCGTTGCGCCTTTTCGCGTCCCCTTCGTGCGGCTCCCCTGTCTTGACCGAGCAGCTAGCGACGCGATGCAACCCTTGAAGCCGTAGCTTCGTAAGGCTGTTTGCGGTTAGCGCAAAATTGTGAGACATGTAAATATCTTTTTACATGACTTTTCCGTAAAAGACAGCTTTGAAGGTTGAACCGAAACCACTGTGCTTAGTAAGCTCCCTGAAAATATGTCTGCAAACGAACTGAAGCGGCAAACAGAATCAACAGCAGCGCGCGAGGCTCTGGATAGCTGGGTGCGAGAAATCATCGAGTGGCATTTCAATCCAGAGACGGGCTGCCCCTTCTGGCTCGACTATGCGAAGACCTTAGACTGGGACCCGCGCCGCGAAATTCAGACTTACGACGACCTCGCGCGCTTTGGGTTTTTTCAGGATGAATGGTTGCGAGGCGGGCCTGTGCGCAAGTGGGTTCCGCGCGGGCTAGAACGCAGGCCCGTCTACGTCTTTGAGACGGGCGGCAGCACGGGCGTCCCCAAATCGCGCATCAGCATAGAGGATTTCCGGCTCGACTACGAAGCCTTCAGCCGCACGCTGCCCGATGAATTTTTCCCGCCGGGCGCTGATTGGTTAAGCCTTGGCCCAACCGGCCCGCGCCGCTTGCGCCTCGCGGTCGAGCATCTGGCGCAGTATCGCGGCGGCATCTGTTTCATGGTTGACCTAGACCCGCGCTGGGTCATCAAGCTGCTCAAGATGAATCAGCCGCGAATGGCCGAACAGTATAAACAGCACGTGGTCGAACAAGGACTCACGCTGCTTAGAGCGCACGAGAATATTCACTGTCTCTTCACGACACCCAAACTGCTCGAAGCGCTCTGCGAAAAAGTCTCGCTCAAAAAAATCGGCATCAAGGGCGTGTTCTGCGGCGGCACGGAGATGACGCCGCAGTTTCATCGCTTCGCGGTCGAAGAACTACTCGACGGCGTTTACTTCGCGCCGACCTACGGCAACACTCTGAT
>CAZEZJ010000014.1:0-28807 GCA_964516695.1 uncultured Blastocatellaceae bacterium
GTTGATTCTGTGCGAGAGCCTGAACCTATCCGGCGCGGACTTTGCCAGAGGGTACATTCAGAATTGGCTGAGCAGCGATTCTATTCCAGAGAAGAGCGCACAGAAGATTTTTAGGGCAGCAGACAGGATTCTAAAGGCAGGCGCACCAGTAGCCGTAGAAGAAGCGGCGTGAGTCTAGCAAAGCTTTCAAACTAAAACGAAATGGAGAGTGTTACGAGCACCCTCCATTTCTTTACACCAAAACCCCTTCCCGTCAAGAAAAGGAAATAATGATGCGCGAAAATGTTATCAGTCCAGATATAAAACAAGCAACAGAGAAGAAGCAACTTCGGGCAAGGCGAACAGGGCAAATCATTAGGCGCGGCGATGGGACTTTCTTAATTCGCGTTTATCTATACCAAGATGCAAATGGAAAGCGCATTTATTATAACGCCACAATTAAAGGCTCTCGGAAAGATGCCGAACAACACTTAACTGAATATCTACAAAAGAAGAACGTTGGCAAACTCAAACAAAGACCATCGGAGCGGAAAGTCAAAGATTTTATAGAAGATTATTTTGAGAACATTTCAATGGCTCGACGCCGAAACCGCGAGATTGATTTGCAGAAAGTGCGACTCTATATCCTGCCAAGTTTAGGCCATCTGAGATTGAAGGATGTTACGTCTCTGCACCTTGAAAATCTATACAAACAACTCCGCTCTACGATTTCGGAAAGAACCGGAAAACATCTCTCCGGCACAACCCGCAATCACGTTCATAGAATCCTTGTCAATGTACTTGGCTACGCGGTCAAGCGGCGTTTTCTGATTGATAATCCTTTACAGGGTGTCATCGCCCCGAAACCTGACACTAAGGAGATGAATACGCTATCGCCAGATGAGGTATCAAGGCTCTTGAAGACTGCTGATACCAATAAGAACTCGCGTGCTAACGCTCATAAAAACCGCATCGGCCCGATGTTCCACCTTGCCCTTGAAACAGGGCTAAGGCCGGAAGAATACTTTGCTCTCAAATGGAGTGATATAGACTTAGACAATTCTAAGCAAGGTATTCATCCAACGCTACGTGTTCGCCGTGTCTCAATTCGCTTGGCTAACACAAGTGATTGGTGGTTTGACGAACCTAAGACGGCTCGGAGTCGTCGCTCCTTACCGCTTTCGCCAGAGCTTACCAAACGTCTTATTGAGCATCGCGCTCAGGTCGAACAATGGAAGTCTCAGATTGCAGAGTGGGAAGACCATGATTTGATATTTCCTTGTAATAATGGAACGCCGCATTATCCTGATGCTATCAGGGCGCTTTTCAAGAAGACTTTGAAGTTGGCAAAAATTGACTCTACCCGCTATCGGCTCTATGACCTCCGGCATACTTGTGCCACGTTGCTTCTCATGGCTAATGTTCACCCGAAAGTGGTCAGCGAGAGAATGGGACATTCCAGTATCACAATCACGCTTGATATTTACTCGCATTGCATCCCGACTTTGCAGGAAAATGCGACTCAAAGCATTGGTAGATTTATTTACGGCGTCAACAATCAGCAGGAAAGCATAAGCCGGAATGAGTCTGTAAACGCTGATTCAGAACGTGAATGAAGATTAGTTTGTGTGCGAAATGTGTGCGTACTGCCTGAAAAGTCAAGAATTAGCAGCCTTTACCTCTGATTTCTGCGCCGAACACCCGACGCTGGTTAAGACACTCGGCGCAGCAGCCGTCACCATTGCTCTCGCCAAAATTACCTAACAGCACACCGGACAATGAAAGTTAAGCGTTAAGGATAAATCTTGTGGACAAAAGAGAAAAACCGCCCACGCTTTATGCACGGGCGGTTTTCCGGTGAACTGTTGGGATTGGCCTGTGGGCCGCTTTCTGTGTGCGGAGTCGCTATCAACCATGCACTACCGAGAGCGGAACGACTGGACTTTGAATCCTAACAATTTCAGATTATCAGTCCAGAGGTTAGGCCGCAGCCACCTCACTGTGATAAGAACTCATACTTGTTTGATCACCTCCTTTCCAGTGTTGGGCCGCATGATAAAGGACAATAAGTTGTGCGTCAAGCATCTTTTTTGCCCGCTATCTTGTGGCTTTACTTTAAGCCGCCCGCTGGTAGGCCAGACGCCCTCCCGCATAGACGGCCCGCGCGTGCTCAAGACCGAAGAAGTAGGCCACCTCGCGATAGTCTGCGCAGTCATACACCACGAAATCCGCGCGCTTGCCTGTTTCCAGCGACCCCGTTTCCTGTCCCTTGCCGAGACTATAGGCGGCATTGATAGTCGCGGCGGTCAGGGCTTCGGCGGGCGACATCTTCAGATGCGTGCAGGCCAGGGAAAGCACGATAGGCATCGCGGGCGTCGGAGACGAACCTGGATTGAAGTCTGTGGCGAGCACGACCGCAAGGCCGGCATCAATCATCTCGCGCGCCGCCGGATAACGCGTGTGTCCGAGCGCATAAACGGAAGCAGGCAACAGCACGGGCTGCACGCCCGCTTTTTTCAAGGCGGCGATGCCTGCCGCGTCCGTATGCTCAAGATGGTCTGCGGTCGTAGCCCCTAGCTCCGCGGCAAGCTGTGCGCCGCCCGAGAGAGATAGCTGGTCAGCATGTAGACGAAGGCCGAGGCCATACTCGCGCGCTGCCGTGAGAATGCGCCGCGTCTCTTCAATCGTGAACACCTTATCTTCACAGAAAGCATCGCAAAACTTTGCCAGCCCCTCCTGCGCCACGCGCGGCAGCATCTCTTCGATGACGAGCGCAATGTAATCCTCGCGCCGCGCACGATATTCGTCTGGAATGTCGTGTGCGCCGAGAAAGGTCGGGACGTAGCACAGCGCCGTCTCGTCGTTCAACTGCTTGATAGCCCGCAGCAGTTTCAATTCATCTTCGATTGACAGGCCATAGCCCGACTTGGCCTCGACGGTCGTCGTACCCGTTTGCAGAAACCAACGACTATAACGACGGCCCGCATCAATTAGTTGTTCGAGCGTCGAAGCCCTGGTTCGCCGGACGGTCGAGCGGATACCGCCGCCGCGCGCCGCAATCTCCTGATAAGTCGCGCCCTCTGCGCGCTGCTCATACTCGTCCGCGCGCGTGCCCGCAAAGACCGGATGCGTATGTGCGTCAACAAAGCCGGGCATGACCACCCGCCCGCCCGCATCAACCACCTGCCCCCCGACTTCAATTAAAGGCTCTATCTCGCTGCGCGTCCCGACGCGCTCGATGCGCCCGTCGCGAACAAGCAGCGCGCCATCTTCGATAAGCGAAAGCTCGCGCATCTCTCGGCCCGTGCGCGGGCGTGCCGCGCCCCGCAGCGTGACGAGTTGAGAGCAATTGATGACGGCGAGCGTTTCAGGCAAGGCAATAGTCCGAAGTCCAAAGCCCGAAGTCCAAAGTCCGAAAGCCATGTTTTGACTTCGGACTTTGGACTTCGGACTGTGGACTGTTTTAAGGCTTCATGTAGCGGTCAAGAAAGTCTGCGACGAGCGGGTAAACGATGAGACGGTTTGAGAGCTTGGCGACGCCGTGGCCTTCATCATCAAAGAGCTTGTACTCGACGGGCGCTCCACGGTCGCGCAGGGCTTTGACAATCTGCTCGGCCTCCGTATAGGGCACGCGCGGGTCGTTTTTGCCGTGGATGACCATGAGCGGCGTCTTTATCAGGTTGACCTTGTGGAGCGGCGAAATGGACCTGAGGAAATCCAGGTCGCGTTCGAGCGTGCCATATTCCACCTCGCGCAGCTTGCGGCGATAGCCGGAAGTGTTTTTGAGAAAGCTCTCGAAGTTGACGATGCCGACGGTGTTGACGGCGGCAGCCCAAAGCTCTGGATACAGCGTGATGGCAGCGACCGTCATGTAGCCGCCGTAAGAGCCGCCCATGACGGCGATGCGGCGCGCGTCGGCCCCGCCAGCGGTCTTCAGCCATTCGACCGCCGCTGCCAAATCCTTGACCGAATCCTCGCGCTTGCGCACGTCGTCAAGGTGAGCGTAGGTCTTGCCGTAGCCGGTCGAGCCGCGCACATTGGGAGCGAGAACGGCGTAGCCGCGCGAGAGAAAGTATTGATAGATGCTGCTAAAACCGGGCGTCTCCTGTGCTTCCGGCCCGCCGTGAACAGAGACGAGGACGGGCAGCTTCGTGCCCGCTGCTGCCTGCGGACGGTAGTACCAGGCGGGAACTTCGCGCCCGTCGAAGCTCTTGAAGCGAATCAACTCAGGCTCGACGAATGACGACTGCGGAATGCCCGCGCGCGAGCTGCGCGTGACTTGGTTGAGAGAGCGGCTCTTCACATCGTAGAGCCAGACATCGGAGTTGTAGCGCGCGCTGTTGAAGGTAAAGGCGAGCTTGCTGTTGTCTTTTGAAAAATCAAGCGTGCCGACGAGACCCTTGCCGGGCAGCTTGACGGTCTCGGATTTGGCGGCGGGTTTGCCGTCCGCGCTCAGCTCGCGCAGGTGTAGCTCGCTGAAGCCGTCGCGGTTGATGGTGTAGGCTAACAGTCGCCCGTCGTCCGAGATGGCGGTTGACGCCAAATCCCATTGGGTGTCGTCGAGGATTTCGACGCTCTTGGTTGCAAGATTCATCCGCGCCAGGGAAGCAAACTCGCGCTTATCGTTGGTGCTGAGCAGGATGTATTTGCCGTCGCGCGTGAAATGGACATCACCGAATTGAGCCGCGCCTTCGTGCGGCGTCAAGTGCGTCGCCTGCTTGGTCTCAAGGCTCACGAGATATAAATCATTATCCTGGCTCAACTGCTCGTTGGCATGAGAGACGACGAGCCAGCGGTCATCGAAAGACCACGCGACCGCGCTGTTTGAGCCGTCTTGTTGATAGACAAGCTCTTCGCGCCCTGAAGCCACGTCCATGACGTAGATGTCGAAAAAGTCTTTGTTGCGCTTGTTCGAGCCGTAGGAGATTTTTTTGCCGTCGTGCGACCAACTGCCGAAGTTATGACGAATCTTCGGGTCGTT
Organism: uncultured Blastocatellaceae bacterium; assembly: GCA_964516695.1. Taxonomy (GTDB): domain Bacteria; phylum Acidobacteriota; class Blastocatellia; order Pyrinomonadales; family Pyrinomonadaceae; genus DASVTR01. Next base: position 4,961 of record CAZEZJ010000014.1, read on the forward strand.
GGTCAGGGCTTTGATTTCAGCGCCATCCGCCGAGAGCCAGAAAAACTGCGCGTTTTCGTCGCCGCCGCGCGCTTTGCCGAAGACGAGGCCGGAGCCGTCCGGCGACCAACGAACGAAGGCGACGCTGTCCGCATAGAAAGTCATCTGCTCGGGCCAACCGCCCTCTGCATTGACCATCCAGACCTGCGGTGTGCCCGTGATGTTGGTCAGAAACGCGATGCGGTCAGCGTTTGGCGAAAGCGTCGGTGAACCCGAACTGCGTATGTTCAAGTAGCGCTCGATGCCGTAGCGCTCGCGCTGTGGGGCGCTGGCCCCGCCGGTTTGCGCAGCGATGGGCGTAGATGAAAACGATAGCAAGAGAAGAACAACGGTGAGCGTGGCCTGTAGTTTTCGCATTGCTTAAGCCTCCGGTTGAAAATGTAATCATTGAGTCATTGATTCACTTATTCATTTTCTACCAATGAGCCAACGAGTAAATGACTAAACAATTGAATTCATTATGATGTGTGGTCGTGGATGATGCGCCAGCCTTGTTTGGTACGACGAAAGATGAGCGTGAAGCGCCCGTGCGGCGTATCGCCTGCGCGCGTCAATTGCCAGCGCCCGAGCACGACCGCCGCATCCTTGCTGATAGACTTAATTTCGAGGTCGCTGAAAGCCAGTTGGCCCATCTTCTCGCGCGAATCGTAGTTTTTCTTGTAGCGCGCGAGCACGACCGTCCAGCCGCGCGTCAACGTGTCGCCGGACATGAAGGTGATGTCGGCAGAGCGCGCATAACCGTCCATGTAGCCTTCTATGTCGCCGCGATTCCAGGCCGCCGCCTGCGCGTCCAAAACGGCGCGCACGTCGCTGGCCGTCTTCGCGTCGGCACGACTGATTTTCGGCTGCGCGCGTGCATCGCTCGCGCCCTCCTGCGCGCGCAGGGCGGGCTGAATTGAGAGCGCGATGGACCACATTAAAAGAAGCGCGGCGGCGAGCAGTTTGCGCTGCATAAGAATCAACTCCCAATTTTTTGGTGGATTAGGCTAGACCAGAACTGAAATATACTTGGAAGCGACGCCGCGCGGCAACCTGCGGATGCGCCTTTTCCCCTTTGGCGTTTTGCCAAGACCTGCGCTCCTCACTGGCAGCTTGCTACCACACGGAGCCTTAAATCGTCTGCAAAGTCGCGCCTGCCGGGCCGTCATAGCCATGGCACGAAGATTGATAAATGCTTTAGTGGAGTTTGAAAATAATGGCTCGCAGGGCAGAGGAGAAAGCCATGAGTGACATCAACGAAATGACCAGAGGCATTCAATGCACAACGTGTGGAGTGGTTAACTGGCCGACCGCCAATTGCTGTATGCGTTGCAACGCAACGCTCGATAAGCGTCCCGCGCGGCAAGCGCTTTCCTACGCGGCGGGCGGTGACATGACTTTCTCGCAAAGCCTCGCGCGCTTTTTTGAGATTGTGGACTACGTGCTGCTTCTACCGGCCAGCTATGGGCTGATGCTCGCGCTAATGTTCCTCGCGAGCGCGCCGTGGTTTACGCTGATAATCGCTTTCTGGTTCGCCCTCGGATGCTTGCTGCTGCGCGGCTTTTTCCGCCACTCGCGCGGCAGGCTCGACAATGCACAGGTCTCTCGTCTCTGGGCAGCGACGATTGGCTACAATTTGGTGGACTTGATTTTCACGTGGGCTATCGCCGCTTACGATACCAACTCGACCTTTTACTATCTGGGATTCTGGCCGCTGCTCGTCGTCGTCTTAGCGGGGATGGCGCTCGTCAGCGAGGGTCGTCAGCAACAGCGCGTCTCCTACTGAGTAAACGTCACAGAGTCGCTTGAGATGCGAGCCACGCCCGCATGTCCTCGCGCATCGCGGGCGTTATCTCGTGTCCCGCGTCATAACTTTTGACTTCCACCTTCTCGGCGCGTGACGCTAAACGCGCGGCGTAATCACGAACGCGCGCGGGCGGATAAAACTCGTCGCGCGTGCCATGCAGATGAAGGACGGAGGCCGTTGTCGGCTGGTAGAGATTGCTCGTTTCCCAGTCGCCTGGCAGACCGCCGCAGATGCCCATGACGCCGCGCAAGATTTCGTTGTGAGTGAAGGCGAAGCGGTAGTTGATGGCGCAAGCTTGCGAGAAGCCGAGCAAAAAGATGCGCCGCTCATCAGCCACGCCTTCATCAATCAACGTCGCAATCAAATCAATAAGCGCGCGATGATGCAGCTTAACGGAATCATCCGGCTGAAAGTTCGTCACCCAACCGAAGCCGACGCGCAGCGGCCCGCCCTCCTCCTTCGGCTCTCTCAAATGCTGGTGAAAACCTTGCAACGAGGCGACGGCAAAATCCGGCGGCGCGATGGAGCGCGCCTCGCGCATCATCTGCCGTTTGTTCGCGCCGTAGCCGTGCAGCGCGATGAGCAGCGGGCCGGGCTGTTGTTCGACGGCGGCGGGCGGCGCGTAGAGGTCGTAATAAAGTTTGACGGAGGCCGTCAGGCTGCGGTCAACGTGCACAGCGGCACCGGCGTTATGAGTTGGAGGCATAAGCAATCATTCGTTCTTTCAGTTGACGTAACCGCGCGGCCCGTTTTCTTCATCTTCGGGAGCAGTTTCGAGGGCGAGTGTGTTTTCTTCTTCGAGCGCCCAGATGTCGTATAGCTCCGGCGGAACTTCGGTGACGAAGCGCGATGGCTTCTGGACGACGGTTTGACGATTATAGTCTGTGACCATCAGCGGGTAGGTGATGTAAAGCTGCTCGGCGGCACGCGTCAGCGCGACGTACCAGAGGCGGCGCTCTTCCTCTTCGCCTTCCGCGTCGCGCAAAGAGCGTGGGCTGGGAAACTTGCCGTCAGCCGCCCAGATGATAAAGACGACGCGCCATTCCAATCCTTTAGCCTGATGCACGGAGGTGAGCGTCAAAAGCTCATCCTCGTCAGCGCCCATCACGACATCTTCGCCCGCGATTGATTGCGGGGCGGTGTAGCGCTCGGTGGAGAGCAAGGCGAGTTCGGCCAAAAAATCTTCGGTCGAATTGTAGCGGGCGCTATAGTGTGCGAGTTGGCGCAGGTCTTCGAGGCGCGCTTCCGAGTTCTCGTAAGTGGCGGCGAGGTGCGCTTCGTAGCCGCGCGCGAGGATAATCTCAATCTGCCTGGCCGGAGACGTGCGGGTTTCATCCTGCACGAGGGCTTCAATCAGCGAGAGAAAATCCGTCCACCCTTGTCCGCGACGCGGCGCGGCCTGAAAGTCTGCGCGGCGGACGAGCGCGAGCGGGTCAGGCGCGTAAGCCAATCGTTCCCAGATACGGTTGGCCGTCGCCGTGCCGACTTGCGGAATCATCCTGAGAACGCGCTTCCACGCCAACTCGTCGCGCGGGTTGGTGATGATGCGCAGGTAAGAGATGACATCCTTGATGTGGGCCTGCTCGAAGAAACGGACGCCGCTGCGAACGCGATAAGGGATGCCGCGACGTGTGAGTTCGAGTTGGAGTTCGAGCGAATGGTAGTGTGAACGATAGAGCACGGCCACATCTTCGAGCGGGATGCCTTCGTCGCGTAGCTCCAGAATGCGGGAGGCTGTGAAGGCCGCCTGCTGGTCTGCGTCGCGGCAAGGAACGAGCGCCGGAGGCAAGCCCTTCGAGGGCCTTGCGGCGCGCAGGGTTTTGGGAAACTGTTTGCGGTTCGAAGCGATGGAGACGTTGGCGAGGCCGAGGATTTCCGGCGTCGAGCGATAATTGTTTTCAAGACGATAGACGCGCGCTTCCGTGTAGCGCTCCGGGAATTCGTAGATGTTCGTAAACTCCGCGCCGCGCCAAGCGAAGATGCTTTGCGCATCATCACCGACGACCATCACGTTGCGATGCTTCACGGCGAGCAAGTCTATAATCTCGGCTTGCAGTTTATTGGTGTCTTGATATTCGTCAACGAGAATGTGCTGAAACTGCTCGCTGTAGAGCGCGGCGATGTCGGGCTTCTCCATCAACAGGCGTTTCCAGTTGAGCAGCAAATCGTCGTAGTCCATCACGTTGCGCTCGCGCTTGCGCTCCATGTAAATCACGTCAACCCGTTTGATACTGGCCGCGAGCGGTTCGAAATGCGGATAACGGCGCGCGACCACATCTTCGATGGGCCTGTCCGTGTTGTTGGCAAAGCTGATAATGTCCTGCACAATTTCGGCCTTCGGAAAGCGGCGCGCTTTGGTGTCAATGCCTGCCTCGTCAACGCAGGTGTTGACGAAATCCTTTGCGTCTTCCGAATCGAGTATCGTGTAGTTGGATTCATAACCGATGGAAGCTGCGTGGCGACGCAGGATGAGGTTGGCGATGCGATGAAACGTTCCGCCCCAGACGCGGCGCACGTCGCCCGCGTTGGTCAACAACTCGACGCGCCGCAGCATCTCGCGCGCCGCGCGATTCGTAAAGGTCGCCAGCATAATGCGCGCGGGCGCAACGCCCTGTTCGATGAGATAAGCGACCCTGTACGTAATCACGCGCGTCTTGCCTGAGCCTGCGCCCGCGACGACGAGCGATGCGCCCGCCGGAGCGAGCGCCACCGCGTACTGCTCTTCGTTAAGCTCCGCGCGATACCGCGCCAGCTTGTCCGGCACGAGAGCGGCAGGCCGTTTGATGACGTAACGCTTCATAAGCTCTGAAGCTTCGCTTATAGCACGTAAATGATTGATGAGGGAAACGGCACGGGTCGCCTCTAGTCGGCGGCGCTCATGGTTTCTTCGAGAGTCTTCTGTTTCTCGACTTCGTTTTCGGATTTCAGGAGCGAAGTTTCGTATTTGATGTCTCCGAGCATGGTGTCGGCAACGGCCTTGACGAAGCCGAGGATGGCGGGGCCAAGCACAATGCCGGGAATGCCGAAGACGAAGACGCCCGCGACGAGCGCGAGCAGCATCCAGTAGAAGCTGAAACGTCCGGCGCTCTGGCTGGCGAGCTTGGGGCGCAGCAGGAGCGAGGAACTGACGGTCATCGCAATCCCGATGCCGAGGTAGATGGCGGCGCTCACAGGTTGATGGCGAAAGACGAAGAGATAAATCGAGATGGGAATATAGACGGCCCACTCGCCGAGCAGCGGGAAGAAGCCCGTGAGAAAGGTTGTGATGCAGAGCACGACCGCTAACGGCACGCCGAAGATGATGTTGAGCAGGAGAATCACAAACGCCTTCAGCGATTGGTCAATGAAGACCGCGCGCAGAGCGCCGCGCAATGCGCCGCCGATGTTTTCCGTCAGCTTTTCGTAGAGCGGGTGATATTCGCCGGGGACGCGCACCTTGATGTAGGTGCTGATGCGCGCGCGCTGCGTGAGAACGTAGTAGACCGTGAAGAAGAAGAGCGAGAGCGAAGCCAACAGGAGCGCGCCCTTCTGGCGAAGGTCTTTAATAAAATCGGCGGAGCGCGTGACGGCTTCAGCGAAGGCCGCTTGGAGACCGGCGCGCGTGCCCTCGCGCGTGGTCGGCAACACGTCGGAAAGCGATTTGCTGATGGCGTCGATAATCGCTTCCTGTCGTTCCTGTACGACCGTGGAATAGCTAGACAGTTCGTGCCAAGCGTAAGCGGTCAGCCCGACCAGCGGGATAACGATGAGCGCGATGGTAATCAAAGCGCTGCCCGCGCGGCGGTGTAGGTGAGTCTCCAACCAGACCTGCACGGGCAATAGGTAGACGCCCGCGACGACGCCGAGCAGCAAGGCCACGATGACCTTGCCGACCAGCATCAGGAAGAGCGCGACGGCCAGCACGATGACGATGCCGTAGACCAGAATCCGCTTGGCATCACCGACGGTCAGTTCACTCAGACGCTTTGCGTCGCTTTTCGACATGAGAGGATTTCCTTAACCCACTTGGCGCGTTCCTAAGGTACAGAGTATCGTACCGCGCAAATGTGTTAAAGCGCTCTCCGGTCGTCCACATTTCCGTCAAGACGCAGCGATTTAGCTATTGGTTCATTTACTCATTGATTCATTGCTCTAACCGGTAAATGACGAAATGAATCAATGAGTAAATGGCTAAATCATCTTATTTGATGCGCACGATGAAGGTCACCGTGCCCGTCACGCCCGGGCGCAGATTGCCTCCGGTAAATGTCCATGTGATACGGGTAATGCGCGCGTCGTAACCGGCGGGCGCACCTCCGCCTCCGCTGGTCGGTGTGCCGCCGGTGTAGCTGACCGTCACGCCTGTCATCACGTCGAGCGGCATGGGCGGGCTGGTCTGCGAGCCAACTTTGAAGTAGGTGGCCGCCGGGATGTCGTCGTAGACGACGAAGTTGCGAGCGGCGACGTTGCCGTCGTTTCTGAAGGTAATCGTATAGGTCAAATCCGTGCCGGGCGCATAGGGGCCGGGCGGCGGCGGGTTAACGGATTTGACGAGCGTGATGTACATCACAGGCGTCGTCACGGTGCTGCTGTTGTTCGACGCCACCGGGTCGAAGGTAGTGCCGGAAACGCTGGCCGTGTTGGTGACGTTGGGCGCGGCGGGAGATGTGACCGCCACCGTCAGGTTAATGACAGAGTTGGTGGCGCTAGCCAGCGGCCCGTTGTTGTTGCAGGTGACGACTCCATTCAACGCGCCGCAAGTCCAACCCGTGCCCGTGCCGGAAACGAAAGAGAGGCCGCTCGGCAACGTGTCCCTCACCACGAGCGGGCCGCTGGCCGATGCCGGACCATTATTTCTGACCGTTAGCGTATAGACGGCGTTGCGGTCAACGACGAAGGTTCCTGAAGCAGCTTTGGTGATGGAGAGGTTGGCGAACTTCGGCATCGCGGCGAAGTCCCAGTAGGCTGCGGTGGTATCCGCTACGAGCGTCCCGGCCCCGGTCGCCGTATTGACGCTGTAATATTTGCCGTCGGAAGCTCCGGCGTAGAGCACGTCGTTGTCACCGAAAGCCAGCGATGCCATCACCGCGCCGCTGGGCAAAGTGACTAGCGGGCCGATTTCGACGGCGGTGGGATTAGCCACCGGATTGATGCTGTAGAGGCAGACGCTTGTGCCGGAAGTAGTGCCGGTGCAGTCGGATGCCGCGTAGAGTGTCCCCCCGGAAGAGAAGGCGATGTCCCCTCTGCCGGGGAGGGCGACGTTGCTTCGGTTAGTTACTCTCACCGTCTGCGTCCCGACCTGCGTGTAAGCGCCGGTCGTTCTGCTGATAGTGTAAAGAACGCTGTTCTGGCCGATGCCGTAGAGCGTACCGGCGGCATTAAAAGCCAGACGCACGACGTTCTCGCCGCCCGGCGAACCGCCGTTGTTCAGCAGCGTGTTGGTGCTCGTCGTCGGGTCCCAGTAAGCGACCTTGCCGTTGGGACTGCTTGAATCATTCGTGCCAAGATAATAGACGCGGCCAGTGAGCGGGTCGCGCGCCGCTGCGGATGTGCCGAACAAAAGGGCCGCGCCGGGAACGGTGGCGATGGCTCCTGTGCTCTGATTTGTGATGACGGACAAAGTGGTGTTGTTAGCGACGACATAAATCGTGTTGTCCGGCGACTGTGCGAGAGCAGGCGCAGTGGACACGACGAACAGCAGTGCCAGCATCAACGCACGCGCGCCGGATGCTTTCTCACTTAAGCGAAGGATTGATGAAATCCGTTGCCTGAGCAATGCCGTTAGCCTCAATGTTGTTCCTCGTCGGTGACTGGTTGCTGCCTCTTCTCTTTTTCGGCCAGACCTTGACGCGATGTGCCGAAGACATCGAAGAGGTTGGAGAGCTTCGAAGAGACGGTGAAGTAGAAACCGCGACGGGCGGGAAGGCCCGTGCGTGCGCCGAGGGGTTCGCCCGCGCGCGTGAAGTTGTAGCCCGCGCCGAGGCGCAAATCCGGCAAGACCCAGAAGCCAAGCTCTGTGCCATAGACCGAGCGGTGCGTGCCGGAAGAGGGCTGCAACAGCAGGCGCGCTTCAACGGCCCAATCGAAGCGCCGCGTCAGGCGATATTGAGCGCGCGCTTGCGTCAAGTAAGTCAGCGTCGAAACGAAGGGCAGGTCGGGCTGCCCGTTGGCATTGAAGCGCAGGGCGAAGCGTCCATAGAGTTCGAGCGCTTCGGTCGCTTGGAAATAGCCGTCGGCGGAGATGGAATCAATGCGGTCGCGAAGGGGCAGCGTTGCATCGTCGCCGTCTTCCTGAAAGATGGAGCGGTGTGTGTAGCTAAAAAGCATCCCGACGCGGTCGGATTCAAGCGGGCGAATGGCGAGCGCCGCCATGGCGTCAAGCGAAGACCCTCTGCGCCCGCCGAAATTGCCGCGCGCATATTGCAAGCGCGCCATCGTCGTCATGCCCGGGCGCAAGCGGCCAGCCGCACCGAAGGAGAGCAGTTGGCCCACGCCGCCGCGATTGCGAAATTCGTAGCGGCCCGTGGCGCGGAAATCTTCAACCGGAGTCCAGCCGAAGCCAGCCGTCAGGCTATCGAAGCTTTCGCCCTCGCCCGCCACATGGAAGCCGCGCTCGTAGCCCGCTTCCAGCGAAAGCGAATCCGAGACGGGAATGCGATTTTGCAGGCCGACGACGGCAAAGCTGTCCGTGCCGTTGACTCCGTTTTCAAGCTGGTAGCGGCCCGTGGCCGAAGTGTACTTGCCAAAGCGCGTCTCGACGCCGATGGCCGTTTCGCGTCGCGCGCCGGTGGCGGCAAAGCCCGTTTGCGAGTAGTCACCAATGGGCGTGATGGGAGCGGAGGCGAGCCGCTGTGTGAAGAAGAGACGCGTCAGTTGGTTGACGGTGTAGTTGGCGGCGAGCGTCGTTTGGTTCGGATAGGTCGGGTCGGCCTCGCCCAAGTTCTGCTCGCGCTTGACGGAAACCTGGAGCTTGTCCGTCACCTGCGCTTCGACCGCCGCGGTGATGAGGTTTGATTCGGTCGTCCGCGCGGAAAGGTCGTCGGTAAAGCTGCGATGGTCGTAGCCCAGATGAAAGCGGATGCGCTCGCCAATGGTCTGCTCCCACGCCGCCGAATAGGTGAGGCGTGAGTTATCAACCAGGTCGGTCCGGTTGCGCTCGGACATGATGCCGAAGCTGAACGTGGAATTAGCCAAGGGCTTAAACTCAAACGTGGCTTCGCCGCGACGCGAGCCGGGCGTGACGGTTGTTCCGAACGGATTGAGAAAACCTGCCGCCGCGCTGCTGAAGCGAGCGCGCAAGCGGGCCTGCTTAAAGCGAAGGGGCTGGTCGAGTTCGAGCATGTAGGCATCGCCGTTATGCTCTGAGTCTGCGGTCTCGAAGAAATTGCCGCCGCCCATTATCTCGCCGTGGCTTCTGGCCCAAGCGAAACGCAGAGCGCCGTTATACGGCAAGGTCTTTTCACCGTCGAGGCCGCCGAGCATGAAGGAGCCGAGGTCGGATTGGCGCTGCGTGATGGCCGACAGACCGAGGCGCAGGCCGAGCCGTTTGAAATTCTTTTGCGCGCGCGCCGTATAAACCGCGCTGGTCATGTCGGTGGCGCGATGCTCGTAGGTGGCGACGATTTGAACGAGGTTGAGCGCGTAGTCGAAGGTTGAGATGTAGCGCAGGAAGAAAAGCTCGCCCGTCGAGGGATTCAAATTGTAGTCAATCGAGCGCACGAGCGTTTCGCGCGAGATAATAATCTCAGGATTGCGGCGGTCACGCACTTCAAGCGCGATGGTTTCGGAGCCGGGCAGAATGTCCGTATGCGAGAGACGCAGCAGGCCGAGACTGCCAGCCGGAAAAACGTCGCGCGCAAACGTCGTATCGGGGCGCGCGCCCGTCACCGTCACGAAGTCTCCCTGCGAGTTTTCCAGATGCAGCTTAACGCCGGTGAGCTTGCGCGAGTATCCGGCCAGACTCAAATCTTCCATGTCGGCGTCGAAGTCTCCGAACATGGCGTAGGAGCGCCCGCGGTCGAGCCGCGCGTAGAGCTTGGAGTTTGACTGTGCGGCTTCGAAGCGCGTTGAAGAATCACCGAAGAGCGGATAGGCGCGGTCAAGCGGGTCAAGCTGGAAGAGACGGTCGCGTCCGGCGGTGCGATTGATGGGGCGCTGCGAATCATAGGAGAGCGTCAGCATGTTGCGCGGGCTGAAGAAGGGGCCGTTGTAGAAGAAGCTGATGCGGCTGCGAACGTTGCCCTCTTCGCCTCTCAGGGAGACTTCCGGGATGCCCTTGCCGATGCTGACATCAGCGAGACCGACGAGAATGGTGGGCCGCGATTCAGGCGTGATGCGCACGCTTGCTCTTGCTTCCTCGTCGCCAAGCTGCGCGCGCAGGCGCGCTTCGCCGGGCGTGCCGGAGGCAATTAGTTTAACAATCGCTTCGCCGCCCGCGAGCGCGACCATCAGTTGGTTATTCGGCTGGTTCGCCGTCTCGCTCAGCACAGACTCGGCGCTCTGTGTCCCACGCGCTGATGCGAGTTCTTTCTCCGTGCTCTTGTCTTCCAAGCGCTGTAGGTTGCCGGCGGAAGCTTCGATGCCCACCTGAGTGTCGGCGGCGGGGTTGCCCCACTCGTCGAAGGCGCGCACGCGCAGGAGGCTCGCGTCGCGACCGTTGGCTTGAATCTCCGTTTTCTCCGGCACAATCTCGATGCGGCGCGCTGGCCCACGGCCCATCACCGTCAACTCTTCCGTCTTGCCGGGCGTACCGTTTGGGCCGATGGCGCTGACGCGCAATTTGTTTGGGCCGGGGCGCAAATTGATGCCGATGAAGGTGAAGGTCGAGACGCGGTTTTTCTGGTCTAAGCGGCTGGTGCCAATGCTCTTGTCGGAGATGTGCTCGCCATTGACTTCCAGACGAATGCTCCAATCGAGGGCGACGCGCGCCTCCAACTGCATCGCCGGAGACATCACAACCGAATTGGCCGCAGGCGACAGCACGCGCACTTCGCCCGGCGCGAGCGGCTCAAGGGTTTCGGTCGAAGCGACTTCGTAAGTGCCAGCCGTGGCCGGCGTCTCGGCGGAAGTTGCCGGCGCTCGGTTGGCGAGTTGGCCCGCCGCGTCAGTCTTCTTGGCAGCGCTTTTCTCGGTTGAATTATTTGCTGGCGATGAAGCATCGGAGACGGGATGCGACGCGCTGGCTTTTGAGGAAGCGGCAGGAGAAAGCTTCGCGGCGTTTGTGTTGACGAGCGCGAAGTTTTGCCTGAGCAATGCGCCGCCGCCGAGCGGCGTGCGAAGCAATCGCGTCCAGCTACGACCCGCAAGCGTGCCGCCGTCCGTTAATTGATAGCCCGTGGGCAGCGTCACGGAATCAAGCGCGATGACCTGCGCGCCGTCGCCAAGCGAGGGGAAGTTGTAGAGGCCAGCGGAGTCCGTGATGACGGACTGGCCGTTGTTCAGGAAGAGACGAACGCCGGGCATCGGTTTATCATCACTATCAAACTGCCCGTTACCGTTTAAGTCCTCGAAGACACGACCGACAACGACCTGACGGGTCGAGAAGACGCCGCCGCCAACGAAGACGGTCGCACGCGCGGGCGCTGTCTCGTCGCGTTCACCCGATGGAAAAACGCCCGCCGCAATCGCTGTGTTCTCGCGCTCGCCCTCGCCCGCGTTAGCGCCGACGCGCACGCGATAGAGAATGCGCGCGGTCGCTCCGTGGCCGATTTCATTAAGACGAAAGACAAGCTCGTCGGCGCGTATCTCAGGCTCTATGGGGCGCGCGGGTGGTCGTCCATCGTCGAGGCGCGCTGTGCCCGGAACATAATGGAAGGACGTGGGCAGGCGGTCGCGGACGATGACTTCGCTGACGGGGGCGGCTGCCGGATTGTGGACTTCGATGCGGTAGGTAATCGTGTCTCCGATTTCGACGCGCTGGCGGTCAACCGACTTGGAGATTTCAAGGCCGCGCTGCTCATACATCGGAACGTTGAGCACGAGGCTGGCTAGATTTTCGAGCAGCACGCTGTCGTTCGTCACGTCGAAGCTTCCGGCGCGAGCGATGGGTTGGCCGTCGAGCGCGCGAACGGTCGTCGTGTAGAGGCCGCTGGCGCCGAGGCGAACGTTCAACTCAAGCATACGGAGGCGATAGCCTTCAGCCGTGACGCCCAGAAAGTAGCGAACGGGAGCGGCCTGTGTGCCGAGTTGTTCGGGCGCGAGCATGAAGCTGAAATGGCCGCCCGTGGGTGTGATGAAAGGATTGTCGTTGGCTTCGTTGGGCGTGAAGCCCGTGCCGGACGCGAGCGGCAGCAGCGTTCCGTTCGGCTGTTCTTGAAAGATGGTCAGGCGCGCTCCGGCTATTGCTTGGCTCCCGCCGCTATGGCCGCTATAAACCGTCCCGAAGGGGTCAACGACGGCGACGGTCGAGGAGCTTTGAGCGACGGGCGCGTTTTCTCCGGCAATGGTCGCGTAGTTGATAGCGCCAGCGCCGGGCGTAATCTGACCCGTGACGCGGGCGCGCAAAGCTATCTGCACGACTTCGGCAGCCGCAACCTGCGGCAGCAGCAGTTCGATGCGACGACCGCTGATGCGGCCCTCGTCGGCATCGTCGGCATCCGTCAAGGAGCGCTGACCGAGGCGGAGCGTGCCCGGCACGTATTCGAGACCGGCTGGCAACTCGTCAATGACGCGAACGCGCCGCGCCGTCACGTCGCCGCTGTTGCGAAAGGCAATCGTGTAGTTGAGCGTTTGGCCGGGCGAGGTCGAGACGCGCTCGCGATTTTCCACCAGCTTGAGCGGCGGCAAATCAGGACTCGCGGGGTCTGTCAGGCGCGCGCCGCTGCCGACGGCGTTGATAATCGTGCCATCGTTCTCCGCCAGCCCGTTGACGGACTGCGTGACGTTTGAGCGCGCTGTGAGCCGGATGGTCAGGCGTGAATTAATCGCGACATCGTTGGTCTCAACCAGCGCGATGACGCCGACGCAGCGAGCGGGCGCAAGACGCGGCGAGAGGCCGGAGCCGATTTGGATTAAAGAATCCGAGTCGGTCAGCGTGCCGCTTGCGTCCGTGTCGAAGTAGAGCGCTGTGAGACTGGCGGGCGCGGAGACATCGGCGCGCGTGATGGTGTAGAAGTCGGGCGTGTTGCCCGTGTTGCAGACGCTAAAGAGGCGCGTGATGCGTTCGTTGGGAGTGACGCTCGACGAGGGTTCGGTTTCGTCGGGAGTGACGTTGAGGGTGGAGACGGCGAGGACGGTGACGCTAACGGTCGGAGAAGCGGTGGAGAAGGACGCGCCGGAGTCGTCGGAGTAAGTCGCTTCGGCGCGGTTCGAGATTGTGCTTCCGGCTTCCGTCGGTTCGTCCGGCAGCAGCGCGAAGCTTATCTGGGTCGAAGCCGAAATGACCGCCATGAGGAGGATGACGATCATCAAGCTTCGGCACTTGAAGGGGGCGAGCGGCATAATCTAAGTGGGAACGGATAAGTGATGAAGGATGAAAGAGCGGCTCGTTCAGGCTTGAATAGCTATTCTTTCATCCTTCGTCTTCCGTCTTCCTTCTTGCTAATGACGACGCGGGAGGTGTCTGGAACGGAGCACGTGTTCGCGTGACCCACCTCCCGCGCCGCCCTACCATTCAAGCAGCGCAGACTAAGGGAGTAGCTGCGTTACTTGATAGTGCGACGGAAAGTGAACGTCCCTGAAGCTCCCGGCGCAAGCGTCGCGATGGTGTCTCTGAGGAAGTTAGTGGCGGCTGTAACAGCGCCATTCGTTGCCCCATCCGTGACCGTTCCGCCGTTGGAATCCGACGGAGCGGGCACGAGCACCATCGTGGTCGTGGCTCCCCAGTTGTTCGTGCCAGCGCTGCCGTCTTCTGAGATGACGACGTTGCTGGCCGTCAGCAGTCCATTGTTCGCGCCCGCACCGTTACCGCCGGTGACGTTGTTGTACGCGATGGAATAGACGATGACAGCGCCGGGGACGGCGTCGTTCGGGCCGCCGTTGCCTGTGCCGTTGATGACCTGCACGGGCGTTTGTTTGACGAGCCGGACGAAGCCCGGGTAGGTGCGGTCAATAGTGTTATTGACCGAGGCGGGCGTATTGGTGGAGGTGGCGCGCAGCACCACATCGAATCCGGTCAAGACAGGCTGGCCCGAAGGCAGCGTGACCTGCACGGTGTAGTTGGCGGTGGAATTACGCGCGACGTTAATCGGCACGCTGCCCGCCTGATTGCCGCTGTTGACTGTGACCGTGCCGTTGGGCGTGGTGATGACAATCACGGTGGCTGCGGGAAGCGAAGCAAAGTTGGTGACCGTCAGCGTGTAGATGTCATCGGCGTTGCCGGTGTTCTGCACGGTGTTGGTGAAGTTCACGACGCCGCTGGCGTTGGTGTTGCCGCCCGGAGGAATTCCGGCGATGCCAGTGTTGACGCTCTTGTTGGTGAAGTCGTCGTTGGTCGTGTTGGTGGGGCCAGTCGCGGCGGGGAAGCCGTTGGGACCGTTTAAGACCGCGCCCAGCTTGGCAATCAAGGTGGGAAGCAACACACCGTCGCCGTCGATGTTACCGGGCTGAGAGAGGTTGCTGCCGTTGGGGAGGCTGCCCGCCCATTACCAGCGCCGGCCACCGTATCGCCCGATTGGTCTGTAATCTGATTGCTGAAGGTGTTGTTCGCGAAGGAATCAATAATCGCCAGCACCGGGATGTTGGCGTCGGCGGCTGCGTCAATCGTGACTCTGTAGGAGAGGTCGGTCGTGCAAGCGCCAGCCGCGAGGGTCGCGCCGCGATTGAAGGCGATGCGACGAACGGAACTGAGCGTGCCCGGCGCGGAGGTTGACCAGTTGGCCGTGATGGGGCTGACGGTCAAGGCGTCGGTCGAATAGAGCGTGCCCGCGGGGAAGGTCTGCCCGGAAGCGAGCGAGGTCTGCAAAGGAATCGGCACGATTTCGAAGACGCCCGTTCTAAAGCCGACGGGTGCGTTGGTGAGCGTGATAGAAGCGGCGGACTGCGTGCCCGTGTTGCAGGTGTGGCATTGCGTGTAGGTGATGTCGCTGCCGGGGGCAATCGGGCCAGCCGGAGCGGTCAAGTATGTTTGCAGGGTCGCGTCAACCAGCACGGAAACGCTGTAGTTGCCGCGTCCTTCGGAGCGACCGTTGACGCCCGCCGTTGTGTTGCGGACTTCGTTGGCCGACAGGTTGGCGACGGCGTTGTCGCCATTGCCCGCGCCGGGGGTGTCACCGAGTTGGATGGTGACGTTGCCCGTGGCGCTGTTTGGAACGCTGTACCTGACGACGACAGAGATGCTGCCGCCAGCAGCAACCGAGGCCGAATTGGCGGGCAGCGGGTTCGTCAGGATGTTAACGTCTGCGCCGTCGAACGTGCCGTTGCCGTTGGCGTCAACGAAAGCCGCCGTCACGTTGGTCATGTTGATAGCGCCGCCGACGACGAGGCTCGCGCCGTTAGCTTGAAACGTCACGGTGTCGGAGAAGTTGCCCGTGTTGGTGACTGTGAAGACCACCGAGGCATTGGTGTTTCCGGCGACGACCGAACCGCCACCGCCATCAGGCGTAATCGCCAGTCCGGCCACGTTGGCGACCGTGACGACGACGGGCAGCGAGGTCGTGTTGTAGCTCGTACCGCTGCCGTCTTCATAGCTGGCCGTAGCCGTATTTGAAATCTGCGTGCCGCCTGCCGTTTGCTGAGCGAGAGCCGCCGCGCCGAAGGCACAAGTGAGCACCAGCAGGCTGAGCAGACGCCACAGCCCGGCGCTTCGTCTCGTGGGGGAACAATATCTAGTCTTCATTTCGATTCCTCTAATAAGTTTGGAAGGGTGCGGAACTGCCCACTCTTTGGGGTGTGACAGCAGTGGAAGGGCGCGGGGTTTTGGCTCTTATCGGGTGTTGCAGGGGTCGGAGCCGGAAAGTGAAGCTCTACTTCACGCGCACTTTGTAGGAAGCCATCAGCTTGCCGCCATCAGCGAGCGCATCGGCCCATTCGTAGCGAACCTGCGTGTACATCGAAACGGGAGCAGCGACGCGCTTCATTGAGCCGTCAGGCTGCTTCTCTTCGACGGTCGGCTGCTGCGAGTAGGTCTGGCCGTTGTCGATGCTGTAGGTGACGGAGGCTGTGCCGTCGGCGGTGGCAGAACCAGCAACGAACGTCGTGCCGCGCGGAATCTGGCCGACGGTTTTGTACTGGTGAGCGGGGGCGGTGCCTTCGTTTTCGGAAGTGATGGTCCAATCGAGCGTTTCGCCGGGCAAAACGGCAGCGACCTTCTCGACGGGCAGGCGGCCTTCTTTGCGTTCGACCGCGCCCGAGAGATGAACTTTGACTTCCGGGCGCTTAGCTTGCGCCGTCGAAGTGTACTGCCTTTGTGCGAAGGCCGCTGCGCCGCCGACAACCAGCAGGCAGAGCACGACCACAGGCAGCGCGCGAAAATTTCTACTTAGCTTCTTCATCATTATCTCCTAGAGTGATTCCCCGCTCAGGGCGAGGAGGATAGAGCGAAAGGTTTACGAGCGGGATGCGTATCTCAAAGCTGATGACGCACGCAACGCTTTGGTTTCGAGAGCGCGCGCGACGGCATACATAAAAGTCTCAACTGCGACGGGACGCGGTAGAACAGCCGCCAGATGTGCATGAGCGGCTGAGCGCATAACTTCAGAGGGACGATTGTGTAATCCAATCAACAAAACGTTGGGGGCGAGTTCCTGAATCACTTCGATAGCGCTACTGCCGCCAAAGCCCGGCATATCGAGTCCGAAGGCGATAAGGTCAATCTGTCCGCCCACGGCCTCGCGCAAGACATCCATTGTGTGTTGGCAAGTGGTGGCATCGTGCTTGGCCGCGACGAGCGCCGCTACAAGCTGGTCAGCCGTGGCCCAATCATCATCACAAATCATCACCCGTGCCATTCCTTGCTCCCTTTTCAGCTAAACTCGGCGCCAGAAACACAGGTGCCCACAGTGCGACGCCTTAACAATCACTGTGCCGCCGCGTTATGAGCAGACGCGAAGCGGGGATAACTGTTGAAATGAGAGAGATTAAGTTTGAAAAGTAAGGGGCGGCGCGCCGCGGCGCGTAGGGCGCACGCTGACAAGCGGGGCTGCAATTTTGTCAGGCGGCTGACTTTTTGTCAGTCAGTAGATGCCTGACAACCTGTGATTTGGATAACTCCTTGTCAGAGGTTAGAGTGAGCCTTCGGGGCTGCCTGCGATTGGTTGGTGTGATTCTCTGGCGGTCATCAGCTTGACCTTCTTGAGTTCCATTCCTTTAATACCGAAATAGGTTGCCATCTCGATAATCTGTCGCGGGCTGACGAAATCTTGCGGGTTAGAGCAGAATCTTTCCAGGCTTGGCTCAAACTCACGACAACTCATCCGCTTAGGCGGGTCAAGGCCAAGCCCACATTTACCATCCGGCCCATATCGCCGGCAGAATTCACAAACTATCATCATGTACTTCCCTTACAATGCTCGACATCAGGATTGGAAATCTCCGGCGAACCGTGCGGGCGAGCGAGCGCTGCAACCAGGTTTTTGGCTACATGTTCCTCACGTCTGAGCAGGCTTGCCGTCTCCACGGCTTCTTGTATCGTCATTCTCTCGCTGCTGGCAGCGTCGCTAAAGCTGGCCCCAGCGGCGCTCAACTCCCAATCATCATGGCCCTTGTATTTCTGCCGGTTGAATGTCTCTACAGCCCCGTAGCCGCTGATTGCGGTAAACGAGAGGATGAGACTCTCGGCCCATTCGCGTTCACGAGTGTTGTGCTCTATCGCGGCGCGGACCGCTTTCCTCACGCCGCTGTTGCCTGCTTGTGATGATGAGGTCTTTGAACGGTGATGAAGATTAAGCTTGTCGGGAAGCGTGTAGAGTTCGGCGCGGTATTCCGCGAGTCGTGCGAGGTAGCGTTGGCAGAGTTCGATGATGTTGTCGGTGGTCGCCCCGTCGAGAGCGAGTTTGGCGTTGCGCAATCTCTCCTTTAGTTTCGGGGACAACATATAACCAACTTATCAGTGGCCGACAGCTATGCGTTGATAGCGCGATTTCCCTTCCGCATCCTCCCAGGAAATATCCAGCACGTATGGTCTGACTTCACCCGCTACTACTTTAAGACGTTCCAGCTTATCGTAATGCGGCGCAGCCGGTTGACCGTCAATCCAGGTTCTGTGAGACAAGACGACCTTCTCTTTCGGTTGGATAGAGCCTATGTCCTCAAATTTAATATGAGCGCGCGAAGGGCCGCCGCCCGGAGTCTCTTCGTCCTTCAGGAAGACGGTCAGAATCTCGACGCGCTTGAGCGGTTGGTCAGTCGTGTTCACCAACGCTAAAGAGAGCCTTGCTCCGGTCTCTACGAAGCTGGCAATCAAGAATTCTTCTGTTCTATTGTTATTCATAATTCTCTTTCCTCGCGATTGGTTTCTCCCAACTTAAGGCTGACGAATTGAACCAGCTCGTTCTTCTACGCTTCACACATCCCGCTTAAACTTTCATCAACCTTAGCGGCTCTGGCCCGCCTCAGACATGTATCGCATGACGAGTTCATTCAGAACGGGCGCGCTATCGAAATGCGGAGGTGCGTATCCGGTGAGCGTGTTGCCAACCAATCGCTGATAGATGAGCAGCATCTTCTCCGCATCGCAGGCTTCAATCTCTTCGCCCCCTGGCGCGCCGCCTGCTTTGCGGAGTCGCCAGTACACGGCGCGAATCAAGGCGGCCTCGCCTCTCAAGTTGCCGCGTCCGGTGAGGATGGCGGCGCGGTCACGCCAGACACCATCGCAAACCTGCTTGAGTTTCTCTGAGTTCATCATGTTCATCACAAGTCGCTCATCGCCGGCTCATGGCCGTTACTACTTTTCTCGTCAGCCGCCGCAGTAAACGTGAAGGGCACCAATCCTCGTTTGGCTTCTTCGAGCGCGATGCTGGTATTTTTACGCCGCTGGGTGTCAACTTCGATTCTCGGCAGCGAGCCGCGCTGGAGTTGCTTGCTTCTCATAGCCGCGACGATGATGAGACGGTATCTTGAATCTATGCCAGGCCATTCCTCTTCATTCGAGATGTGGCTGAAGCCGTTGTGTGTTGCTTGGTCTGTTCGCAGCATAAGGTATCTCTGTCTCCCCGATTTTCTCCATCTTGAAAAGGTGTGCCGTCTGAGCGAGACTTTCGGCGCAACGTGTTAGTAAAGCGCCTTGAGCAGGTAAAAGGCCGCCGTCGTCGCGACCGCAGCGATAGCGATGCGGTGCAGCCAATTCAGCGTCGATTGACGGCAGTAAGGACATTTCGCCTGCCGCCACCGCAATCTAGTTCGACAGTGGCCGCAATATCTTTTTATTCCATCTCTCATAATTACCCCTGCGCTAATTCCGCAGGCTCTCGCATCCGCATGACAAACTGCGCATGTTCCAATGGCTCTCCCCGCCTCAAATTGTTAGCCGCGTCATTGACGAGCCAAAAGCACGCCGCGGCTTCCGTCTCTGTCTGCGCCAGGCTTTCGAGCGCACTCTCATCAAGCACCACCGGCTTAAAGAGCAGCATCGCAGGGTTCAGAGAGCGCGCCTGCATCGCTTCAACGCTGCTGCGAAACACCGGCATTCGTAAGCATTCGCCGTCGTTAAGTGCGAACCAATCTCCGTTGGCGCGTTGCATTCCATACATTCTAATCATTAACAATCCTCTCTCTATTTTTTGGCGGGCAAAGGGTGCGCCTTAACATCATCAAGGCTGGTAATCTCATCGGTGAGGTCGCCCGGCTTGTAGATGCCGATTCCGAGAATGCGTTTCATGGTGAGTTTCCTACGAGAACCGCCGGGCGGTGCTCTTTTAGTTCTAAGACGGGGCTTTTGAAACTATCGAGGGCGGCTGCCTTGCTTCGTAAACACCGAAGACGGTCAGGAGCTTTGTGATTAACACCATTTCATGCGGCTCTATTGTGTTAGATGCACAAACTTGACCTGCCCGCCGTTTTTATTTAGCGCCACGTAGCTTGAAATAAGCTTACCAAACCCGCTCAAGTCAATGAACGGACCTTTCGCAAGATTCAACGGCACCTTTTTTCGACCTTGTTTGAGTTGGCTCCACTTAGACAGTGAGCCGACCCGACAAAAGATTAATCGCCAGAATGACGAGCGCAACGACGAGCAACACGTGAATCAGAATGATGGTGACAAAACCGCCCACAAACCCGACTAACCATAACACCACCAACACCACCAGCATTGTCCATCACATCCGAAATGGGGCTGGCTGGTAATGAGGGCGTAGCCGGCATCGCCCTCTTCATGGGAGGCGGCACGATGCCCAACCGCAGAAAGCGCTCGGCGCAAGCGTCCGGCTTTGATTTTGGTGAGCTTGGGCGGGCTGCCGCGCGATGTCATCGTTACCGCACGCCAGATTCGCCAGCGCGCGGAGATTGTGGAGAATGTTCCGGTTGTTATCTTTTATATTGATGAGGAGGGTGAAGGCGGGGAAGTCGCCACCGGTCAAAATGTGTATCTCACACGCCCTGACAACTTCAACCAATTAAGGAATCTTCTCGCTCGCCTGCCGCACGTAATTCCCAATCAAGCGAGGATATGATTGGACGCTAAACGCCTGGAGTAAACTCTGTCGTCATCGCGGTTGACATCGCTTGCTCTCTTTTCAGCATTAAGAAAACTCACCAAAGCCCTCACTTGCTGACCAAGAGCGTGGCGACATACTGGCCGCGCTTGATGGCGACATTCTGCTCTGGATACGGGTCAAGGCCGACGAGCTTAATGTCGTAATCCTGAAAGCGCTGCTGCCTCGGCTCGATGCCCGTATTCAATTCAAGGTTGGCGGCCTGGCCTCTACCCTTGCTGATTTTCAGAAGAATCTTGCCGTTGCCCGCCCAGATGCAGTTCACGCCCTTCGGGCAGCGCGAGTCTTCCTTGACGAGGCTGAAAGAAATCTTAAGCCCAGCTTCTTTAATACTCACCTGCTCGCCCACCTTGAGCGTAAACTCCCGCCCAAGCTCGGCCCGTTTAACTTTATTCGAGGGGTCGGCTGCCCAACTCGTCATCAACAGCAAGAACATGACGGAAACAAAAAGATTCATTTTCGGATAACCTCAAGGCTGAAACTTCAAACTAATTTACTCGCCCGCGCTGCCCATAGCGCCCGCGTCTCGTTCATACTCGCGCAGCTTGCGATAGAGCGTGCGCGCGGAGATGCCGAGCACAGCCGCCGCGCGCTCGCGATTACCGTGGGTCTCATCAAGCACGCGCAGGATGTGCTGGCGTTCCAATTCTTCCAGCGTGGCCGGAGCTGTGGGCTGCGAGCTTGGAAGTTCGGAAGCAGCGACGCCGCCGGCGGCAGCACGCTTCGCATCTTCTCGCGGCAAGACCTGCTCGGCTTCTATCATATCAGCGGTGGCGAGCGCGGCGGCGCGCTCAAGACAGTTGCGCAACTCTCTCACGTTGCCGGGCCAATTGTATGCCGCGAGTTGGCGGCGCGCTTGCGCCGAGAGGTCGAGCGCGGGACGATTGAAGCGCTGGCGATAGAGCGCCAAAAAATGTTCGAGCAGCGCGGGGATGTCTTCCGCGCGCTCGCGCAAAGGCGGCACGTGCAGCGAGACGACGTTCAGACGATAAAAGAGGTCGGCACGAAACTTTCCCTCCTGCACGTCCTGCTGAAGATTGCGGTTGGTGGCGGCGATAACGCGCACGTCCGCGCTTTGGTCGCGCGTGGAGCCGACGCGGCGAAAGCGTCCCTCTTCGAGAAAGTGTAAGAGCTTGACCTGCATCGCGAGCGGTGTCTCACCGACTTCATCCAGAAACAGCGTCGCGCCGTCGGCAGCCTCAATCAGGCCGCGCTTCAAGCTGCTCGCGCCTGTAAACGCGCCGCGCTCGTGGCCGAAAAACTCGGATTCAAATAAAGCGTCGGGCAGCGCGCCGCAGTTGACTCTGATAATCGGCGTCTCGCGCCGAGAGCTTCGCGCGTGAATATAGCGCACGAGCACATCCTTGCCCGTTCCCGATTCGCCCGTGATGAGCAATGCGGAATCAACGCGCGCCACAGTTTCAGCTTGCGCCACGACGCTCGACATCGCCGCGCTTTTGTAGACAGGAATTGGCCCACTCTCTTCATCCGTAAAGGCTGGCTCGCGCACGGCGGCGCGCAGGCCCGCGTTCTGGCGAATCAATCTTCTCTTCTCGTATGCCTTACGGATGACCGCTTCCATCTCGTCGAGGCTCGCGGGCTTCGTCAAATAATCGTAAGCGCCAAGCCGCATCGCTTCGATGCCCGTCGCCAGCGACGTATCGGCCGTGAGCATGACGACTTCCGGCGCGTCTTCCATCTGCCTGATGGTGCGCAGCGCTTCGAGGCCGGACAAACCCGGCATCTGTATGTCGAGCAGCACGACATCGCAATCCGTTTCCAGCAAAAAATCCAGAGCCTCCTGCCCGCTCGCCGCCGCCGAGGTATCAAAACCCGAGCGCGCAAGCTGACTCGTCACCAGCTTGCGCAGCAGGTCGTCGTCGTCAACCAGAAGAACGCGAATTTTACGACTCATATCTGACTCACGGCAGTACTACAGCAAGGTTTCTTCTCTTACTCTTCTCGTATCAACTTCCCTTCCGCATCATACACACGATAACGCGATTGCGTGCCCGTCGGCCAGTTGTTCATAATGGAAGTGCGCGTCTCGTGCTCTGACCTGAGTTGGGCACTGAGTTCCGCGACGACCTCTTCGATTTGTTGCGGCGTGGTCAGCGGGCCGGCGATGACCTGACCGTCCCACAAGACATACACCTCTTCTCTGGGCGTTGTCTTGTAAAGAAATCCGGCTGTGCCGCCGCTTTCCAGTTTCTTGAAGTAGGAATAATCACCATCGCGTGTGCCCATATCGGCGGGCTTATTCTCATCCGCGGTGTAGTAACTGCGCTTGATAGTGAGGCTCGTGCCGTCGCCCTCAGACTGAGCGGCGCCGCCGCAAGCGACGAGAAAGAGCGATAAGACACAGCCGAGAAGCAAAGCAAGCAAATGGCGCGCCGCACTTCGTTTCATCTTCTAGCCTCCTTCAACAGTAGACGCTGCTTCTCAACGCTTTGGCCGACAGCTCTGTGAGAGCTTATTTTTCATCTCCTGCAAACCGTAGGTGGTGTCATCCTTCATTCCTTGTTTCCGGCGCTCGGCGCGGAAGCCAGAGACGAAAGCGGCTGCCCGCGTTCTGCTTCGATTCGACGGTCAACGCGCCGCCGAGCGCTTCGGCCAGCGTGTAGCAGATGGCGAGGCCGAGGCCCGAACCCTTGCCGGGGTCTTTCGTCGTAAAGAACGGGTCGAAGATGCGCACCAAGAGTTCGGGCGAGATGCCGTGGCCGCTGTCTGCGACTTCGATGGACAGGCGCTCGCCCGCGCGCAGCGTGGAAATCCTAATCTGCCCGCTAGGGCCAACCGCGTCCAGCGCGTTGCTCAACAAATTATCAAGAATCTGCCGCACCATTCCTTCATCCGTCGCGACTTCGCCTAGATTCGGGTCAAGGTTGGTGATGACAGTTATGCTCTCGGGCTGGGCGCGCTGTTCAATCAGTCTGGCTGATTCGGTGATGAGGGCGTTCAAGTCGCAGAGAGAGCGGCGCGCGCGACGCTGGCGCGCGAGGTCGAGCAGCCCGCGCGTAATCTCTTTGCAGCGGAAGACCTGCCGGATAATCTCTTCCAGATAGTAGTTCCAATCGCGGCTTGCGGCGAGCGCAGCCACTTCTGCCGTCTCACGCATATCGCGCAGCGTGGCTTCAGCACAGGTGTTGATGGCCGCCAGCGGATTGTTAATCTCATGGGCCACACCCGCCGCCAGTTGCCCGACCGTCGCCAGCCTGCGCGAGCGCGACAACTGTTCCTGCATCTCGGACAACTCCGTCACATCGCTCCAAGTGATAACGCTCCAATAAGATTTCAGTTTGGAGTCGGGAGTCTGGGCGACTGAACTACTCGCCTCAGACTTCGCATCATGCGTTTGAGAGGATGCGTTGGAATCCGTTGCTTCACGACTCGCGACACCGGACTCCAAGCTTGTCAGCGGTGCGACCGAGACCAGATAACGCCGTCCATCTTCAG
>CAZEZJ010000015.1:0-15458 GCA_964516695.1 uncultured Blastocatellaceae bacterium
CATGAAGTAGTAGTTTGAGTATAACTCACCGATGATTTTGGAAATCTGGTAGGGGCTGTCTAGATAGAGAGAGACGGGCGCATCTTCCTCGGTCGCCTGCGCTGCGTCGTATGTCTTTTCAGCGACGGTGCAACCGGCAGAGGAATAGACAACACGCTGGAGGCGGTCGAAATCTTTGATGCGCTCGTAGAGCTTGAGCGTCGTCAGCGTGTTGTTCTCGTGGTCGGCCAGCGGGTCGTGCATGGAGCTTTGGTTGCCGTGGTAGGTCGCCAGATGAAACACGTAATCAAAATCATTCGTCAACTTTTGCAACACGCCGTCGTCCGTAATCGAGCCTTCGATGAAGGTCAGGCGCTCGTCTTCAGGAATGTTGGCCCGCTCAGCCGAGAGCAGGTTGTCAACGATGACAACCGCGCTCGGGCGCGACTCCAAAATCTTCTTCACCAGATTGCTGCCGACAAAACCCGCGCCCCCGACAACTAAAATCTTTCGTTCTTTAAACTCTTCCAACGTTAGAACTCCTGTAACTAAATGATGAAGGAGGAACGCGGAACGATGAATGACAAGCAAGCTCTTAACGGTTCATCATTCCGCGTTCCTCCTTCATCGTTTTCTTCTATGCTTTGGCGTCCTTCGCTTCGACATTCTTGAGGTGCGTGTAGGTCTGCGTGATGCCGTGCTCTTTGTACCATTCAATCGCGGCGCGCACGCCCTCTTCAAGGGGAGTCGTGACCTGCCAATCGAAAGTCTCGTTGGTCTTAGAGGGGTCGAGCAGAATGGTGTAGGTGTCGTCTGGGTTGCGCGGGCGCACCTCCACCTCTTGTTCGAGCTTGATGCCGAGCGCCTTGACGGTCGCGTCAAAGAGTTCCTTAATCGAGAAGTCGGAGCCGGAAGAGATGTGGTAATAGCCGGGCGCGCCGTGCCCGTCAATGGCTTTTAAAACGACGGCCACGAGGTCGTCAATGAAAACGAAATCGCGCCGCGTGTCCATCACGAAGCAGGGCTTGGCGGTCGTCAGGCGATGATAGAAGGTCGGGAGCGGGCCGCTCAAGTTGCGCGGCCCATAGGCGTTTGCCAGCCTGAAGGACAGGAAATCGAGGCCGCCGAGTTCGACGTAGTTTTCGCCAGCCGTCTTGCTGATGGCGTAGCTGCTGCCTTCGGGCTTCAAAGGGTGGTTGAGCGTAATCGGCTGCTCGATGGGCTTGAGGCCATAGCCGAGCGCGGTCTGAAAATAGATGAGTCGCTTGAGCGAGGGGCTATGCTTGGCGGCCAGCATGACGTTGGCCGTGCCGAGCACGTTGGTGCGCGCGTCTTCGGCCCAATCGTCCGGGTCGCGGTAGGCCGCAGCCGCGTGGACGACTACCTCCGGCTTGAATTCCTCAAAAAGCCTGTTGACTAGCTCCGTATCAGCGATGGTTCCTTCAATGACCGTGAGGCCGTCCTGCGGCGTCAGGTTATCGCGGCGTGCGGTCGCGTAGTTATCAATAACGAGCACTTCACTTTTGCGTTCCAGCAATCTATCCGCCAGATGCGAGCCGATAAAGCCCGCGCCGCCTGTAATCAAAACTTTCATTCGTCCGAATCTCCTCTAAGAACAGTGATAAGTAATAGGTGATAGGTGATAAGTAAAAGAAAGAGGCTTTCTCTTATCACCCATCACTTATCACCTATCACCGTATTTTTGAATTCGCTTTCTCGATCATGGAATTCCTGCTGCCACAATTCGAGGCACAGGAGGCCCCACGCCTTGCGGCCAAACTTGGGTTCGCGTTGTAGGCCGTCAAGCACCAGCTTGTTGTTGACCAACGCACGCGTCTGCGCGCGGGGCGCGGAAAAAACGTCTTGCACAAATTCGTGTGCTTCGCCCTTGAGCCATTCGGTCAGGGGTGTGGGGAAGCCCATCTTGTCTTTGCGGTCAACGATGATTTCCGGCAAGACGGGGCGCATCGCGTTTTTTAAGACCTGCTTCATCGTGCCGTCTTTAAACTTGATGTCGGCGGGCATCGTCGCGGCAAACTCCACGAGCGGATGGTCCAGAAACGGCACGCGCGATTCCAGCCCGTGCGCCATGCTGACGCGGTCTTCGACTTGAAGGAGCGCGGGCAGTAGGGTCTTGAAATCAAAGTGGGTCATGCGGTCGAAGTAGGATTCCTTGCCGACGTTTTGGCCGTTGAAGATTGATTGGAAAGTCTCGAAGGGCGAGTAGTCGCCCAAAAGATTCCAGTGAATCTCGTCCTGAAGCAACGGCGCGCGGTTAATGAGGCGGAAGTAGCGCTGGTCCATGTCTTCAAAGAGACCTTCGCGCCAGAACTCTTGCAGCAAGGGCTTGTAGTTGTGCAGCGCCGTCAGGTTCGGGATGATGGACTCGTAGGTGACGATGAAGTTGCCGTTATTAATCGTGCCGTCAATGGCCGCCTTGATGCATTGCTCGAAGTAGGCGATGAGGTAGCGCGTGTAGCCGCCGAAGATTTCGTCGCCGCCCTGGCCGCCGAGCACGACCTTGCGATGACGCGCCGCCAGTTGCGAGACCATGTACTGCGGAAACGAACCCGGCCCCGCCACCGGATAGTCCAGATGATAGATGACCCGGCGTATGTTCTCGATAAAATCCGAGGCCGTGATGTCAATCTCGTGGAGACTAAAGCCGCGCCACTCGGCAAGCGCGCGCGCATACATCGACTCGTCGTAGTCTGCGCTAAAGGAAAACTTGCCCGTGAAGCCGGCGAAGTCGCCGTTGGTCTGAAGGCTGGCGAGCGAGGCGACGCTGCTGGAATCGAGTCCGCCGGAAAGGTATGTGCCGACGGGCACGTCTGCGCGCAGGTGCAGGCCGACGGATTCGGGAAGAAGCGTCTGCAATCGTTCCTCAAAGTATTTCGGCGTGTGGTCGAAGTCCAGTTCGTAATAGACTTCCCAGTAACGCTTGATTTCGATGGCACCGTTTTTGATGCGCAGGGTATGGCCGGGAAGAAGCTCCGAGACGTTTTTGAAGAGCGTCTTTCCGGCGAGGCAAAACTGAAACGCCAGATAATCCTTGAAGCCTTCGAGGTCTGTTTCAATCTCTCGGACGAAAGGCAGCAGGGCTTTGACTTCGGAAGCGAAGTAGAAGGTGTTGTCGGCGGTGGTGTAATAAAAAGGCTTGATGCCGAAGCGGTCGCGCGCACAGAAGAGTTCTTGCCGGGCTTCGTCCCAGATAGCAAAACTAAACATCCCGCGCAGGTGGTTGACACAATCCGCGCCCCACTTGCGGTAAGCATGAAGAATCACTTCCGTGTCGGAAGTGGTCTGGAAGTTTTCGGCGCCGAGTTCGTCGCGGAGTTCGATGTAGTTGTAGATTTCGCCGTTGTAAGTAATCCAGTTGCCGGCGGGGTCTGTCATCGGCTGGTCGCCGGTCGAAAGGTCTATGATGCTCAGGCGGCGATGCGCAAAGCCAGCGGCGCGGCGCTCGTGTTGCCACGCGCCTTCGCCGTCAGGCCCGCGATGCGCGAGCAACTTGTTCATCGCGGCGAGCCGCCCGCCGAGGTTGGGGATTTCTGTCAGAGGGAGACTCAACGCTCCCGCAATACCACACATAACAACCTATTTCTTAAAGAGACGGTAGACGCCGCCGAGGCCCGCGTGCTGGCCTTCATACATGGGAAAGCCTCTCTCGTCCATGACGAGACCGGCGAGAAAGCGGCGATGCTCTTCAGCCAACCTGTCGTCTTTCAACGCCTGCGGCAAATATTTCTTTATTGAATTCAACTCGACATCGGAATGATAGCCGCCCAAATACTCCGTGCGAAATCCCATCTCTTCGCAGAGGCGCGAAAACTCCTCCCAGTTGTGGCATCTGGCGATGGGACAATTGCCCGTTCCGTCGTCTTCAACGTCAACCGTCCGGTGAAAAATCTCGTAGACATTTTTGCCCGGAAACGCGTTCTCAATCACGAGCCTTTCATAAGCCGCGTAGAGATGCACCCAAACGCTGTCGCGATTGTAAACCATCACGCGCGCTTCCGTCTGCGGCTTCAAAATTCTGTGAAACTCTCGAAGCAGCGCTTCCGGGTGGCTCGTGTGATGCAAGACGCCGAGGCATTGCAAATAATCGATGCTCTCATCTTCAAGGGGAATCGTAGTCGCGGTGTCGGCCGAGTTAATCAACTCGATGCGTTCGGGGTCAACGTTGTGCAGCGAAAGACGGTGCTGGGCCATCCTCAAGGCTTTGGCCGAGATGTCAATGCCGATGATTTTGCGGGCGTTGGTATAGATACTATAACCCACCAAGTCATTGCCCGGCCCGCAACCGTAGTCGAGCAAGACCTCGCCGTCGTGCTCGCCGTACAAATTCATAAACTCGGTAAAGAGCGGGTAGAGGCTGGCACGCCATTCGAGATGTTTTTTGGATTGCAGCGCGCTCTTGAAGAGCGTTGTATCAACCGTGTGCTCGCCCCAGAAGGAATCAACGACGGTCGTATTATCAACGTCCAACTTCTTAATCGCGGGCGCGGGGCCGGGCTTATTAAACTTGCCCGTCACAGACCAAAACAGTTCGGTCGTCTGTTTCTTCGTATTCCCCAGCGTGTATCCTAGACGCCACTTGATGCGCTCGACGTAACTCATAATCCTAGTCAGTTTCCCTCTTGTCGGGCCTCACACGACCCGTCATTGATACCACAGTTTGCTCGGAGAAGACACTCACCAGCGCCTTTCGCACAACGCCTTTGAGCTTCGCCGTAATGGAATGTAAATGCAGCGCGACCTGCACCCAAGAGACGAATTCGGAGAGCCGCATCCAGTAGTAAATCAGACGGCTTAAGATTGAACGCGACTCGGCCTCATGCGCTCTCTGCCGGTCTGTCAGCGACTCTTCGAGCACGAAATTCACGAAGCTTTGATAGGTATATTTCTTGGAAGCGACTATCTCCTGAAAGGCGCGCTCGGTTATCTGCTGTCTCAGGTCTTCCCGCTCCATCTGGTCCAGCACGTCCGTGATATTGCTGAAGTCGCTTTTGAGTTCGATGTAATGGCGGCCCGGCTCTAGGATGCCGTTGTATTCTCCTTCGACGAGAATCTGGCAGGTCTTCGTCGCGCAGCATTCCAAGTGGCGCGGCGAGAGCGCGACGTAGCGAATCGTCCCATCAAGGGCGGGAAAGCAGGCTCGCTCAATCTCCGCGAAGGTGGCTTGCGGGTGCTGGCGCTGGTAAGCCTCGACTCTCTCTTTCAACGTTCCGTCGCGGTCGGGCACGCTCGCCCCGCCCTCGACGCTGATGGTGTACTTGCAGCGCAGCAGAAACTTGTACCAATCGTCGCCCCAGATTGTATCTTCGCTGCGCGTCGAGATGTCTGTCTTTAAGCCGCGCGCGGGCGCGTGCTCCAGGAAGATGTCCGCGATTTTTTGGCGCAGCAGGCCGTGACGACCGAGCCAAGCTCCGGCCAGCCATGTTCTATAGCCGATGTCAATATCGCGCTCGCGTTCTTCGGCGGCGAAATTGTTGATACGGCGGACGGTCGCGTCGTTCAGGTAGCCTGTCAGGACGTTGAAGAATTTAACGCGCTTGAGGCTCTGGCGGTCGTAAAGCTTGGGCCACTCCGAAGGCGGCCCGACCGAAAAGACCGTGTCAATCTCAAACTCTTCGAGAAAGTCCATTAGCACGCCGGTGTGCGTGTGCTCGTCCTGCGGAAAAGCTATCTTGACGGCCATCGAGCTTTTGAGCGCCCGCGCCTTTTCCACCAACGGCTCAAACCATTCGGCCTTAATCCGGTTCGCCAGAAAGACTGTGCCGAAGACGATGAGGTCAAACTTCACGTGCTTGAGATACCAGGGAACGGAGCGCACGGTGAGGTTGAGATAAAAGCAGTTGTGCTCGGAGTAGTGACGAAAACAATAGAGCTGGTCCCAGAGCGTGGCCCTCATGGGATACTTGTTCATCACGAAGATGACCAGAATGTTAAGCTTGCGACCCATTGACAAAAAACAGCTTGGCTCTTATGAGCTACTAGAGCGCGGCCCGTGCTCCTGAGCACAGCGGCAGCAACTCAAATCTTTCTCACCACGATATTGATTTCCATCGGCAGCACCAATTTGGGCGTCCATTTTTGGTAGGCGCTCGGAAACGAAGTCTCCATTCGTTCGAGCGCGCGGCGCATCAGTTGGTCGGCGCGCGGCAGCCTGTATTTCAGGCGGCTGCCTCTGTAAGCATGATGCGCCACCTTCGTCGCCTCCACCCACTCGCAGTCGAAAATGCGCTCGAACAGGATGCGCAGAGAGTCTTCGTCAAAATTTCTGACGTGAACATATTTATATGGATTTTCGGGCGCGAGATAGCCGCTCAAATCCTCGCGATAGGGAACGCGGGCAATCAACAGTCCGCCGCGCTTTAAGACCGAGAGCATCTTGGCGCAGCAGGTGTTCAAGTCAATCACGTGCTCAAGAATGTCTGTCGCCAGTACGAGGTCGAAGGTTTCGGGCTTGTAGGGCATCTCTTCGACCTGCGCGAAGCAGACTTCGATGCCCTTGCTCTGCACTTCCTTCAGGTAGCCGAAGCTGATGTCCATCCCGTATCTTTCCAGTTGCGGAAAATTCGAGAGCACGCGCCCCAAACCCACACCGACATCCAACACCTTGTCTCCCGCCTTGGAATATTTCTTGATGAGTTCGACGGTCGAGTGCTCCATCTCCTGCCAGACCTTTTCCGCGATGAAGGGATTTGTGCCGTCCTTCGCCATCGAGGCCAGATGGTCATGGGAGATGGTCTCGTAGTTGTCCGTGTATTCGTTGGTCTCCGTGAAGACGGGGATGCCGTCTCTCATGCGCAACGGTTCTCTGGCATAAACGCTCTTGTTCATCGCAACTATTATTTTCTTTTTCGGCCCGATTCTTGATTGATAACCAGTTCGACTAAGACGCCACCGTCTCCCACGGAAATCTGGGCCGCAGCGGGCCGCCGAAGATGCCGTAGTAATCGCCTCGCAGGCGACCGTCATCCGTCGCTTCAAATGAGACGACCTGGTCCACCCTGAAATGGTCTGTCCAGTTGGCGGAAAAGCCGATGAGCGAAAAACTGAACTTGCCCGTGTTCAGCAAGTCGCCGCTCATTGTGCAACGGCTCTTGTAGCGCCCAAGCTCCAATGGCCTGCCGTAATAATTTTGCTCCGTGTTGCTGAGCGACGCGAAAAGAGCGTAGCCGTCAGCATCATAAAGGACGAGCGAGAAGGCGACGTAAGCTCCGGGCTGTACGACTTCATAATCTATTTCAACCGTCAGCGGTTCGGAGAGTTTGACGGCGGCGGTTTCTTCTCCCTCTGCATCTAGAACACGGACGCAGTTTAGTTTGACCGACTCATTGCCGGGCCGTTCACCTTCGGCCCAGACTTTCTTGCTGTTTTGGTAATCGCCCTGCAAGTAGTATTGCACGACGCTCGAAGCCTCGCCCTCGCGCTCTACCTGGCCGCGGTCGAGAAGGAGCGCGCGGTGGCAGAGATTCTTAATCGCGGGCATGTTGTGGCTGACGAAAAGCACCGTGCGGCCTTCGCCCGCGATGTCGCTCATCTTGCCGAGACACTTGTTTTGAAACGCCGCATCGCCCACCGCCAACACTTCATCAACCAGCAGAATTTCCGGTTCGAGATGCGCCGCGACGGCAAACGCCAGGCGCAAATACATTCCCGATGAATAGTGCTTGACGGGCGTGTCAACAAACTTTTCGACTTCCGCGAAAGCTACTATCTCGTCAAATTTGCGCTTAATCTCAGCCTTCTTCATGCCAAGTATTGCGCCGTTCAAATAGGTGTTCTCTCTGCCCGTCAATTCAGGATGAAAGCCTGTGCCGACTTCGAGCAACGAGCCGACGCGCCCGTGGATGCGCGCCCGCCCGTGGCTTGGCTCCGTAATGCGCGAGAGAATCTTCAAGAGCGTAGATTTCCCCGCGCCGTTGCGACCGATGAGGCCGACGATTTCGCCCGTCTTAACTTCAAACGAAATATCCTTGAGCGCCCAAATAATCTCGTTCTCTTCGCGGCGTGCGCCGCCGCTACTGCGCCGCACCAGCGATTGAAAAGCGCGTAGAGGCCCGAGCGCCGCGCCCGCCAGCACGTCGCGCAGCGTCCGGTAGCTGTCTTGCATCGCGCCGATGCGATACTCCTTCGCCAGACTCTCAGCTCTGATTACTACGTCAGTCATCCTTAAAGTCTCAAACGATGTCCGCGAAAGTCTTTTCCATCCGCCGGAAATAGAACGTGCCTGTCACCAAAATCAAGAGCGCCATCGTCGCGGAGATGATGATGGATTTTCCCGGCGCGGTCGTGGTGCGCAGGAGCGTCCAGCGAAAACCCTCGACGACGCCGACCATCGGGTTCAAGCTATAGACCAGCCGCCAGCGCCCCGAGAGCAAACTGGCCGGATAAACCACGGGCGTCGCGAACATCCAAATCTGCGTCAGAAACCCGACGATGTAACGCACGTCTCGATACTTCACATTGAGCGCCGAGAGCCACAGCCCCGTGCCGAGCGCCGTCACCAGCGCGAGCAAAAGCAGCAGCGGCAGCCACAGCACAACAGCCAACTGCGGATAGACGCCGTAGTAAGCCATCATGCCCAAGAGCACCACAAATGAGAGCGCGAAATCCGGCAACCCGCCGAGCACAACGGAAATCGGAACGACGAGGCGTGGAAAGTAAACCTTCTTGATGAGATTGGCGCTGCCGACAAGACTGTTTGACGATTGCGTCAGCCCGTTGGCGAAGAACGTCCAAGGAACAAGCGCCGCGAACGCAAACAGCGGATAAGGCACGCCATCCGAAGGCATCCCCGCCAATCTTCCGAAAAAGATGGCGAAGATGAGCATCGTCAGAAACGGTTGCAGCACCGCCCAAGCGAGGCCAAGCGCCGTCTGCTTGTAGCGAATCTTGATGTCGCGCCAGGCGAGGAAGTAGAGCAGTTCGCGGTATTCCCAAAGCTCCTTGAGCCGGAGCGATACCCAGCCGCGCGAAGGCTCAATCAACACTTCGTGCGCCTGTGTTCCCGTGGCAGACGCGCTTTGCCGCTGCTCTGCTTCGTCGCGGCGCTTGACCGCTTCGCCGCTCATCATGCGCCTTGCTCCGTTGAATAAGCAGCCATCAAATGCCCGACAATCTTCTCCGCGGCGCGCCCGTCGCCAAAGACCTGCGGCGGCGCTGCTTCCGCCGGCCACGCGTGCGCTTTGACTGCGCGCAGGATTTGCTCGCGCTCCGCGCCGCAGATAACGTTCCATCCGGCTTCGACCGTCTCGACCCATTCGGTTTCGGGCCTCAACGTCACACACGGCACGCCGAAAAAGTAGGCCTCTTTTTGCATCCCGCCGGAATCCGTCAGAATCAGGCGCGCGTGCTGTTCGAGCAGCAACATATCCAGATAGCCCACCGGCTCAATCATCTTCACGTTTGCCGCCTTCGTGATTAAACCTTCGCCCAACTCGTTAATCTTCCGCCGCGTGCGCGGGTGAACGGGAAAGATGACCGTTTCATTCGTCTCGGCTAAAGCTGCGAGGATGCTGCGCAAATTTTCGGGCGCGTCCGTGTTGTAGGGACGATGCAGCGTGGCGAGCAAGTATTCTCTTGGTTGCACGCCGAGTTGTTCCAATAGGGGAGAGCGCGCTAGCGCGAGTTCGGCAAACTGTAGAACAGCGTCGTACATCGTGTCGCCAACCAGATGCACGCCTTTTGTGATTCCCTCGCGCGCCAGATTCTCAATGGCCGTCTGCGTCGGGCAGAAAAGCTGGTCTGAGCAATGGTCTGTCAAAACGCGGTTGTGTTCTTCCGGCATCGTTCGATTAAACGAACGCAGGCCGGCTTCGACGTGCGCGATGGGGATGTGTAGTTTGCAGGCCGAGAGCGCGGCGGCGATGGTCGAGTTGGTGTCGCCATAGACCAGCACGCAATCGGGGCGCTGCTGCTGCATAGTCATCTCCAAACCCATCAACATCTGCCCCGTCTGCCACCCGTGCGACCCCGACCCGACTTCCAGATTAAGCGCCGGCTCAATCAATCGCATCTCTTCGAAAAAGACGCGCGACATCCCGTAGTCGTAGTGCTGGCCCGTGTGCACCAGAAACTCCGCGTGTCCTGCCGCTTTGAGCGCACGACTAATCGGAGCCGCCTTAATAAACTGTGGCCGAGCGCCGACCACCGTTAAGACTTTCACAGGCTTTTCAACTCTTCCTCGTCCGGTAGAAATCCGCGATGGCGTCAACCACCGTGCGCATCATGCTCTCCGTCAGTTCAGGATAGATGGGCAGCGCCAGCGTCTCGCGTGCGGCGCGTTCGCTCTCAGGAAAGTCTCCCGCTTGATAGCCCAACTCAGCGAAGCACTCCTGCACGTGCATCGGCACCGGATAATAAATCTCAGTCCCGATTTTGCGCTCCTTCAAGTGGGCCAGAAGGGCGTCGCGCTGGCCGCTGCGAATAATAAACTGGTTATAGATGTGGCGCATGTTCGGCGCTTCTGTCGGCAACACGACGCCCGACAATTCGCTTAACTGATTGACAGCTTCGTCACCATTCTGCGCCTCGTTCGCGAGTCCGACGAACCGCGGGTCAATGCTCAGCTCAGCTTCCGTGAAGAGGCGACGATAGGTGGCGGCGTTTTGCTGGCGCTGCTCTGTCCAGTTGTCCAGGTGCTTGAGCTTGATTCTCAAGACGGCGGCCTGAATCGCATCAAGGCGGAAATTGCCGCCGACCACCTTGTTGTAATACTTCGGCGCGTAGCCGTGGTTGCGCAGCAGCTTCACTTGTTTCGCGAGCGCGGCGTCGTTAGTCGTTACCATTCCGCCGTCGCCAAAGCCGCCCAGATTCTTCGACGGGAAGAAACTAAAGCAGGACATATCACCGATGCTTCCGGCGCGACGATTCTCGTATTCCGAGCCGATGGCCTGCGCCGCGTCTTCTATGACGACGAGCCTGTGCCCGCGCGCAACTTCCATGACTGAATTCATGTCGGCCATCTGCCCGTAGAGATGCACGGGGATGATGGCACGCGTGCGCTCCGTGATGGCGGCCTCGATGCTGGCGGGGTCAAGGTTGTAAGTCAGCGGGTCAACGTCAACGAAAACAGGCTTGGCATTCAGACGCGCCACCGCGCCGGCGGTCGCGAAGAAGGTGTAGGGCGTGGTGATAACTTCATCGCCGGGCTTAAGGTCAATCGCCATCAAGGCGACAAGCAGCGCGTCCGTGCCCGAAGAGACGCCGATGCCGTACTCGCATTGCGAGTAAGCTGCAACTTCCCGTTCCAGGGCTTCCACTTCCGGGCCGAGAATGAAATGCTGCGAATCCGCGACGCGGTCAATCGCCGCGCGTATCTCATCACGAATAGTTGCGTACTGGGCTTTCAAATCAAGCAGCGGAACGGGCTGCGTTTGAGTTTCAATCATGGTCGAGTCGCTTTCAGAATGAAAAATTAATCTTTGCCTTTAGCCTTCAGCTTGCGGCTTCCAGTGGCTTATCTTCCGGCCAATCGAGGCAGCGCAAGACGTTCGGTTCCATCTCCTTGTAGCGCCAGCCGCTTTCGGGACAGACGAGATTGCCATCTGTGTCCTGCTGTTCCAGCCGGTGCCCGTGGCGGCTCATCCAGCCTTTGCGCCGTGCGGGGACGCCCAGCATCAGCGCGTAGTCCGGCACGTCGCCTCTGACGACTGCGCCCGCTCCGATGAAGGCGTAGCGGCCAATGGTCGCGCCGCAAACGATGGTGCAGTTTGCGCCGAGCGTTGCGCCGCGCCGCACGAGCGTCAGTTGATACTGGCTGTGGCGCACAATCTGCGAGCGCGGGTTGATGACGTTCGTAAACACACAGGACGGGCCGCAGAAAACGTCGTCTTCCAGCTCAACGCCCGTGTAGATGGAGACGTTGTTCTGTATCTTGACGTTGTTGCCGATACGAACATCGTTCGCCACGTTGACGTTCTGCCCGAGGATGCAGCGCTCGCCTATCGTCGCGCGTGATTGAACGTGGGAGAAGTGCCAAATTTTCGTGCCCGCGCCTATCTCGACGGGTTCGTCAACGTAGGCGCTCTCATGCACAAAGTAGTTTCGCTCGGTCATTTGAAGACTGCCGTTCCTTCGCTGAAAGTTGCGGGCGGGAGCGTCAAAGGCTCCCCGTTCATCACCAGCGAGCGCTGCGCCGCTTGCAAGACTTGCAGCACGCGCAGCCCGCTCGCGCCGTCAGTCACAGGCGCGCGGCGCGACACTATGCTGTCGAGAAACGCGCTGCACTCTAAAAGGAGCGGCTCGTCCGCTGAAAACTCGACATGCTCGCCCTCGCCCTTAATCGGCACGGGCTGCCCCTCCTGCACCTCTACGCGTTGGTCGTAGAGCACGAGTTGTTTCGTCACGTCATCGAAGCTCGCCATCTTTTTCGAACCGATGACGACGAGGCGCTGTTCCTTGAAGGGATGCAGCCATGAGACGTAGATGTGTGCGCGCACGTTGTTGTCGAAAAGCATGTGCGTAATGGTCACGTCCGCGATGTTTGGCTGCACGTAGCCGCCGCCGTGGGCCGAGACTTGAAAGGGCATGTGGTTGCCCATCAAGCGCAGGATGATGGCGATGTCGTGCGGCGCGAAGCTCCACAGGATATTCTCCTCGCGCCGGACTTTGCCGAGGTTCAAGCGGTTCGATGAAATGTAGCGCACTTTGCCGAGTTCGCCGCCGCGCACGAGTTCGAGCAGGCGAACGATGGCCGGGTGATATTCGAGCACGTGCCCGACCATCAGAATACGCCCGCGCTCCTCTGATAGCCGCACGAGCGCTGCGCCCTGCTCGTAAGTTAAAGCCAGCGGCTTTTCGACGAAGACATCCTTGCCCGCCATGAGCGCCGCGCGTGACAACTCATAATGAGTCTCGGCGGGCGTGCTGATGACGACGCCCGCCACGTTCGACTCAATCGCTTCCGTAAGGTTTGAGACAATCGCTGCCCGCGGCGATAGCTTGGCGGCTGTGGCGCGTCCCTCGGGCGTGGCGTCGCAGCAAAGCGAGAGCGCGCCCAGGCGGTCGAAGTTGCGCACGAGGTTTTTGCCCCAGTAGCCGCAGCCGATGACGGCGATTGAAGGTGGCTGGCCTGTCTGCATTCTCTCTCTACATCCTTCTCACAAGCTTCCCGCTATGCCTCGTGTCCTCCTGCTGTTCTAGGCTGTTTCGGCTGATGAGCTGTTGCGCGTTGGAGGTCGAGGCGGTTTCCAAAGGGGTTGTCGGCGGCTAATCGAAAAGCGCGCTCTCAGTTGTCAGTAATCATCCGAATCAAAATCAGATTGCTCGCCGGAAACCCGAGCGCCCGAGAACCTATTGCGAGCGCTAGCGGCCCACACAATTAATAATCGCCTGTTGATAGAGATTTCCCTTTAAGCTT
Organism: uncultured Blastocatellaceae bacterium; assembly: GCA_964516695.1. Classification (GTDB taxonomy): domain Bacteria; phylum Acidobacteriota; class Blastocatellia; order Pyrinomonadales; family Pyrinomonadaceae; genus DASVTR01. The sequence continues at coordinate 13,352 of CAZEZJ010000015.1, forward strand.
AACGAAATGCGCAGTCTAACCGCCCGCCTTAAGGAGCGTCAAGCGACGCGCAATTCTTGACACTCCGCAAAACCCAAACCTATACTCGCAAGTCCTGTTAAGCTGCCCGCTCCCAAGGTGAGACAACCTGCAAGACATTCGATGTTTAAATTTTTCGTCACCGGCGGCGCGGGCTTCATCGGCTCGGCCTTCATCAGATTGGCGCTCGCGGAATTGCCCGATTGCCACATCACAAACTTCGACGCGCTCACCTACGCCGGAAATCTTGACAACCTCAACAATCTGGACGAAAGCCGTTATCGCTTCGTGCGCGGAGACATAGCAGACCGCGAAACGGTGCTGCGAGCGCTAGGAGACGGCGCTGACGCGCTCATCAACTTCGCCGCCGAAACACACGTTGACCGCAGCATCGCTTGCGCCGACAAGTTTCTCCACACAAACATTACGGGCACGCAAGTCTTGCTTGATGCTGCGCGCGAGCGCGGCGTGCGGCGTTTCGTTCATGTCTCCACGGATGAAGTTTTGGGCAGCCTGCCGGAGGATGACGAGACCGCTTTCTTCAACGAAGAATCGCCGCTCAACCCGAAGAATCCTTACGCGGCGACGAAGGCCGCCGCCGAGCATCTGGTCAATGCCGCGAATCATACTTTCAATCTCGACACCGTCATCACGCGTTGCGGCAACAACTACGGCCCGCGCCAGTTTCCCGAAAAGCTCATCCCGCTTTTGATTGCCAACGCGCTGCAAGACAAAGCAATTCCGGTCTATGGTGACGGGCGTAACGTCCGTGATTGGATTTACGTCGAAGACCATTGCCGCGCCGTGCTGCTCGCGACTTTGAAGGGCGAGGCGGGCGCTCTCTACAACATCGGCGCGCGCAACGAGCGGCGCAATATAGAGGTCGTCAAATCAATCCTGACAATGCTGGGCAAGCCTCATTCGCTGATTCGTTTCGTCACGGACCGTCCCGGCCACGACCGCCGTTATGCCGTTGACCCGTCGAAGGTGGAAAGAGAACTGGGCTGGCGGCCCACGGAAACGTGGGAGAGCGGCATCCTAAAAACAATTAAGTGGTACGCGGAGAACAAGGATTGGATTCGCCGCGCGCAAAGCGGCGCGTACAGAGAATATTACGCGCGGCAATACGGAACGGAGGCCGCGCTGTAAAGCCTAACCGTCAAGAGTCAACGAGAATAGACGGCTTCTGTTTTTTTCGACTCCTGACTCTGAGGCTGCTGACCTTTATGAAAGTTTTGGTGACAGGAGCGGGCGGGATGCTCGGGCGCGCGGTGGTCAAGCATTGCGCATCCAGAGGCGATGAGGTCTTCGCACACGACCATCGCAGCTTGGACATCACAGACGCGAAGAGCGTGAATGGCGTCTTCGAGGAAGAGCGGCCCGAAACAATCATTAACTGCGCGGCGTGGACGGATGTTGACGGCTGCGAGATTGACCGCGAACGCGCTTTCGCGGTGAACGCGCGCGGGCCGCAAGTGTTGGCCGAAGGCGCAAGAGCCATCGGCGCGCAGCTTATCACCGTCTCGACCGATTACGTTTTCGACGGCGCGAAAGACGGCTTCTACACGCAACGCGACGACCCGCGCCCGGTGAGCGTCTACGGCGCTGCCAAGCTTGAGGGAGAACGACGCGCGCAGGCAGCTTGTGCGCGCACAACGGTCGTGCGCTCCGGCTGGATTTTTGGAGCGGGCGGGCGCAATTATCTGAGCCGCGTGATAGAGATGGCGCGCGCAGGGCAATCATTGCAGGCTATCCATGATGCGTATGGAACGCCGACCTACGCCTTGCATCTGGCGGCGCGGATGCGTGAGTTGGCCGAGCTTGATTTGCCGTGCATCTATCACATCGTTAACAGCGGCGAGGGCGCGAGCTATGAAGAGTTTACGCGGGCGGCGCTCAGGGCTGCCGGAGATGTGACACCGAAAATTGAGAGCGTAGCGATGTCTTCCTTGCAACGCCCGGCCCCGCGCCCGCGCAACTCTCGCCTGCGCTGTCTGCTCTCCGCTGCCCTCAAGCTCGAACCTCTCCCCGATTGGCAGCAGGCGCTTGAAGAGTTTGCCGCTGCCGCTCGCGGCGAGAAGATTGGACG
>CAZEZJ010000015.1:15468-23017 GCA_964516695.1 uncultured Blastocatellaceae bacterium
ATAGGGCCAACATGGTTTGCCATGAGGCTGCTCTCTGCTATTATGGTGCGTCTGTTTGTGGTCGCCCCGTTAGGGTTAGTTTCTTTATAGATAAGGTTTAGAAGTTTATTATGTCTCAAGATAATCGTTTGCTGCCGTTGCCTGCCGTAGACCGTGCGCTGGATCGCCCGCTCGGTGACCTTGCTCAATCGAAGCCTTACGGCGTTGCGCAAACCGAAACAAACTTGCGCGACTACCTCTTCGTCGTCTTGAAGCGCAAGTGGTTGATTCTGGCGCTCGTGCTGGTCGTGACCAGTTTGGTGACGATTCAGATGTACCGGATGCCCTCGATTTACGAGGCCGCGACCACGATTCAAATCGAGCCGAAGCAAGGCAACGTCCTGCAAAGCGACAAAGGCATCGTCATCAACACGGGCAACAACGGCACCGACCCCGTCTACTGGCAAACGCAACTGCGCCTGCTCGAAAATCCGGCGCTCGCACGCCAGGTCATCAAGACCTTAGACCTGCAAAACGACGCGCGCTTTTTCGCCGGACAAACGCAGACGGACATCATGTCTTCGCTGCGCAGGCTTTTCTCGCGCGAAAAAGCAGCGCCGACGACTCCCCCGACGCCCTCTGGAGATTTGCCCGTCGTCAAGGAAGACGACGTTAAAGGGCAACAGTTGACGCCCGAAGAACTCGCCAAGCTTGAGCCTTACGAGGAAGCGCTCGGCGCTAACCTGACGGTTGACCCCGTGGTCGGCACTAACCTCGTCACGCTCCGCTACCAGCACACGGACCCGGAACTCGCCCAAAAGATAGTCAACACCGTGGCCGATGTCTTCGTCTACAACAACATTCAGCGCGAGACGCAAGGCTCGGAAAAAAACGCCGACGTGCTCGCCAACAAAGTCGCTGAACTCCAACTGAAGGTCAAAAAGCAGGAGGCCGAAGCGCTCAATTACGCCATCAACAACAATCTCCCGCAGAACGAAAGCCCGACATCAAATCTGGAAGCGACGAAACTGGCGACACTCAGCAGCCAACTGCTCGACGCCGAAAACGAGCGGAAAAATTTACAGTCTCTTTACGAGACCGCTGCCAAGCAGCAGGACGTTAACGGCGTCCCGCAGGTGCAGGAAAGCATTGTCGTGCAAAAGAAGCGCGAAAGGCTCAGCGAACTGCAACAGAAAAGAGCCGAGTTGCTGACGCAATACACGGAGGAATGGAGCGCGGTCAAAAGAGTGGATGCGCAGATTAAACCTCTCGAAGAAGAGTTGGCGAAAGAACCGCTCAATATCATTTCAGGAATGAAGGCGCGCTACGAGGCAGCGCTCGCCAGAGAAAACAGGCTGCGGCAGGCTTTCAATCAGCAGCGCGGCACAACCACCGCGCAGAATATCGCTGAGATTCAGATGAGCATGATGAAGCAGCAGCTTGAGACTGATAGACAATCTTTGACGACGCTGCTGCAACGCCAGCGCGAGCTGGATAACCAGCTTGGCGATTCGCGCTCAAACAACATTACCGTCACCAACTACGGGCGGCGCGGCGAATTGGTCGGGCCGCCGCGCGTGCGCAACATCCTGATTGCTTTGATTCTCTCGCTCGGCGCTGGCATCGGCCTCGCCTTCCTGCTCGATTATCTGGACGACACGCTCAAGTCGGTTGACGACGTTGACCGCTACATACACGTTCCGGCGCTGGCGTTGATTCCGTCCAATCGTCCTGAGCGGCGCTTGCGTGGCAAGGCCGGAGGCGCTCCGGCTGAGGGGGGCGAAGTGACCGCGCTCGCTCTGATTGACGACGCGCGCTCGCCCGTCGCTGAAGCCTACAGGCACTTGCGCACCTCGCTGCTGCTCTCCAGCGCCGGGCAGCCGCCGCGCACCATCCTTGTCACTTCGAGCCAGCCATCGGAAGGCAAGACGACGACGGCTGTGAACACCGCCGTCATGCTGGCCCAAACAGGCGCGGACGTGCTCCTCGTTGATTGCGATTTGCGCCGCCCGCGCGTTCACGCTCATTTCGGCATCGCCAACGTGCGCGGCGTCACCAACTATCTGTCGGGCGATTCCGATTTGGAATCCGTGATGCAGCCTTACGAGAAGCTTCCGAATTTGCGGCTGATGACTTCCGGGCCTGTGCCGCCGAACCCTGCGGAACTGCTCGGCTCAGACGAAATGCGCAAACTCGTCGCCACGCTATCTGAACGCTTCACGCACGTCGTTATTGATTCGCCGCCAGCCATCTCTTTCACGGATGCCGCGATTCTTTCGACCATCGTTGACGGCGTGATGCTGGTCGTGCATGGCGGCAAGAGTTCGCGCGCCGTGGTGCGTCGCGCCAAGCAGCAGTTGATGGATGTCGGCGCGCACATCTTCGGCATCGTGCTCAACAACGTCAAGCTCGAATCGCATGACTATTACTACGGCGGCTACTACTCGGAATACTACACGGACGATGAGCCGGGGCCGGACACGCCCGGCTTGGTCCAAAGTCCAAAGTCTTAAAAGTCCACGGGCGGGCACCGATGAGACTCATGGACACTTAGACCTTAGGCTTTGAACTTTGGGCACCAGACTTTGGACTCAACTGAATGAGGGGCGAATTCTGCCTCATCGCGCCGGATGTCAAACTGGGGCGCGACGTGGCAATCTACAATTTCGTTAATCTCTACGGCTGCGAAATCGGCGACGGCACGAAAATCGGCTCGTTCGTCGAGATTCAAAAGGGCGTGCGCGTGGGCCGCAACTGCAAGGTCTCAAGCCACACTTTCATCTGCGAAGGCGTCCACATCGAAGACGAAGTCTTCATCGGCCACGGCGTCAACTTCATTAACGATAAATATCCTAGAGCCACGAGCACCACGGGCCAACTGCAAACCGAAGCCGATTGGCAGGTCGAGCCGACCATTGTGCGCCACGGCGCTTCCATCGGCACCGGCGCGACCATCCTCGGCGGCCTGGAAATCGGCGCGCGCTCAATCGTCGGCGCGGGCGCCGTCGTCACGAAAAACGTTCCACCCAATTCAATCGTCGCGGGCAATCCGGCACGTGTAATAAAAGAAGTAATAGGTGATAAGTGATAGGTAATAAGAGAACCGCTTTCTGTTACCTATCACCTATTACCTATCACTCATCACTTTATTTATGACTGTTCCTTTCGTTGATTTGCGAGCGCAGTATTTGTCAATCAAGGCGGAGATTGATGAGGCGATTGCGCGTGTGTTGGAAACGACGGCCTTTGTGTTGGGTCGTGAGGTGGAGGCTTTCGAAGCGGCTTTTGCTGAATATGTCGGCGCGGGGTTTTGCGTCGGCGTCAATAGCGGGACGGCTGCTATTCACTTGGCCGTGATGGCGTGCGGTTTGGGAACGGGCGACGAAGTTATCATTCCCGCCAACACTTTCTTTGCGAGCGCCGAAGGCGTCTCAACAGCCGGGGCGAAGCCCGTCTTCGTTGACGCCGATGCACTCTCTTACACCATTGACCCCGCACGCATTGAAGCCGCCATCACGGAGCGGACGCGCGCCATCATGCCCGTGCATCTCTACGGGCAGGCGGCTGACCTCGACCCTATCTTTGAAATCGCCGCCAGATATCATCTGCTCGTCATAGAGGATGCGGCACAGGCACATGGCAGTCTCTATAAGGGAAGGCGCGTCGGCGCTCTCTCGCAAGCCGGATGCTTCAGTTTTTATCCCGGCAAAAACCTCGGAGCTTACGGCGAGGGCGGCGCAGTGGTGACAAACGATGCGGAGGTCGCGCGCCGCGTGCGTCTCTTGCGCGACCACGGCTCAGAGCAAAAATACCGGCATGAAATCGTCGGCTACAATTTTCGCCTCGAAGGCATCCAGGGCGCGGTCTTGAACGTGAAGCTGCGCCATCTGGACAAGTGGAACGACCTGCGCCGCGCACACGCCGCGCGTTATAATGAACTGCTCAGTGGCAGCAATCTCGTCTTGCCGCGCGAGATGCCCTATGCGCGCCACATTTATCATCTCTACGTCGTGCAAACAGAGGCGCGCGACGCGCTGCAACGAAGCCTCAGCGAAGCGGGCGTGCAGACCGGAATTCATTATCCAGTCCCAGTTCATCTACAACCCGCCTATGCCTCCATGAATCATCAGCCGGGCGACTTTCCCGAGTCTGAGAAACAGGCGCAGCGCGTGCTCTCGCTCCCGATGTTTCCTGAACTGACGAACGAGCAGATTGAACGAGTGGCGGAAGCTATCGGCAACTTATGAGTGAAACATCAATCGGCGTCATCGGCTGCGGCTACTGGGGGCCGAATCTGCTCCGCAACTTCGCGGAGAACGAGGCGGCGCGTCTCGGTTGGGTCTGCGACCTCGACCCGAAGCGGCTGGAAGCGATGGGCCGCCGCTACCCTTCAGCCGCCACGACGCGCGATTACCAGCAGATGCTTGCCGACACGGAACTCTCGGCCGTCGTCATCGCTACGCCCGTCGCCACGCACTACAACTTCGCGCGCGCGGCATTGCTCGCGGGCAAGCACGTTTTGATAGAGAAGCCTTTTACGGCGAGCGTGCGCGAGGCCGAAGAATTGATTGAATTGGCCGAGCGCCAGCGCCTAACGTTGATGGTGGACCACACGTTCATCTACACGGGCGCGGTGCGCAGAATCAAAGAGATAGTAGAAGCGGGCGAACTCGGCGAACTGCTCTACTTTGATTCGACGCGCATCAACCTCGGCCTCTTTCAAAATGATATCAACGTCGTCTGGGACCTAGCGCCGCACGACCTGTCCATCATGGACTACATCATCAATCGCCAGCCCACGGCGCTCACCGCAACGGGCAGTTGCCACATCGAGCGCGGCATCGAAAACATAGCCTACGTGATGCTCAAGTTCGACGATGAATTTATCGCCCACTTTCATTTCAACTGGCTCTCGCCCGTCAAGATTCGCCGCACGCTCATCGCCGGAAGCCGCAAGATGGTCGTCTATGACGACATCGAGCCGACCGAGAAGATACGTGTCTACGATAAGGGCGTGACGACCAACCGGAGCACGGATGAACTAGACCGCGAGACGGCCTATAAGACGCTCGTTAGCTACCGGACGGGCGACGTGTGGGTGCCCAAACTGGATTCGACCGAAGCGCTGCGCTACGTTTGTCAGGAATTCTTAGACGCCATCAGGGAAGCGAGGCCACCTTTGACGGACGGGCGCGCGGGCCTGCGCGTCGTCCGCCTGCTCGAAGCCGCGCAACGGTCAATTAACGAGGGCGGGCGCTTGATAGAGTTGTAGCTCGCGCTACGGAAAACGAAATAAGGTTGAGCAGGAAAGAGCAGAGCCTTCATCTTTCGTCGCTGACGAAAGATGAAGGCTCTGCTCTTGGTGCGTCTATTGCTGCCGTCGTCCGCGCGCGTAGGGACTCAGCGCGCCGATGATGGGAATGTCGCCGGTCGTACCGAGGTTGATAATGCTGACGGTATTGGTGGCGCTGTTGATGATGTAGAAGTTGGCTTCCGATTCACGCCAGATGGCGATGTCGAAGAGGCCGTCTCCATCGTAGTCTGCGGGAACGGGGCGGTCTGTCGAGTCGCCCCAGTTGCGAATTATCGAGCCGCCCGTGCTCTTCTTGATGTACCAGTTGCCCTCGGAGCCGCGGAAGACCGCAACGTCGGCCTGACGGTCGCCGTCGTAGTCTCCGGGGACAGCCTTGTCTGCGAAGAGTCCCCAGTTGGTGACGGTTGAGCCGCCCGTGCTCTTGAGGATGTACCAGTTGCCTTCCGACTTGCGGAAGACGGCGATGTCTGCCTTGCCGTCAGCATCGTAGTCAGCCGGAACGAGCGTGTCAGTTGGGTCGCCCCAACCCTGCGCGATGCTGCCGCCCGTGCTCTTCTTGATGTACCAATTACCCTCCGAGCCACGGAAGACCGCAACGTCCGTCTTGCCGTCGCCGTCATAATCCGCTGGCGCTGGCCGGTCTCCGTTCTGGCCCCAACCGATGAGCGTGACCGTGTTGTCGGAGCTATTGCGGATGTACCAATTGCCCTCCGTCTCGCGGAAGATGGCGAAGTCGCCGGAGCCGTCGCCGTCATAATCGCCGTAGACCAGCTTGTCTGTGCTGAGTCCCCAGTTCTGCACGGTGGTTGAGCCGTCCGAGCTATTGCGGACGTACCAATTGCCTTCGTCTGGACGGAAGATAAGAAGGTCCGTTAGCCCGTCGCCGTCGAAATCGCCGGGACGACGAACGGGCGGCAGTTGATTGACGGGCGCGCAGGTGAAGGTCTGGCGCGTGATTTCGATTTGCACGCAGCCGATGGTGCCTGTGTCTTGAGTAGCTGTATCAACGACGCGCAGTTTCCAAGTGCCGAGCGCATCCTTGCCGTTGAGGCCGGAGAGCGGAAGCGCAGGCTTGAACGAACCGGCAAACGGTGCTGAGCCGGAAGCGATAGCGATGGCCGCCGCGTCGTCGAAGACGGTCGGCGTGCCTGAGCAATCGTTGACGCCGGTGCCGAAGTTGTCGCCGTTGCCGCCGCGATTGTCAGAAAGCGTGATAGTTGTTCCGTCCGGGTGAACGAGGCTGATGAGCAGGTCGCCATCGAACGTGTGATTAAGACGAAGGCGAACGTTCACGTCAGCGATAGCGCCCGCGCTCGTGACGTTGACTGGAATTTCGACGCTCGCCACGTCAGGAATCGGAGTCGCGATGTTGCCGCTGCCGTTCGTGGTCGGCGGCGCTGTGCCCGAAGGCGTGCCGACGCGCAGCAGGTAGTTTCTGGTCACCTGTCCGAGGCTGCTGTTGACGACGATGGGCAGGTTTAGCCCAGCGCCGCAGGCCGTCGCCGCCGGAACGGTGTAACTGATAACTTGCGAGCCGGTCGCACCATGAATGATTGTGCCGTAGTTGGCATTGCCGCCGCCCGTGATGGAGGCGGTCGTGGAGGCGGCGTCGGTGGCGCAGTAGGGGTTGCTGAGCGGAATCGTCAGCAGGACTGTTTCGCCGGGGTCGGCTGCGCCGTTGTTGTTTCCGGCAGCGTCGTTGATGGTGACTGTGCCGAGCGTTAGATTGGGAACCTCGAAGGATTGCGTGACGGTCGCGGTGCCGGTCGTCGTCGCCGTGAAGCCCATGCCGCGCGTTGCGAAACCGGCCCAGATGTCTTGCTCGTCTTCGCCGTTGAACCCGGCGCAGTCGGCGGCCAGAATAGAATTGCGCGCCTGAATCAGAGTCGGGCTGGCGGGGTCGAGCTTCATGCCGTCCGTGACGATTTGCAGCGCGCGTTGATTGCCCGCCGCGTAGCCCATGCGGCTAATCAATCGAGCGCGCACTTCCAACAACATCATGCACCAGACTTCCCCGATGTTGTGGACGGCGGTGGCGCTGGTCGAACCGATGGGGCCGCGATTGTATGCGCCGTCGGTAATATTAATTTGCGCCGGGTCAATGTCGGCGTAGGTTAAGGGATTGTGCGGCTGGCCGGGGCGCAGAGCGCCGGGGCCGCCGACGTTGGTTTTGACGGCGTAAGGGAAACGACGAACGCCGTAATAATAATTATCGTTGGCCTGCGCGGTCGCTACGATTTCTTTGGTGGCATAGCC
>CAZEZJ010000015.1:23027-28007 GCA_964516695.1 uncultured Blastocatellaceae bacterium
GGGTAGATGCCATTAACGTCTTCGTCGGCGGTGGAGAGCAGGGCGCGTGCGTAGAAGTCGCCCCAGCCTTCGCCCATGCCGCCGGATTGCGTGGTGGTGAGGCCGGAAGCGTTGGCGTGCAGGCGGTTCGACGTGCCGTGCGTTAGTTCGTGAATCACTATGTCGTGGTCGAAGTCGCCGTCGCGGTCTGGCGTCGGCCCGGTGAAGATGTACATCTGCATTCGCGGGAGGATGCCGTCGGGCGAGGTGGAGAAGTTGGCGTTATTGGTGCCGCTGGAATCCTGTGCTTCGGCGCGCACGAAGTCGCCGCCGACGCCGCCGCGACCGTAGTTATTGTTTTGGAAGTTTCTCGCCTGCTCTGTGAAGCCGAGTTGGTAGAGACGGTCGTGATAGCGATTCGACCAGAAGAAGAGGTTGGTGACCGCGCCGCTGCGGAAGGCTGCGCTGGTCGGGGCATCGCCGGGGGCTGGAATGCCGGGCGCCGGATTGAAGATAAAGGAGAGAACGCGGCCTGTGCCGGTGGCGCGGCCAGCCGCGTCGATGCCGTTCGTGCCGTCAATGTCTAACCCTGCGTCCACGTTGTTACCCGTGGTGACGACGTTGCCAGCGCCATCTGCGAGCCAAGGGTCACTGCTGAAGGGTTGGCCCAACGGCATTTCGTTGATAACGGTGATGTCTGTGCGGGCGATGGCTGTGCCCTGAATGCCTGAGCCGGGCAGCGCGGTCGAAGGCGAAAGCGGAGCGGGGCTGTCATCGTTGTAGACGTTGTAAGTGACGCTCTGCGTCTGCTCGTTGCGGATGTTCTTGCGCCAGAGCATCTGTCCGTCGTTGGCGTCAACGACAATATAGTAGTCTGCGTCCTGACCCCAGAGCAGCATCGAATAGGCCAGCACGGCCACGCCCGGCTCGGTCGGGAAATAAACAAGGTCGGCCTTGATGCTCTCCGCGAAAGGCCCTGGCGCGAGCAGGCTGGTGCGGCCATCGTTGATGGGTGTCTTGGTGCGCAAGGCGCGAAGAGAGAGCGGGCTGACCTCGACGCCGATGGCGCGGGCGGCTGCCGAAGCCGCGCTTGAAGCGCTCATCTGCGGTGTTGTTTGAAGCGCTGCGTAGTCTAGGCCAGCGGCTAGATTGCCGGTGGTCCGCGCAATGGCACCGTCTTTCGTGAGCGCCGCACGCACGTAACCCTGAAAGACAGGGATGCCGTTAATGCGTTGTTCGTATTCGACCCAAGACAAATTGCCCGCCGGATTCGCGTAATCCGCGACCACGACAAGCTGTGCCACTTGGCTTTCGGTCAAACCGTATAGCTCGCTGTTTCGCGAGAGAAAGTTGCGGACGGTAGGCTCGTGCGCGGCGGCGGTCGGGGCTGTGAGCGCACATTTACAGCCAGCCTCGACGCCGACGATTTCGGGAGCGTTGCCCGCACGGTTAAGCTCTATGTGCAGTTGGCCCACGCGCGCCGAGAGGCTTTCTTGTGCCGCGCTCATTTCGCGGCTGACGCGTGAAGCCGTTTCTTGCGCTCGCCGTCCGGCTTGCTGGCGCAGGCTCGCCAGCTTGGCCTCAGCCGCGTCTGACTTGTCCGTGTAGCGAATATCGAAATTTTCCAGGCCCGGATGAGAAACGAGGCCAGGGGAAGCGCCCGGTCTGTTGATTTGTTTGGCTGCGCGTGTATTGAATGGCGGGGGCATCAAGACCATCAACGCGAGCAGCGCACAGGCGACCACGGCGACGGTCAGACTCCATCCTTTTCTCTCTTTAACTCTCAACTTCATTCAGTTAGGCCCTCCTTCGGCCTAAAAGCTTTGGGGGAAACTTAATCCGACGGGGATTGATGCCTGCCAGTCGCGCTTAACGTGAAGCGCAGGGAGTCGTCTTTGCGGCGAGGCACTTGCTCAAAATCCTGACCCTGCCGTTTCCTGATAACGCATCGTGCGCTTAACAGAGAAACCGCTTCGTCTTTGATTGTTGCTATTGACTTAGACCTTGGGAACGACAGCCTTGAATTCCGCGCCTTGAAGCTTTCAGGCTCGAAAGCCTTCAATGGTGCGTTTAGAAACCCTTGAGAAAGATAACCGGCGAGCGCTAAAAGATTATTCAACTCGCCAGCGACCGGATAATTGAAACAGCAGCTTTTTTCAGGAGTATGTTAGGCAAGAAAAAGATACGAGGCTTCTAGTCTCACCGCTCTCAACGAGAATCGCTCATACAGTTTCCCGCACGCGACTCTAGTGGACCAGACTTGCAAGCGGAGGGCGCGGGGGAACACCTCTCTGAAAACGCGCGCGAAGTATAGGTGTGAAATGTTACGAAGTCAAATAGTTTTCGGCTTCAACTCGTTAACCGAACGACAGAGCCACGGAGAAGAAATCACACAGGGATGGAAAGCGGAGACAAGATAAGAACACAGGATAAACGGTAAACGCCGCTAGAGATGAATGACAAAGCTGAATGACAAGCAAGCTCGTTCTTCATCGCCGGCGGCGTTTACCGGTTTCTTCTCTAGCGCTTTTGCGTTGAAGCTTGATTCTCTTAGACAGCACCCCAGCGCACTTTGCCCGCGACGGGTGTGTCCTTGGCGGCGAGCGTGGCCTGCTCTTGGCGAGCCAGTTCGAGGTCGTGGTCAACCATCAGGCTCACCAATTCCTTGAAGCTGACTTTCGGCTCCCAGCCCAGTTTCTCGCGCGCCTTGGTGGCATCGCCAAGGAGCAGGTCAACTTCGGTCGGGCGATAATAGCGCGGGTCAATGTCTACGTGCTCTTGCCAGTCTATGTCGAGCAGGCCGAAGGCTTCGTCCAAGAATTCTCTGACGGAATGAGTCTCGCCCGTGGCGATGACGTAATCATCCGGTTCTTCCGCTTGCATCATCAGCCACATCGCTTCCACATAGTCGCCCGCGTAGCCCCAATCGCGGCGCGCGTCCAGGTTGCCGAGATAGAGTTTGTCTTGAAGACCGAGCTTGATGCGTGTGGCGGCGCGCGTAATCTTACGCGAGACGAAGGTTTCGCCGCGGCGGTGCGATTCGTGGTTAAAGAGAATGCCGTTGCAGGCGAAGAGGTCGTAGGACTCGCGGTAGTTGACGGTGATGTAGTAGGCGTAAGCCTTGGCGCAGCCGTAAGGCGAGCGCGGGTAAAAGGGCGTGCGCTCGGTCTGCGGCGTCTCCAACACCTTGCCGTATAGCTCGGACGACGAAGCTTGATAAAACTTCGGGCGGATGCCCGTCTCGCGGATGGCTTCGAGAATACGAACGGTTCCGAGGCCCGTCACTTCGGCCGTATATTCCGGCACGTCGAAGCTGACGCGCACATGCGATTGCGCGCCGAGGTTGTAAATCTCGTCGGGCATGGTTTGCCTGAGCACGGTGTTGAGCGAACTGGAATCATTGAGGTCGCCGTAGACGAGGCGCAGGCGCGTGTCCGGCTCGTGCGGGTCTTGATAGAGATGGTCGATGCGGTCAGTATTGAACGACGACGAGCGGCGGATGATGCCATAAACTTCGTAGCCCTTCGCCAGCAGCAATTCGGTTAAGAAGGAGCCGTCTTGTCCGGTGATGCCGGTGATGAGTGCGCGTTTGGTCATAAACAGATAATGTTCCTATCGGGTAAACTGGTCTGCACGAAAATTGGTTGGAGAAAGCGCGAATCATTGCCGCTGCAAAGGGTAGCATCAGGCAACAGGTAGAGATTTCGCGCCGCTTCCGAACCGCATACGATAATAGAGACGATAGGCTTTGAGCAAGCCGCCAACTTGCCGTGGGCGAAAGACGAGCGCGATTGACAGCCCCCGCGTGAATATCACATAGTTAAAGACGACCTATTTATAGCCGGGAGATTTGCTTTGGTAGAACAAGGGCCTTCCTTCTCTGTCGTCATCCCAACCTACAACAGAGCGGACATGATTCTCAAAACCCTCGAAACGGTTTTTCGTCAGACCTACACTCGTTATGAAGTTCTGGTCGTTGATAACTGCTCGACCGACGCCACCGAGCAACTCCTCGGCCCGCTCATCGAGGCCGGAAAAATTCGCTTCATCAAGCATGACCAAAATTACGAGCGGGCCAAATCGCGCAATACCGGAATGGAAAACGCCACGGGCGACTTCGTGACCTTTCTCGATTCCGATGATTTCATGTATCCAGACAATTTGCAGGACGCCGCCCTCTTTTTCCGCTCTCACCCGGACGCGAAGCTCTTTCATAATCTTTATCATCTGGTAGACCCGGACGATAATGTGCTGTATAAGTTCACGTTTCCCGCTCTCGACGACCCCATCGGGGCCATCGCTGACGGCAATTTCTACGGCTGCATCGGAGTTTTTATTCACCGGGAAATTTACGAGCGCTATCGCTTCGATACGAACCCTATCTTGACCGGCTCGGAGGATTGGGACTTCTGGCTGCGCGTGACAGCCGATTACAAACCGGGCCGCATCGAGAAAATCAATAACGGTGTCGTGCATCACGGCGGGCGCACCATCAAGCATTTAGACTTGGGGAAACTGCGCCAGCGTTTGACCTACATCTATGAGAAAATTTCCGGCGACCCGCACCTGCGCGCCATTTATCGAAAGCATTTGAAGCGCTTGCAAACAGGCTCGCTGCTCTACACGGCGACGGTCGCCAACGCCGCCCGCCAGCACCGCGAAGCCTTGAAATGTTTGCTGCGCGCGGCGGCGACCGATTTCCGTGTGGCGAGTTCGGCAAAGTTTATGAGAGTCTTAGGCATCGCGGTGTTGAGAATAGATAAGGGGTTTTAGATGAAGAAGACGGTGGTGATAACGGGCGGGACGGGATTCTTGGGCAGGAATCTGGGCCTCGCGCTCAAGGACGACTATCGCGTTATTCTGACGGGTCGCAACAATAAGCAGAACATGTACGCGCACCAGCAGACGGATTGCGCCGTGCTCCCGATGGACGTGACGAACATCGAAGCCGTGCGCGACGTGTTTCTTGAGACGCAGCCGCAGATTGTCATTCACGCGGCG
>CAZEZJ010000016.1:0-27695 GCA_964516695.1 uncultured Blastocatellaceae bacterium
CCCTCGCGGCCTTATAGAGAGCGAGCCGTTGGTCACGCTATCAGACTGGAAACTTATATTTGTTGCCGGTAAAGAAGTCTGCCACGGTTAAGTCTGAATGTCTGGCTGGCAGCCCGTTCCTCGCTCTGGCGCGGGGTGTTGGGAGAAGGTTTTTTGACGGCAAAGTTCTTTGGCAATCGAAAGTGGTAGGCGAAAGCGCATCGTTTAATCTATAATCTGGCCCAACACGTGACGACTGAGCCGCTCACAAAATTGGATAGGGCCATCAACGAATGCGCTGCCGACATTAGCGCGCTCTATGCGCGTTGCGCGGAAACTGCGCCGAATTACGGCATTTCTCTCGAAGAGTTTACGGTGGCTGTCAAAACAGCCGTTGACAAGTATCTGGTAGGCGACGCGGACAATGATGCCCCCGGCCCTGATGTTATCCGGCCATTCCTCAACGAACTGCAAACAACCGACCTTTATCTGGCGCTCGCTTGCGCGCGCGGCAACGAGCACGCGTGGTGGGAATTTGACCAAAGCTATCGCCGTTATATCGAGCGCATCGCGCGGCATCTGGCGAGCATCGAGACGGATGCCGAAGAGGTTATTGATTCCGTGTACGTCGAATTGTACGGCACGCGCCTGGTCGAAGGCGTCAGGCAATCAAAGTTTGCGACCTACACGGGGCGCGGCACGCTGCGCGGCTGGCTGCGCACGGTGGTCTGGCACGCCGTCATCGACATGCACCGCGCGCGGCACGACGAGATTTCCATTGAGGATTGGTCGGAGAGCGGCGGGGAGACGCACGACCGTCCGGGCTGGCGCGCGGAGTCGCGCGGAGGCGAGGGCGCGATGGTTGACCGCATCTCGCGCGAGCGTTATGCGGCGGCGACCGTGGCGGCGCTCGACACGAGCCTCGCCACCCTGGACGACCACGAAAAGCTGTTGCTCCTCTACTACCACGTCGAGGGTTTGAAACTCAGAGAGATAGCGCGCCTGGTTGAAACGCCCGCTTCTCCCTTGAGGCGCTGGTTTCAGCGGCAATCGAAGCGGCGCACCAGCACTCCCGAAAGCCGCGTCCATGAATCGACGGTGATGCGCTGGCTGGAGAAAGTTTACGGCAAGGTGCTCGACCGCTTCCGGCAGGAATTGGAACAAAAGGGCGGGTTAAGCGCCGACGAAATAGAGATTTGTTTGGAGATGGCGACGGAGGATTTATCGAGCGAGGATGTGCGTCGTCATTTGAGCAGTTTTTCCACAGAAGGCTAGAGCAAAGCTGAGGCTTGAGAAACGTCCATAGAAAGGAGGCGTCGAGGGTTTAGGGTGCCACGACCGAAGAGAAATAAAGAGCTAGGGAGTATGCGTCGTATGATCCACCAGCACCTACAGCAACGCGTGGAGACCGGCGCGCTGGCCGGAGCTTATCTGGCGGGCGCACATCTGGACGAAGACGCCCTTTCGGCCTTCGTCGAAGGACGCCTCAGCGACGCCGAATCAGCCCCGCTCATCTCGCATCTGGTGGCCTGCAACACCTGCCGTCGCTTTACGGCTGAGTTAATTCGTCTTGAGTCAGAAATCGGCCAGAGTGAAGTGAGCTTGCCTGCGTCTGTGGAAGAGCCGGGCCGGATTCGTAATCTGCTCGAAAGTTTGGCCGCGCGCGTGCTGCCCTCGTCCGACGAGGTCTTCGCCTACCACGCACCGGCTGACGACTTCGAGCCGAAGCCCGAAGCGAAAGACGACGAGCCGCCTGAGACCGCCGAGCAGAGCGCGCCGGACGAGCAAACGGGCCGCGAATCCGAGTAAGCACAGAGCACAGCTTCCATCCCTTATTCCTTCCGCACAGACAAAAAACTCGCTGAAAATCTTTCCGCGACGGAAGCCTCGTCTTGAAACGCGCGGTGCTTTGCGCTTATTCTCCACCTGTTCTCCAAAACAATCCGTTTGATGGTGATGACCAAATGGCAGAAAGACACAACGTGTTGTCTGTAATTCTCGGTGGCGGCGCAGGCTCGCGGCTGTTTCCGCTGACGCAACAACGCTCGAAGCCCGCCGTGCCTCTGGGCGGCAAGTACAGGCTCGTTGATATTCCGATTTCCAATTGCATCAACTCCGACGTTATCAAAATCTTTGTGCTGACGCAGTACAACTCCGCCTCCTTGAATCGCCATATCGCGCGCACCTACCGCTTTTCGCAATTCTCGGACGGCTTCGTTGACATCCTCGCCGCCGAGCAGACGCCGGAAAGCCCGCAATGGTTTCAAGGGACGGCGGACGCGGTCAGGCAAGTGTTGCCGCACATCAGCGGGTGGGGCATTGATACGCTCTTGATTCTCTCCGGCGACCATCTCTACCGGATGGACTATCGCAAGTTTCTCGCGCGCCATTTTGAAACCGACGCCGATGTCACAGTCTCCGTCATCCCTTGCACGAAGGAGGCGGCTGAAGGCTTCGGCCTGCTTAAAGCTGACGAGCAGGGACGCATCACGGAGTTTAGCGAAAAGCCGAAGGGCGACGCGCTCGAAGCGATGCGCGTTGACACGACCAGCTTTGGCCTGACGACGGAAGAAGCGAGCGTGCGCCCCTTTCTGGCTTCGATGGGCATCTACGTCTTTAAGTTTGACCGCTTGGAGAAGCTGCTTGCCGAGGATGCTTCGTGGGTTGACTTCGGGCGCGAGATTATTCCAAGCGCGATTCAGAACTATAACGTGCAGGCTTTTCTCTTCAACGGCTACTGGGAAGACATCGGAACAATCGACGCTTTCTACTCTGCGAATCTAGACATGACTTCACCGATGCCAAAATTCAACCTCTTCGATGCCGATGGGCCAATCTACACCAGAGCGCGCTACCTTCCACCCTCCAAGCTGCACAACTGCGACGTGCGCGATTCCATCATCAGCGAAGGCTGCATCATCAACGACGCGGCTATCCTGCGTTCCATCATCGGGCTGCGCAGCCGCATCGGAAAAGGCTCCCGCCTTGAGGCTTCGATTATCATGGGTGCCGATTATTACCAGACCATCGAAGACATGCGGACTGAGATAACCGCGGGCGTGCCTCGCATCGGCATCGGTGAGGACACGATTATTCGTCGCGCCATCATTGATAAGAACGCGCGCATCGGTTCAAACGTCCGCCTCTTAAACGAGAACGGCGTCGAAAACGCAGACGCTGGCGACGGCAGCTATTTTATCCGCGACCGCATCATTCTCGTCCCCAAAACGCCACCATTCCGAACGGTACAATCGTCTAATGCGAAAGCTCCGGCGGCACGCTGTGCGCGGGCAAGAAAGCCTGCCAACGCGCATAATTTGCTAGCAAGTTTTTGTTGTAGATTTTGTTTGAGCTTTTAATTCCCGCGGACTATGATGGCGGGGATTTTCCTCTCGTCTTGTTTGCTGGCGCAAGCATTAATCTATCGCCAGGCTCTATAGCGCCGTTCACCGTTCGCGCGTCTTCCACAAACAAGGCTCGTAGGAAACTCTTTTCTGTGCTTCGCTTAATTTCGCTGCGGAGTAATCCATTGATAGCTCATGCCTGATGCCTCATAACTTGACCAGCCTCGCATCAGGTCTGAACTCATCGGCCGCTTTCCACAACCGAAAGGAACTCAAATGACATCCGCTCCCACACGCGTCCTCTCGCGGCGCAAGCTTCAATCAACCTCTTACGGCCTGCCTTTCACCGTTTTGCTCGCGCTGCTCTTGCTCTTCAGCGACGGCGCGCAACAAGCAGCGCGGGCGGCCACCTTGAATGTCCCGAGCACACAGTATCCGACCATCCAGAGCGCGATTGACGCCGCGCAGTTTGGCGATACGATTATCCTCCAAGCCGGAACGACTTTTCAGACGCCGAACGGGCCTTTCATCCTGCGTTATAAAACAGGCGGCAGCGGCACCGATGCCGACTACATCACCATTCAATCTTCCGCCGTGGCAAATCTACCCGCCGGCGTGCGCGTCGGCCCCGCCAACAGCGCCTCCATGCCGAAGCTTGAGACGCGCAACTACAACGGCGGGTTCTCTTACGGCCCGCCCGTCATCGTCACGGAGGCTTACGCCCATCACTACAAACTCATCGGATTAGAGATTACCGCAGACCCCGCGACGGGGCTGAGCGATAAAGATTTAATCGCCTTTGGCGACGGCTCTTCCGCGCAAAACACGCTGGCGCAAGTGCCGCATCACATCACGCTCGACCGTTGCTACGTCCACGTCGCTTCCTCGCAGCCGGCCAAGCGCGGCGTCGCCTTAAACAGCGCCTCGACCTCAATCATCAACAGCTACATCGCTGGCTTTAAGGTGGTGGGCGTAGACTCGCAGGCCATCTGCATGTGGAACGGCCCCGGCCCCTACAGCATCATCAATAATTATCTTGAAGGCGCGGGTGAAAATATTATTATCATAGGCGGGGATAACTCGATTCCGAATCTCACCGTCTCGGATGTCGAAATACGGCGCAACCTGTTTAGCAAACCGCTCTCTTGGAAGCCCGGCCATCCGACTTATGCTGGCACGCCGTGGACCGTGAAAAACCTGCTGGAACTCAAAGCCGGAAAAAGAATCACAATAGACGGCAACATCTTCGAGTATTGCTGGCAGGGCGGGCAGGACGGCAACGCCATCGGCTTCGCTCCGCTCAATCCGGCTGGAAACAGCAATGGCACGGTGGCGGTACTTGAAGACATCCTTTTTACCAATAACATCGTGAGCCATGCAGCAGGCGGTGTCGCCGTTGACGGCAGAAACGATGAGGGCAACCCTAACTCTCATGCCTGGCGAGTGACGATTAGAAACAACCTGTTTATTGATATTAACGAGTCGTGGGGCGAGACATACGGACGGCTCTTTAATGTTCAAGACAACACAGACCGCGTGACCATCGAGCACAACACTGCCTTCAATTCAGGCTCCGCTGTTTTTTCCGCCTCCCCCGGCAACACGAACTTCATCAGCCGGAACAACATTTTCATGCATGACGTGACCAACGGCTTGAGCAACCCCGGCGACCAACCCTTGAATGTCAGCTTCCCCGCGGCCCTCTGGACGAAGAACGTGCAGATAGCCGGCGGGCCTGAGAATCCATACTACAACGGCACGTACAGCACGCCAGCGCATCTTGGCAACTACTTTCCCCTTAATGAAAACGCCGTCGGGTTTGTTGACTACGCGGGCGGCAATTACCGCCTGGCCTCCACTTCGCCTTACAAAGGACAAGCGACGGACGGCAAAGATATTGGCGTTGATTTCGATGAACTCAATGCGGCGCAGAACGGCAACGAGGAAGATGTCATCTGGACAAACGCCGTTGGCGTGACTGTTAACGGCAACAGCTTGACTAAGAGCGCTGCCACGGCTGCTTGGAACGCCGGTGCCTCTTCCAACAAGGCTATCATCTCCGGCGACGGCTACGTGGAATTTTCTGCCGGAGAAACCAACACCCACAAGATGTGCGGCCTGAGCTTTGGCGACGCGAATCAAGGATACGCGGACGTTGACTTTGCGCTTTATCCCAATGCCAGCGGCCTCATCTACATCTACGAGGGCGGCGTTCAGCGTCAACTCAATGGCAATGGCGGCATCTTCGGCAGTTACACTGCGGCAGACCGTCTCCGCGTCGCGGTCGAAAGCGGCAGCGTTAAGTATTACAAGAACCAGCAACTGCTCTACACAAGCGCTGTCGCCCCCACCTATCCGCTGCGCGTTGACACCGCGCTCTACACTCCGGGCGCGAACATCAATAATGTCGTCATCGCGGGCAACGTACAAACAGTGTTCCCCGTCGAGAATGTTGTCTGGACCAGCGCCGTCGGCGTCACGGTCAACGGTAACAACCTGACCAAGAGTGCGGCGACGACCGGATGGAATGCAGGGGCCGTCTCCACCAAAGCTCTTGCTTCGGGCGACGGCTTTGTCGAGTTCACGGTCGGTGATACCAACAAGCACAAGATGTGCGGCTTGAGCAACGGCAACACGAATCAGAGCTATACGGATATAGACTTCGCGCTCTATCCGAACGCCAGCGGCCTCATCTACATCTACGAGGGCGGCATTCAGCGCCAGCAAAACGGCAACGGCGGCATCTTCGGCACTTACACGACGAGCACACGCTTGAGCGTCTCGGTTGAAAATGGAGCGGTCAAGTATCGTAAGGACGGAGTGCTGCTGTACACCAGCGCGCTCGCGCCAACCTATCCGCTGCGCGTTGACACTTCGCTCTACGCTCAGGGAGCGTCCATCAACAATGTCGTCCTCGCTGGCAACATTCAGGTGGGAACCCTCGCGACGGAGAACGTCGTCTGGACTAACGCCTCCAATAATGTCGCGGTCAACGGCAATAACCTGACCAAGTCGTCCGGGTCGTCGAACCTTTGGGATGCCGGTGCGTCTTCAACCAAAGCGCTGGCCTATGGCGACGGTTATGTCGAGTTCGGAGTAGGCGAAGCCAACACGAACCGGATGTGCGGGTTGAGCAACGGCGACACGAATAAGAGCTATTCGGATATAGACTTTGCGCTCTACCCATCAGCCGACGGAACGCTCAGAGTGTATGAGAAAGGCAACCCCATCGCTATCGTCGGCTCTTATAGCGCGACGGATGTGTTCCGCGTCTCGGTCGAGGGAGGCGTGGTGAAGTATTGGCAGAACGGAGTGCTCAAGTGGACCAGCAGCGCGATTCCAAACTACCCGCTGCTGGTGGACACTTCGCTCTATACGCCCAACTCGACCATCAATAACGTGGTCATCTCGGGTTACTTGACTCCGTAAAGATTTCACCGGATACGGACGAGCACAAAATGAGAAGGGCGCAAGATGATTGCGCCCTTCTCATTTTTATTTAGTTGCCGAGTCCGATTTGGTTAACGGTTAAACTGTCGCTTGCGCATCTCGGGCGGGGCGGGCTGCCGTTGAGTCGTGGGCGTTTGCGCGGTAGTAGCATCGTTGCCGCCGTTTGAAGGTTTGGAGATGTAGCTGTCGCGGGCGCGGACGACGAGGTTGGGACGCATGACGCGGACTTTGATTTGCCTGCGCTGGCCCGCCTGCGCGCTCTGCTTCGGATAGTAGCCAAGGCTGTACTGGCGGCGCAGTTCTTCCGCGATGTAAGCAAAGGACTGTGTTAGGTTGCGCAGGTCGTCTGCGCGGTAGAGCCGCGCTCCGGTTTTGCCTGCGAGGTCATTGAGATAAGCGTCGGCGCGGTCGTAGTCGCTACGGCTGGTGCCGGGGCCGCCGCCCGTGTTGCCGCCGCCACCACCGCCGCCGATGGTGACTGACGGGCCGCCAAGCACGCCGCCGAGAATGTCAGCCAGAATGCTTCCGCTTGAGCGCCTGCGGCGCGGCATCGGAGAAGGGCCGGGCCAGTTGCCGCCGCCACCGCCGCCGCTGCCGTTCATATCCACATAAGTATCATACTGAACAGGATAAATGAGCGCGTCGAGTTCTTCGGCGTCGCGCATGTTTGATTGATAGGAGGCGCGGCGGCTGGTCGTATCCACGCCGTCCGTAAAGAGCACGACGGCCTTGCGCCCGTCAATCCGCTTGAGCCGCTGGTTAATCACAAAATCAATCGCATCGTAGAGGCGCGTGCTGCCTCCGGTGCGTATGCGGCGAATGGCGTTGCGCAGGGTGTAGCGGTCGCTGGTCGCTTCGGCCATAACGTGTATGTCGTCGTCGAAGGTGACGACGAGCACGCGGTCGTCCGAGCGCAGTTGGTCTATGAAGGCGATGGCCGCGTCCTGTATCTCTTCCATCTTAAAGCGGGTTGACGCGCTCGCGTCTATCACCAGCGCGACGGTGAAGGGCTTTTCCACGGAAGCGAAGTAGGCGACCTGCTGTTCGACGCCGTCTTCGAAAATCTTGAAATCCCGCTGCCGAAGGTCTGGAATGTATCTGCCGCTGCGATCCATGACGCTGACGGGCACCGTGACCAGCGACGTATTGACGCGTACCACGTCGCCCTCACCGACCTCTTCCGGTTCGTTGCTGGCGGGCGGTGCCGGCGTCGCGGTCGTTGAAGGATAGTTGCTCGTCGTCTTGCCTGTGAGCACGGGCGGGCGTCTGGGCGCGGTTGTGGTCGTGTTGGGCGTCGTCCCTGTGTTGGTTGTGGGGGCGCTCTGCGGCTGCGGCGCGCTCTGTGTGTTTCCGACACGTCGCGGGCGCGTTTGTGCGAGCGCGGAAGTGGCGGCGAAGAGCAAAAGGGAGAGGAGCAGGGAAACAGCGGTAATTCTTTTCATTTCTGGATAGCTCCTGTAAAGGTGGCGGCACGCCCGGCAAGCGCAGACGGTCGCCCACTTTGATGCACGCGGCCCGAAAGAGATGCTTGACAATACAGCTTAATAGCGCGGAAGGGGAGAATAAACGCAACCCTAAGATAAACCCGTTGCGGGTTGGGAGCAAGGGCGCGCCGGAAATTAAGAGACTAAAAGGGCGTGCGGGCGCTAGTTATTCTGAGCTTTCCTTGTCAAGGCTGCGGGCTGTTCGACGTGCATGGGCAGCGTTTCGACCAGATGGTCAAAGCCCAGCCAGATGCTCCAACTATGATGATAGAAGGCGACGGGAAACGTGATGCCGAAGATGAAGAGGATGCTGAGCATCAATTCGTAGCGCGAACTGATGAAGAGCAGGCAGACGAGGTAGAGTGCGATAATCAGCAGTTCGGTCGTGATGATGTTGACGACAATCGCGCCGACGAAGAAGCCGTCCTCGCGTTGAAAGAGCGCGAGGCATGAAGGGCAATGATGCCGGACGTGGAAGCGCCGCCGGAAGACCGAGGATTGGCCGCAGACGGGACAACTGAGCCGCAGGCTGCGCAGCAGTATCTTGCTTATCTGTCGGCGCTCTCTTTTCAAAACGTCCCCCGCCGCAATCATAGGCATGGGAGAAGGAATGAGCACGAAGCGCCTCTGTCGGGGCGCGGTGCGGATTCTAGACGTTCCTTCGCTCCGCTCAAACGTGAACCGCCAACTGCTCCACCGTATCAGTCTGTTTCATGCGGCATGATGCTCGGTCGCGACAGAGCGCCCCAGCAGCCTTCTGACAATGGCGACGCCCGCGACCACGGCCCACGTTCCCTCCAACACAACGAAGGGAACGAAGTTAATCAGATACGACGAGTAACACGCCAACGCGCCGCCGACGAGATTGAGCGCCAGATACACGTAGCTTTCAGAGCGTAAGAACTTAAAGAGATTCAAAAAGAAAGCAACCAGCAGCAGGCTGACGCCGATAAGCCCGACAATAGTTGCGCTGCCCTGCTGCGTCATCACGGAAATGTCTTCTGCTCCTCTTCGCTTTAAGGGAATCAAGCGCAAGCTGCTTGTGGTTAGACTGAATAAGTTGTTAGGCGGCAGATTGGAGGCGGCGACCTGTCTCAGCGAACCTTTTTAAACTGCCCGTAGAGGCGAAACGCCTTCTCGCCTTCATCCGACAGCAGGTAGGCCAAGATGTTTTCGCTCGAATCCTCAAGGTAGACGCTGACCTTCCTGTAGCGGCCCTTTAGTTTCTCATTCTCAAGGGCCAGCCTCATCGCCTCGTCGTCTAACTCCCACACCGTCAGCACTCCATCTTTGGAAATATCATACTTCCAGAACCAATAATATTCTTCAACTTCATACTTGCCGCCTTCTAGTTGCTGCGGCTTGCGAAACAGCACGTTCATAAACTTCCTGCCTCTGGCGACGGTCGGAAACATGTTCAAGATAATGGCGTCTTCCCCATCTTTTGCGGCGGCTCCGCTCTTTGGATGAACGACATGGACCAGCCGCATCCACGCTTTTGTCTCTGACTGCGGTTCGAGAATCGGAATCGCGTGCAGGTACACGTCTCTGCCTTCGATGACGCCATACCATGCGCCTGCCAAACTCATGTCCGGCTGCGCCGCTTCCGGCTTGGAAAGAGGCACCTTGGATTTGTTGAAGCACCCGCCCGCGAAAAGCGTCAGGCAGATAACACTTAAGGTTAACAATATCTTTTTCTTCATCCTTCAGCTTTCATCGAAGCTTCTTCCGGCTCAACTACTACAGCCGTCCCGCAGACTGCCACCATCAGCATTGTTCCGCGTATGCTCTCATAATCGAGGTCTATTCCGACAATAGCGTTGCCGCCCTTGGATTTCGCTTCCAAAGCCATCTTCGTCAGCGCAATCTGCTGAGCATCCCGCAACTTACCTTCGTAAGAATCCGACCGACCGCCGACAATATCCGTGACGCTGGCAAACATGTCGCTGGCACACTTCCAACACGAACCGGCGAATTGCTCTTCCAACCGTTCTCCGCATTGCGGACATGTCCACATTTCACGCCTCATATCACGCCTCCCTTGAGCAGAAGTATTCAACGCCTATGGTGCAGAATGCTTCGTGATAATACATCAGATGAGCGTGTGGTTCAGCCATCTTCCTAGCTCATAGTGCTCACGGATTATTCATCGCTGCTGACGTGCTGGTGTCGTATCGCCAGAGCGCCCATTGTCCTGCCAGCGCTTCGCGGCGTAAATCGCCGGGCAGAATTGGGAGGGCGGTGTCGTGTGCCGTCAGGACGTAGCCGCGTCCGGCGTTTTGCAGGACGCTTTGTAGGGCTTCGGGCGAAAATGTCTCGATGATTTGTGAATTGTGGCCGAGCAGGTAGCGCAGGCTGGGGCGTTTGGGATGAAGGGCAAACATCACGAGTGGCTCGCCGCGCTCCAAGGCGGGAAGGGTGCGTTGGCCCAGTTCGTTGAGCGGCGCTGCGGTCCGGTTGCTCCACGCGGGCAGGCCGATGTGCGCGGCAAGGATGATGAGCACGATGCTCAACGCCATTGACGCGTAGACAGCTTTTCGCGCGTTTCTCCAACAGACGAGGATGACGAGCGAGCCACCGAGAAGCAGCACGCCGAGCGTCGTCCAGTAAGGCGCGAGACTGATAATAACGCCGAGTTTCTGCCAGAGGAGTGCGATGCTTTGTGACTGCTCTTTCCAGTTCAAAAGTCTGCCGAGGCTTTTCGCGAGCAGCGTGGGCGTCTGAGGTTCGGAGCGCCATCCGTAGGCGGATATTCCGACTACCAAAACCAGCGTGCCCAGCAGTAGTCCCGGCGCGCTGAGGCCGATTGCTTCAAAGACGGACAAGCCGCGCTGACCCTGCCAGACTGATTCCAACCGCCACGCGACGAGCAAACTCAATGCGGGCAGCGCGGGCAGTATGTAGTTTGGCAGCTTTGAACCGCTGAGGGAGAAAAAGAGGAAGACTACGAGCGCCCACAAGGCCCACATCGCCATCGCACAATCGAGCGAACCCTTCGGGCTGCGCCACGCGCGCCCGCCTCTCCACCAGGCGACCAACATTAACGCGCACCATGGAAACGTAGACAACAACAGCACCGGAAGGTAATACCAGAACGGACTTTGGTGTCCGAAGTCTTGCCCCAGAAAACGCGCGAAGTGTTGGCGCACGATATATTCGCTGAAAAACCAATTGCCGTGCGCTTGCCAAGCGGCGATGTGCCACGGCAATACCAGCGCCAGAAAAATACAGACCATCATGGCCCACGGCACTGTGCGCAACGCCTCAGCATCGCGGCGGGCAACTAGCCAAATGACAAAGGCCGCGCCCGGCAACAGGAATCCGATCAGCCCCTTGGTCATCGTCGCCAACGCCATCCCGGTTGCCATCAGCCTGTAGCCGCGACGATTGCCGCCATAGCCTTCAATCCATCCGATGACAGCCAGCGTCAAGCACAACGTCAGGAGGCTGTCCATCATCGCCACACGCGCCAACCCGTATGCGACGAGCGGGCACAACGCGTACAGCGTCGCAGCCAGCCACCCGGCGCGCATCAATCCTCTCCGCCTCGCCCAGTAATATAAAGAGAGCGCGGTGAGAAAGGCCGCGAGGGCCGACGGCAAGCGGGCAGCCAGAGGAGTTGGGCCAAGCAGGTAGATGAAGATGGCCTGACTCCAGTAGGAGAGCGGCGGCTTGTAGTAGAAGAAGATGGTCGGGCCGTAACGCGGAGTCACCCAATCGCCGGAATCAATCATCTGTCGCGCGATGGAGGAATATATCCCCTCGTCCACCAAATCAATCAGCGCCACACTATTCAGACCGTAGAAACAAACGAAACATAAAATTACAACCATCAAGGCAGGGTGAACGCGGAGAGGCAAGCGCGAAGCGACGAACGTTGAGCGATGAGCTAAAGGCAATTGTCCTTCATTCATCGCGGCAGCGTTCCTCCTTCATCGTTTATGTGTAACGGGTCAGGGCGTCGTGGGCGCGGCAATGGCGTTGAAGAGCAGCGGCAGCGTGCCCCACGTCTGGCCGCGATGTTGTGGGCGGAAGCCAAACAGTATGTAGCGCCCGCGCCCTTGCGGCACTTCGACGAGCGCGGCCAATCCCGCCACGTGCGTCGCGCCCAGCAGCCAGCCGGAACGCAGGATTTTTGATTCCTCCGCGTAGCGCGCGACGACGTGCACGCGCTCTGCATCCATCACTTCGAAGGCGGAGCTATTGATGAAGTAAGCGTCCTGCCGCCACGGCACGCCCTGCGAGAGCGGCTGCGACGGGTCTAGATAAATGCTCAGGATAGAGCCGGGCGCGTAGAACTCGGAATTGCGCAAACCTTCGAGCGCATTTTTGAGCGGCAGGTTGAAGCGTTTGATGGCTAACTCGGTCGCGGCGTCGAAGCAGATGAGCGTGCCGCCGTCTTGGACAAAGCGCGCCAGATTCCTGACGCCCACATCTCCTATCCCGCCCGTATACTCCACGGGGT
Organism: uncultured Blastocatellaceae bacterium; assembly: GCA_964516695.1. GTDB lineage: Bacteria > Acidobacteriota > Blastocatellia > Pyrinomonadales > Pyrinomonadaceae > DASVTR01. The sequence continues at coordinate 12,723 of CAZEZJ010000016.1, forward strand.
AGCTGCCCGGCTGGTTGCCTTCGATAATATCACGCGGGCGCATGGAGGGCAGGACAATCACGTCGAACTTCGCGCGCAAATTTCCTTCGCGCACTTCCTTGTCGAGCAGCGAACGGTGTGGCACGTTGAAGGTGTCGAAGATGTAGCGTGTCCAGCCTTCGTCCATGCTGGCCGTCCAGCTTTTGTAGAGCGCGAGCCTGACCTTGCCTTTAACGGGATTGACGATGGGCGAGATTGTTCCCATCCGCGCCGCGAGGCCGAGGTCTTTGCGCACCTCGGCTTCATCTTTGACGAGCGAGAGCCGTCTGGCGGCGGCGTCTTCCTTAATCGCCGCGAGCGCCAAAGTCTCGACGCCCATCTGCATCGGCAGCGTCCAGCCCGCGACATCATAAGGGCGTTCCGCTTCACCGCCCGGGCCGCGACGGTCAGGATAATTCTGCGGCTCAAGCAGCGCGAGGACGTTGCTGCGCGTCGGCTGCGCCGCGAAGATGATGTAACTGCCCGCCGGAACTTCGTGAAAGTTTGGGTCCTGATTTTTCGTCGTGGGGATAGTTTGATTCGGGTAGTCGCCCGGCATAAAGTGCGGCGGAACGCCGACTGACGAGATGCTGCGCGAGTTCACCGGAATGTGCAGTTCACTATCGAGACGGAAAACTTCGATGCCTTGCTCTACCAGCGTGCCGACCATTTTGGCGACCGCTTCATCGCGGCCCTGCCCCGCCGGAATCAGATAGGCTATCGGCTCCCCCTGCTGCGCGGGCGCAAAGGAGTTGGCGCGGCCCAGTTCGTAAAAGTTGCGCACGTAGTCTGCGCGATACTTCGCGGCCATCGAGAGCACGGCACGTGAAGCCGCCATCTCAAGGTTCATAATGTCGCGCGGTCGCCACAAGCCGCCGGGCCAAGGGTCCGGGAAGTTAGTCGCCGGCGCGAGCGCCGAGCGCATCCCGCGTGAGCTTGCTTGAGAGAGTTGCTCGCGCGTGACGGTGGTGGGCGTCATCAATCGCGCGCTCGCTGCTTCCGTGAGGATGCCGATGGAATTGTGGTAATAAGGCGCTGTGCGAAAACCGCCGTGCCACCAAGTATCGTAGAGCGCGTTGGTGATGACGCCCTTGTGTCCGGCGGCCTGAAGGTCTGCGGCAATCTTGTGACCTATCAAGCCGACTTGACGAAGCAAGAGCGGCGCGATGTGCGGATTCGGCGGGTCGAAAAAGGGCGGCACGAAAAAGCGCGAGCCGTTTGGCCCTTGCTGGTGTACGTCGTAAACAATCTGTGGGAACCACTCTTTCCAGAAGAGCCGCGTCACCAGTTTGGTCTCCTGCAAGTTGAGCATGAACCAATCGCGGTTGTCGTCGTGTCCGGCGTAGTGATGATAAAGTTCGGGCGGCTCTTTGCCTTCGTAGGGCGTGCCCAAGGTTTTTCGATACCACTGGGCGACGATGTCTATGCCGTCTGGATTGGCCGAGGGAATCAGGAGCAGGATGGTGTTCTGTAGTATCTCGCGCGTCTCCGCGTCCTCAGACCTGGCTAACTCGTAGGCGAGTTGCATCGACATCTGCGAGGCGACGATTTCATTGGAGTGAATCGAGCAGGAAATGGCGACGATGGTTTTGGCTTCGCGCAGCAAACGGTCGCGCGTTGCGTCGTCGCGGATGGTGCGCGGGTCTGCGAGTTGGCGCTGAATCTCTTTGTACTTTGAGAGATTGCGTATATTCTCTGGCGCGCTGATATAGGCGACGAAGAAGGGGCGGCCGAGCGTTGTCGCGCCGAGCAGTTCGGTGCTGACGCGGTCGCTGGCGCGGTCGAGTCGTGTGAAGTAGCCTGTTATCTCGCGCCAGTCGGCAATGGTTCTATCATCGCCGGGCGTAAAGCCTAAGATGGAGCGCGGGCTGGGAATCTCGGCGCTGGCATTTTGAGAGGCGTCGCCTTCGGCGCGCGCAATGGTGTGGAAGAACAAGAGGGACAAACAAAGTGAGATTAAGACGCGGAGACTGGACACGCAGAGATGACGACGCATTCCGAAAATCCTTCGACCGATATTGTGGAGCAGGGGGACGCGAGTTCTCGTTCGCGTGAGGAGGAGTCTAACACACGACGCCGCCCGAGGCTCAGCCGCCGCTTGTTCTACTGGTGGTCGCTCTTCGCGGCGGGCGCGCTGCTCCTGATTTTTGGGCCGCCCGCTATCTTCATCGCGTGGCTCGCACGCCGCCGCCATTGGGTCTATCCGTGGGCCTTGTTTGGCGCGCGCGCCTGGCTGCTGTTGTGCGGCGTGAAGGTGCGCGTCAGCGGGCGCGAGCACTTGGATGCCGAGCAGCCCTACGTCTTTATCTCAAACCATCGCTCGTATCTAGACACGGCAACGCTCTTTTATTACACGGGGCGGCGCATCGGCATCCTCGCCAAAAAGGAGTTGTTGAAAGTTCCAATCTTCGGCCACGGGATGGGCTACGTGAACATCATGGCGATTGACCGCCGCAGCCGCGAGAGCGCCATCCGTACCGTGCAGGCCGCCACCGAACGCATCCATTCCGGCATCTCGTTTGGCGTCTTCGCGGAAGGCACGCGCGCACGCCCGGGCGAATTGCTGCCCTTCAAAAAAGGGGCGTTCTATATGGCGATGGAAGCGGGCGTGCCCATCGTGCCCGTCGCGATGAAGAACACGGACGTGCTGATGGGCAAGGGAACCGGCGAAGCGCAGCCGGGAACGATAGAGATGGTTATTCTGCCGCCCGTCGAGACGAAAGGACTTTCCAGCGACGAAGACGTGAAGCGTTTGATTGAACAAGTGCACAGCAGCATTGCCGCGGAACTAGCCGGATAAAGTGGGCGAAATAAAAAGCAGCCGATGAGTGGTAACGCTCATCGGCTGCCTTTTGTTTTCCGTTGCCCGGCTGATAGCTACGGCTTGTCGGGCGTCTTTGTTAACGGCGGCTTCGGTGTTGGCGTGGGCGACGGCTTTGGCGTTGCATCTTCAACGCCCGGCCCGTCAACTTCGATAATCTTCACATCGGCGCGGCCCGGCCTAAAATCCGTGTAGCGGACGCGAATGCGTATGTGCAGGACATAACCGTTGTCAAAAACTATCTCTTCGTCGGCGTAAGAATAAGTGGGAAACCAGTAGTTACCGTCTATCTGCTCGCGATAGGTCTCGACGTTTGGAAACTTGTTCTTCTTCGTTTCGGGTATGCCCTTGCCGCGCGATTTGACGATTTGCAGGTCTTTGTCGTCCACCCAGATACGGCCCTGAAAGAAGCGCTCTTTCGTTTTACTGGCGTCGGGCTTGACCTTCGGCGCAACGTCGAAAACGTAGAGGTTCAACTCGTCAATCTTCTCTTTGCCGACGTATGTGAAATTGTACTGGTTAATCTTCGAGGCTTCGAGCGCAAACGGGTTGATGCCGCCGAGGTCTTCGATGTCTTCCGGCGTGACGCCGGGAAAGGTGGCTATCGGGAAGAAGACGATTTTTTCGTAGCGGTTGCCCTGGTCGTCGAAAGTGAAATTCGAGACGCGATGATATTCTCCGGCCACCTGGCCGCCCATCCCTATCTCCTGAATCACCGCGTCGCGCTTAAAGGCATAGCTGTTGAGCGCCCGCCGAAACTCGGTCTCCTTCGCCGCAAAAGCTTTCACAATCCGGTCAACATCAACGCCTGAAGCTTTCGGTGATAACTGGCCGGACTGTTGGCCGAAGGCGACTTGGCTGGCCGCCATCAACAAGAGAAAAGCAGTCGCCAGCGTGCGATTAATTATTAAAAATCGTTTCATTTTGAGTTCGTTTCTGTCGGATGAAAAAGTTAAAGGGACGCGCCCCATGCATTCTACACCAGTCGAGGCGCGGGTCGAGAGCAGGCGCTAAAGTCTTTCAGATGCAGGCCAACGCCCCTCTGTTGCCACAAAAAGACGGGAATCAATCATGTGCGTTGTAGGGATTTGAACTACAAATAGTTATTTTTTTTATCCATCATTCGGCATTCCTTGTTATCCATTTCTTCTTCATACTTCCTACTTGTGCTTTGTGCTATACTTTCACCTAAGCCCGTATGGGAGGGGCCCCCTGCTCAGTTCAAGACAGTTTCCGATTCCTCAGGTACATTGATGGCCCAGATTTCCGTCAATCAGACGCTTCCGGCTGACATACTCGTCCGCGCGCAAAAGCATATCGAGCGCGGCGAGTTGGAGAACGCCGAAAGTCTGTTGCTGGAATTGACGCGCGAAGGGGCCGAACAACCCGCGAGCGAACGCATGGTGCGGGCGCACGTCATGCTCGTGGAGGTTTACGAAGGCTTAGGCCGCGACCTCGAAGTGGAAGCTCTGCTTTCGGCCTACGATTTACACGAGCTTGACCAGTATCCTGGTTACCTGCGCGGGTTGCTGCTGCTGGCCTTCGGCTCGCAGGCTTACTGGCAAGACGAGTTTTCACGCTCGGTCACTCTTCTCAACCGCTCGCGCGAAATCCTCGAACCCACCGGCGACACTAACACCTTGGCCCGCGTTTATCACTGCCTCGGGCGTACCTACTGGGCGCTCGACGAGCAATCTCTGGCCCGCGAGCATTACGAACTGGCTATTGAATGGGGACGGCGTGCGCGCAAAGACCGCGCTCTCGCTATCACCTACATGAATCTGGGCCTCGTCGCGCGCCACGAAGGCGATTTGGACGAAGCGGGGATGTGCTATCGCCGCGCCCTGCGCCTTTTGCGCCAAACCAACGACGAAGGCAGCCGCGCCCGCCTGCAAAACAACCTCGGCGTCATGCTGCTCTATCAGGGCAATTTCTACGAGGCCGTCAATAGCCTGCATCGCGCGTTGGAGCATTTGGCGGAATTTCGCATCGAGGCGCTCATCGGCCACGTTCACAATAATCTGGCCGTCACCAGTATTTACAGAGGCGAGTGGGCCGCCGCCGAAAGCCACGTCCAACAGGCTTTGACCATCGCCCGCCAGCGCCACAATCGGCTTGACGAAGGCTCTTTCACGGAAACGCTCGGCCTGCTCCGCACGCATCAGGGCCGGACGAAGGAAGCCAACGAGCTGCTGCGTTTTGCGCTCGACTGCGGCAAAGAAGTCGGCAGCAAGAAACTGGAAACGCAAGCTTACCTCTCGCTCGCCAAGCTCTGGCTGGTCGAACGCAACACGCATCTCTCTTTAACTTACGCCCGCAACGCCCGCGACGTGGCGCGCGAAGTCGGCGACGAGCGGTTAGCCAGCGAGGCCGCGCTGTTGATGATTGAAGGTTACAGGCGCTCGGACAAGTGGATGCCCGCAGAGGATTGGGTCTCAATCGCGCAAAGCGAGCTTGAGAGTCTGCCTTATCCGTATCTGGACGCCGTGCTGCAACGCAACCTCGCCAGCTTCGTCTCGCGTCGTCGCGACCCGACGCGCGGCGAACGACTTTTTCAGCAGACGGAAGAAGCCTTCCGCTCGATGAACGCCGCTTATCAGGCCGCTTTGACTATCTTCGAGCACGGCGAAAGCCTCGTCAGGCGCGGCGAGTATCCGGCGGCGCATGAAAGATTCGTCGAGGCGGGCCGGCAGTTTCAAGCCTTGGGCGCGCAGCTTGATGCCCGGCGCGCCGACACGGAAGCGCGCCGCGCCTCCGAACGAATGGCCGCCTGGCAGATTGTGCCCGCGCCCTCCATCAATCTGATTCCGCCCGACGCCGCGCCGCTCATCATGCAGGTGCTCAACGCCGCCAGCGGGCGCGAGCGTCTGCTGCGCGAGTTGATGTTTGCCGCTAAAAGCGCGCTGGCCGCTGGCGGCGCTGCCATCTTCGCGGCTGACGACGACGGACAACTCTACGCCCAGGCCAGTATTGACCTGGACGAAGCGGGCCGAGCGCGCGCCGCGCAGGCTGTTTCCCATCATCTGGAGGTGGAAAAAGATAAGACCGCGGGGCCGCAGGCAGAAACGGGCGTGTCGCTTGGCCTTTTGTCTTCGCCGCGCGGCACGCTGGTCGAACATTGCCGCACGCTCGCGCCGCGTCGTAACGGCGGCGCTTTCGTGCTCTATCTGGATGCACCGTCGCCCATCTCAGACCGCCGCGCGGAGATTCTCGAAGCCTTAGTCGGCTGCGCTCGCCTGGGTCTGCAAATGATAGACCTGCGCACCGACATGCGCCGCGCGCGTCCCTTCAACGCGCTCGCTCTTCCCTCTGCTACGGGCCTATTCCCGAATCTCATCGCCACGAGCTTCGCGATGAGAGACGTGCTGGCGCGGATGGATCGCTTGAAGGATTCGGATGCGACCGTCTTGGTGCTGGGAGAATCCGGCACGGGCAAGGAGGTCATCGCTCGCGCGCTGCATGAAGAGAGCCAGCGACGCGATAAAATCTTTCTGCCGTTTAACTGCACGGCTGCGCCGCGCGATTTGGTCGAAAGCCAACTGTTCGGCCACCGGCGCGGCACCTTTACCGGAGCGATTAACGACCAGCGCGGGATTATTCGCGCAGCCGAAGGCGGCACGCTCTTCCTTGACGAAATCGGCGACCTCTCGCTTGAAATCCAGCCCAAGCTGCTGCGCTTTCTACAGGGCGGCGAAGTCATGCCGCTCGGCGAAGCCCCGCGCAAGGTCAACGTGCGCGTCATCGCCGCCACCAATCGCGATTTGGAAAGGGAAGTGCGCGAAGGCCGTTTTCGCGAAGACCTCTTCTATCGTCTCAATACCTTCGTGATTAAAGTTCCCCCTTTGCGCGAGCGGCCTGAAGACATACCGCTCCTTGCCTCCTACTATTTCGAGGAGACTTGCCAGCGCAATAATCGTCAACTCGCGGGCATCACGCCCGAAGCGATGAGCTACCTGACGCGCTATGCTTGGCCGGGCAATGTGCGGCAACTGCGCAGCGAAATCGAGCGGATTGTCGTCTTTGCTGAAGACGGCCAATCCGTCAGCGTCGAATCGCTTTCGCCGGACATCCTGCGCGCGACGACGATGTCTTCGCCCGTTCGCTTCCAACTAGATTTCAGCAAGCCCGTCAACTTCAAAGAGATTATGCTGAACGTCGAGCGACAGCTTTTGGCCGAAGCCCTCGCACGCCATAGCGGCAATGCGACGCGCGCCGCAGAGCAACTCGGCCTGCGCCGCCAGACTCTCAACTACAAGCTCAGCCGTTTCGACATCGCTCACCCGGGCCTCGATACCTCGGGCGAGGAAGAGGGCTGAAATCTTCGAACGCTTCCCTGCCGCAAAATTTTTTGCACCCCCCGCAAAATCTTGCACACGCCTGCTAATCTTCAAGAATAAGCCGTTTAGCTCTCACAGAAGGCGATTCGTGCTGCCCGCGTCCCGCAAAATTATTGCCGCTCGTCAAACAGCAAACATTCATTCATCGAAGCCGAAGCCCTATGTTCATGCTGGTTTCGCCGTTTGCCTGCGCGTTTGTCGCTCTGGCACAGCCATTGTTAAGCGGAAGGGGGTGGGCAGGGCAGTTGTTCTTTGACTCGTCAGGCGCGACCCGACTGATCTGGAAATTAAAAATTGACTTTAGAGGGGATCGAAAAATGTTCAGACTGAAAAGAGTTGTTGCGATTGTTCTATTGCTGCTGGTGGTGAGTGTGGGAACACCGCAAGTCTTCGCCGATGGGCCGACGGAGACTCCCGGAACCCCTGAGATTTGCACCAACGCGCCGGAAGTAGCGTGCCCGACAGGGCCGACAGAGACACCCGGCTATGCAGGGCCGACGGAGACTCCCGGCCTTGTTGACCAAATTATTTTGCTGATTTCAACCCTAATACCCTAATGAGAAACAGTGTAACAGGACTGGCTGAGTGGCGAGCCGACATCACACAGCTTCGATCCTCATATCGGCGACTGGCGAGTTCCCGTCTTCCCGTGAATCTCCACAGCGCGACAGCGCAAGTGCAACGTAGAGCGGCCACGTTGCTGCACGGGGCAGTGGACGGCACAGGCTCGTGGGAGGAGCTTGATGGCCGCCAGTTAGCCGATGACGAGCGCGGCGATCGCATTTCGCTCCTTCTGGGCGGAGCGATAGGCGGCACAATCGCCGCGCTCACACCTCTTTCAACGGGCAAGGGTTTGCTAGCGGCAGCCGGAACCGGCACGCTCTTTCTCACGCACATCGAAAAACTCGCGCCCGCCGCGCGGCACGTGCTGTGTAGAATCATCGAGACCGGACGCTACACTCCCGTCGGAGACCCGTACCCGCGTCCCATCAACTGCCGCATCATCGTCGCCACGGCGCACCCGCTGTCCGCGATGGCGCGCAACTTCGCCATCGAATGGAGACTGGCAGACGTGCTCGGACACATCAGCCTGCGGGCCGAAAGCATCATCAGCGCGCTGGAGACACACGAAGTGTTCAAGCATCACGCCAGCAGTTTTGCTGCCGCCAGCTAGAGCGGGCATAACGCCGAACGCGCAAACAATTGACGCCTGCCGCACGTAAAGTAGCGGCAGGCGTCCAAGCTATTTCTCGCCTCTAGTCGGCTTGCCTTAGCCGACGAAATCAACTTCGACGCGGTGCGGAATAATCCCGCGCTCATGGCCTTCCGCGAGGAGCCGGCTGACGGCCTCGCGCCCGCGCTCCGTATAATCGAGGGTCAGTTCGTTGACCCACATTGCGACGAAGCGGTCAGCGAGATGCGGGTCCATGTCGCGCGCAAACTGCATCGCATATTGAAGCGCGTCTTCGCGGTTGTCCAGCGAATAGCGAATGCTCTCGCGCAGGAAGTGTGAGACTTTGTTCATCACGTCTGCGCCCAGGTCGCGGCGGATGGCGTTGCCGCCCATCGGTAGCGGCAATTCAGTACGCTCAAACCACCACTCGCCCAAGTCCAGCACCTTGTGCAAGCCCTTCGACTCGTAGAAAAGCTGTCCTTCGTGTATCAACAGGCCGGCGTCGCAGCGCCCCTCCTGCACGGCTTCGATTATCTGGTCGAAGGCGACGACTTCATACTGGAAATCCGCTTCAAAGATACGCAGAGCGAGAAAAGCGCTCGTCAGTGTTCCCGGCACGGCGATTTTCAGTTCCCGTATTTTATCGGGTGAGACGGGTTCGCGTGCGACGACGATAGGGCCGTAGTTGTCGCCGATGCTGGCTCCGTGCGGCAAGAGCGCGTATTTGTCTGCGACATAGGCGTAGGCGTGAAAACTGATGGCCGTCACGTCATAAAGCCCTTGCATCGCCTTTTCGTTGAGGCTTTGGATGTCTTCAAGCACGTGTGTGAAGTGAATATCGCCTGTGTCGAGCTTGTTGGTCGCCAGCGCGTAAAACATAAACGCATCGTCGGAGTCCGGCGAATGCGCGACCTTGATGGTTTGTGTTCCGTTTGCGGATGTCATTGTTTCTTGCTGCTTGGATTGGAAGAAATGGCCTGTGAGAATTGAGCTTGCTCGGGTTTAGAAAACGCCTCTTTGAATATTTCTAATAACTGCTGCCCGTTTTTATCATCGCCTGCGAAATGCAGGCCGCCTTGAAAATCAGGGGCGAAAAATAGGATGTTGCTGCACGCCCAACAGACGGTGGCGTAAACGAGCGGTTGCCCTTTGACGTAGAACCTGACGGCATAGGCCGGATAGTGGCACACAGACTGGTCCGGGCCGTAGCTTTGAGTTCGCCACAGCGCGCCTATTTTTCTCGCCCGCGCGCCTTCGACAAATATGCTGCGCTCAATCTGATTGTCCCGCACGCTTTCATCCTGCTTAAACTTCACTAACTCTACCTTTTCAACTGCCGGAAGATTTCGCAGATAACGCGCAGCCTGCTGTCGGGTCAGCGAACGGCGTTGCGCAAAGCTTGCCGCAGGCGAGCAGAATAGAAGCGTCAAAACACAGAAGCCGATGAGAGTTGATTTTGCCGCCCCGTTCATAAACTATTTTTCGCGCGCCTCGTCGTCAACTAGAAGCTAAACCGCAGTCGTCTCTCGCTCGATGCGATTGTAAACCGTATCGCGTTCCACCGCTTCGAAGCCAGCGTCCTCGATGAGCGCAATTAGCTCCTGCTTCGACATCTTGACTTCGTTGTTGGCTTCGACCGAGTAGCTTTGCGTCAATTCGCCGCCGTCGGTGATGGTGCCGTCGAGGTCGTTTGCGCCGTAGTGAAGCGCGACTTGGGCCAGTTGCTTGCCGAGCATCACCCAGTAGGCTTTGATGTGCGCGAAGTTGTCAAGGAGCAGGCGCGAGACGGCGATGGTCTTGAGAGAGTCGATGCCGGACGGCCCCGGTAGATGAGACAGTTGCGTGCCCGGCGGATAAAAAGCGAGCGGGATGAAACACTGAAAACCACCGGACTTGTCCTGCTGCTCGCGCAGGCGAATGAGATGGTCAACGCGGTCTTCGATTGATTCGATGTGCCCGTAGAGCATCGTGGCGTTGGACTTCAAGCCCGCGGCATGTACCTTACCGGAAAGCTCCAGCCAGCGCTCGCCGTTCGTCTTGTGTGAGCAAATCATGGCGCGCGTCGGCTCGCGAAAAATCTCCGCGCCGCCGCCCGGACACGAATCCATCCCGGCCTCCTTCAAGCGCTCGATGACCTCTTCGTCAGTCATCTTGTAGAAGCGCGCGAAGTGGTCAAGCTCAACCATCGTCCACGCTTTCAGGTGAAGCTGCGGGTACTGGCGTTTGAGCGACGAGAGCAAATCCGTGAAATAACTAAACGGCAGCTTGGTATTCAAGCCACCGACGATATGCAGTTCGGTTGCACCTTCACGGACTGCCTCGCCCGCCAGCGCCAGCGAATCCTGTATGTTGTGCGTATAGGCGTCTGCTTCTCGCGGCGTGCGATAAAAGCCGCAGAATTTGCAATCGGCGTAGCAAATGTTGGTCGGGTTAAAATGACGATTGACGTTGTAATAGGTCGTGCGCCCATGCAGACGCCGCCGCACATGGTCGGCCAACTTTGCCAGCGCCGCCAAATCGCTTGTATTGTAAAGCGCCACGCCTTCATCAAAGCTCAGGCGCTCGCCGCGCTCGACTTTCGGCGCGATGTCGTTAATTTTCGAATCGTGTGAAAAATTCATAGCTCGCTTGTTGTCAGTGGTCGATGGTCAGTTGTTTGTATAATCGGAATTTGTAATCTTACTCTCTGAACGGCCATAAAAGATGATGAACGACTGACAAATCAGTTCCAAATTTCCTGCACGTTGAGAACGAACCCGCTCAGCAAGGGTTCGCCCGACACGGTCTGCGGATTGTCGAGCACCTCGACGGCTGTGTTCGGGCGATAGACGTGGACCTGCTTCTTCAGCGGGTCAATCAGCCAGCCGAGTTGCGCTCCGTTTTCGATATATTCGGCCATCTTCTCCCGTAAGGTCTTGAGCGAATCGGTTTCCGAGCGAAGCTCGACGACGAAATCAGGGCAGATGCGCGCGAAACGCTGCTGGTCTTTATCGCTCAGCGCGTTCCAACGTTCGTTGCGAATCCAAGAAAGGTCAGGAGCGCGCTTCGCTCCGTTTGGCAATGTGAAGCCGGTTGAAGAATCATAGCCTCTGCCTGTTCCGTCTTGCTTGACCCACACTCCAAAGCTCGCAGTCAATTCAAAGTTTCTACCGCCGGTTTTAGTATAGGTCGGAGGCATGACGATAATGGCTCCCTCTTTCGTCCGCTCGATTCTAAGCTCACTGTTAATCCGGCAGAATTCGTAAAACTCTTCTTCGTCCATCTGCTTCAGGAGCGTGGCGAAGTTAATCTCAACTGGGCCGAGTACTGACAAAGTAGCGCTCATCGCCTTTAATCCCTTCTTCCGTTCGCGCCGGAAGCCTTAAAACTTAAACAGCATCGCCCCGCCGAAGGCCGCAAACAGGATGACGCTGACAAAAGCGTTCGTCGTAAAGAACGCTGCGTTGAGACGGCTGAGGTCATCTGCGCGCACTAGCATGTGCTGGTAGATGAGCAGCGCGCCCGTCAGGATGACGCCCGCGAGCGCCAGCGGCCCCAACTGTGTGACATAGTATAGCGCAACCAACGCCGAGAAGGCTTGCGCGTGGAAGAGTCGCGCCATCCAGAGCGCACGATTGATGCCGAGCTTCTCGGGAATCGAGCGCAAGCCGGCCTGACGGTCAAACTCGTAATCCTGACACGCATAGAGCACATCGAAGCCAGCCGTCCAGAGCAAAACGACGACGGCCAGCAGCCACGGCACGGGGCTATCGAGCGCGCCCCGAACGGCAATCCATGCGCCCGCCGGAGCAATCGCCAGACACCAGCCCAGCACCAAGTGTGAAAAACGCGTCCAACGCTTTGTGAACGAATAAAGCAGTATGCTCGCCAGCGCGACGGGCGCCAGCAGCAACGTCAAACGGTTGAGCATCGCCGCCGCGATGAAAAAGATTGCCGCCGACACGAGCGTGAAGACCCACACGAAGCCGACGGAGAGTGTGCCCGCGGGCAACGCACGATTGCTTGTGCGCGGATTGCGCCGGTCAAACTCTCTATCCACGATGCGATTGAAGGCCATCGCGCAGGAACGCGCGCCGACCATCGCCAGCGTAATCCAAATTATCTGCGCCAGAGGCGGAATCCCGCGCGCCGCCAGCACCGCTCCCAAGAAAGCAAACGGTAGGGCAAACAGCGTGTGCTCGATTTTAATCATTTCGAGCGTGGTGCGAATGTTTCGTGTTGTGGCAGTTAACATTATCTTCGTCGGTTCACAGTTGACTCGGGCGTTCTCGCCTCAGTCAAGACGGTTGTGAACCCCTCCTCCGTCCTCTTGCAAGGCAAAGGCAGGGCCACACAAAAGAGAGCCGAAAAGCGCTGGTTAGCTCTACCATAACTTGGCAAACTGCTATTCGCCAGCTTGCCGAAGTGCACTCTGCCAAACGCAGAGGCCGCATCTGGCAACCGCCGTTCTTCATCTCTGCGCGCTGCTGAGCTTAGCGTGCCATGTTCCGCTGCGGTCGCCCAGAGTGTCGCAGCACCACCGCACCGTGCCCGTGATTTGTGTGTTGTCTGCATTGAGAGTGCCGCGATAGGTCGCCTCCGTGCTTTCGGTCAGGTCACGGCGCTTAACGGTCACATCCTTGCAGTTGACGGTAATGGAGAGATTGGCGCGAACGCCGCCCCACTGCCCGCGCCACTGTTCGTCGGAACTGCGAGTCCACTCCCCACAGATTTCCGACACGTAGGTTTCGCACTCTTGCCATCGCTCGCCAAGCAAGGTCGTCGGCGTGCTCGTCGGCGTGCTGGTTGGGCCTTTGTTAGTATTTGAAATTTTCGTTCCGCCAGTATTTGAATTATTAGACTGAGGCGGGTTATCTGCCACATCGTTGTTCCACAGCCACTTAAAACTGACCGCCATCAACCCGACCAGCGCGATTCCCAGCAGCACTCCAACTCCGAGAATCAGTCCGGTGTTGCGGTGTCGTTTCTCCGGCGCTTGAGAGCGTTGCGGCTCTGGATAAAACGGTTGTTGAGAAGCTGGAATGGTCGGCTGTAAGGTCGGCGCTGAATCGCTTGGCCGCGATGCCGGATACAAAACTTCGGTCGGGGCCGGGTCTGTATTTTGAGCAGCCGGAATGCGTAGCGTCTCATGGGGGTCGCGCAGCGCGGAAAGAATTGCGCCGTCAGTCAAGCAGTAGAGCAAAGAATCATCAGCGTAGGTGCTCTGACAAGCGGGGCAGATTTTCATTCGTCATCCCTCGTCGCCGCCTTTCCAACGTGTCGCCTGCGTGTGTGGGATGCCAAACTGGTCCAGGATGCGGAAGACTAGATGGTCAACGAGCGCTTCGATTGATTCGGGGCGATGATAAAAGCCGGGGCTGGCCGGGAGAATGTGTGCTCCGGCGCGAGCGAGCCGCAGCATATTTTCCAGATGGATAGCGTTATAGGGCGACTCGCGCGGGACGATGACGAGCCGCCGTCCCTCTTTCAACGTGACGTCCGCCGCGCGGTGAATCAGGTTAGTGCCCGCGCCGCTGCTGATTGCGCCGAGCGTGCCCATCGAGCAGGGAACGATGACCATGCCCGCCTGCATGTGCGACCCTGAGGCGGGTGTGGCCGCCATATTATCGAGCCGGTGCAGGCGGACCAGCTTCGACTCGGCGGGCAGCCCGAGCCAGTCGTTGAGCTTGCGTGCGTCAGCTCCGCGCAGGTCAGCGCCCAGCTCGACGCGTGCGACCGTCTGAGCCGCCTCCGACATAATCAGGTTGATACGCTCGACCGCGCCGCTCGCTGCCATGTGCACGAGCGTGCGGTGCGCGTAAATCGCGCCGGAGGCTCCGGTGATGGCAACTGTTAATTCCATAAACAAAGTGATGAGTGATGAGTAATGAGTGATAAGTGACAAGCTGTTTTGCTCGTCACTCGTCACTCATCACTCATCACTGTCTTTATGAATCTTACGTGTCGTAAATCCTGAGCGCAAGCGGCGGGTTGTTTCGGCGTAAATCGTGTTCGGTGCTAGAATGCCCGCTCTCTAGATTTGTGCTGGCGGGTTAATCAAGCGGATGGACATGCAGGACATAGAAAAGCTCTTACGCGCGTACAAAAGCGGTGAACTGGAAACGGCTGAGGCCGCGCGGCGGCTGCGCAATCTTCATTATGAAGACATAGGCTACGCGCGTGTGGACCACGGGCGGGCGGCGCGGCAAGGTTTTCCAGAGGTCGTCTTTGGCGCGGGTAAGACGCGCGAGCAGATTGTGGGCATCGTTGAAAGGTTAATCGAGCGCGCGCCGAATGTGCTGGTGACGCGCACGGACGAGGGGACGTTCGGTGAGGTGCGCAATGTTGCGACGGATGCCGAGTGGCACGCGGCGGCGCGCCTGATTCGCATTCGACGCGACACAACGTTGCTCGGCGTGGGCCAAGTGGCCGTCGTCACGGCAGGGACCAGCGATATTCCGGTCGCGGAGGAAGCGGCTTTGACCGCCGAAGCGATGGGCAATCAAGTGCGGCGCATCTGGGACGCGGGCGTGGCGGGAATTCATCGCATTCTGGCCGAGCGCGCCCTTTTGCAGCAGGCGCGCGTGATTGTCGTCGCTGCCGGAATGGAAGGGGCGCTGCCTTCAGTGGTGGGCGGGTTGGTG
>CAZEZJ010000017.1:0-27257 GCA_964516695.1 uncultured Blastocatellaceae bacterium
CATCATCGAAGAGCGCGGGCACATCTTTAATTACGAGATGGCGGCGATGTCTGCCATCGCGGGCACGCTGGCGCGACCCGTGAAAAGCGGCGACGGCAGCGGCATTCTCAGTTGGGCCGACATAGAGGGCGCTCTGCATACGGGCGGCGCTTATTACGTCGCGCCGACGGGACTCGTCGCGCTCGAAAATTCTCATAATCTGGCGGGCGGCACACTCTTGCCGCGCTCGCGCACCGAAGAGATTTGCGAGCGTGCCCACGCCATTAAGCTGCCCGTGCATTTGGACGGCGCGCGCATTTTCAATGCGAGCGTGGCGCTCGGAGAATCGGTCGCAGCGCTCTCACGTCCCGTTGATTCCGTGATGTTCTGTTTGTCGAAGGGCTTGGGCGCTCCCGTCGGCTCAATGCTGCTCGGCCCCAGCGCGTTTATCGAAGAAGCTAGGCGTTGGCGCAAAATGCTCGGCGGTGGAATGCGGCAGGCCGGAGTGTTGGCCGCCGCCGGACTCGTCGCGCTGGAAGAAACTCCACAGCGCTTGCACGAAGACCACGAGCACGCGCGCCTTCTCGCGGATGGCCTAGCGCAACTTCCCGGCATTCAGCTTGACCCGGAAAAGGTACAGACGAACATCGTTATCTTCGACGTTTCTCAAACAGCAATCGCAGCCAACGAAATCTGCGCGCGGCTCGAAGCGCGCGGCGTGCTCGCCTCCGGCTTCGGCACTTCCATCAGGATGGTGACACACTATGATGTTTCGCGCGCAGACATCGAGACGGCGCTGCGCGAAATGGAGAAAGCCATTAACAGTAAGCACTAGACAGCGAAGGCAGTTTGTCTGACTGCCATTGCTGCCTACTACTTACTGCCTACTGCTTATGATTATCGCAATTGATGGCCCATCGGGCGCTGGCAAATCCACAGTGGGGCGAATGCTGGCGCGCGCGCTTGACCTGCTTTACATTAACACGGGTGCGATGTATCGCGCCGTCGCGCTGGCGGTGATTAATTCCGGCGTCAGCACGAAAGACGCCGCAGCGGTGGCCGCCATCGCCGGCCAAGCTCAAATCGCGCTCGAAGGCGACCCTGACTCGTTGCAAGTGCTGCTCGACGGGCGCGATGTCTCGGCGGAGATACGCAATGAGGATGTCACGCATACTTCGTCCGTCATCTCCACCTTTCCAGAGGTGCGCCGCATCCTGGTCGAGCGGCAGCGCGAGTTGGGAGCGAAGGGCAATGGCGTCGTGCTCGAAGGCCGCGACATCGGCACCGTCGTCTTTCCTCACGCCGATATAAAATTCTATCTCACGGCCGGGCCTGAAGCGCGCGCCACGCGCCGCTATGAAGAAGACCGCCTGCGCGAACGCGACGCGACCTATGAAGAGACTCTCGACGACATCAACGCGCGCGACCGCCGTGATTCGACGCGCGCCGATTCACCGCTCGCCATCGCCGCCGACGCTATCGTCATAGATTCCACAGAGCTTTCGATTGAAGAAGTCTTCGAGCGGATGATGGCAGAGATTAGGGAAAGAGTTAAATAATTTTAGATTTTAGATTTTAGATTGGAAGCAGACGGATTCTAAGAATCTGACTTTGAAATCTGTAACAGCGGTTTTCGCCTTCTCCAATCGCAAATCAAAAATCTAAAATCGCAAATCAAAATCATGTTTACCGGAATCATCGAAGAACTGGGAAAAGTGAGAAGCATCGAGCAGCGGGGCGAGGGCGCGCGCGTCGTCATCGAGGCGCGGACGGTGACCGCTGGCACGCAGGAGGGAGATTCGATTGCGGTCAACGGCGTCTGCCTGACGGCGATTGACGTGCGCGGGGATTCGTTTGCGGCTGATGGTTCGCGCGAGACGTTGCAGCGTTCGACGCTGGGAAGATTGCGCGCCGGGTCAGTCGTTAATCTGGAACGCGCCGTGACGCCGCAGACGCGTCTTGGCGGCCACATCGTGCAGGGACATGTTGATGCGCGCGGGCGCTTCTTGAGCGCCGAAGAGCATGGCGGCTCTTGGACGGTGCGCGTCTCCTACCCGCCGTTGATGGCGCGTTATCTCGTCTACAAAGGTTCAATCGCTGTCGAGGGAATTAGCCTGACGGTGGCTGGCCTGGCCGAAGAGTATTTCGAGATTGCAGTCATCCCGAAGACCTGGGCCGCGACCAATCTCTCGCACCTGCGCGCCGCAGACGAAGTTAATCTCGAAGCGGACATCATCGCTAAATACGTCGAGCGCATTCTCACGGTCGCGCCCGAAGTCAGGGCGGAGGGCGGGTCAAAACTGACGATAGAGAAGCTGGCCGAGTTAGGCTACAAGTGAAAAATCAAGCGCGCGGTGGTCGTGAAGACTGCCGCTGAAAAAGGAGACATGAAACGCGTGAGACAGTCAATCTGGCTTTTAAGCCTCATCTGTGTTTTTCTGTTCGCCGGTTGCAAAGACAAACAGCCGGGCCAAAGCAAGCAGGCAGGCCCGCCGAAGGCGGACGTGGATTTTGCTAAAGAAGCTTTCAAACTGCTGGTGGACGGCAACGTGGCGGCGGCTGATATGATTGACTGGGAACATTTGAACATGGCCGGAATTGATGCCGGGGCAAACTATAGGGCCATGACCACCGACGCTTCGCGCGAGGGTTTCCGCAACTCTTTCATCCGAAGCTACTCCGAATCATTCAAGACTTCGGGCGCGAGCGCCGATGTGCTGTCAAACTGGCGCGAGCAGTCTAGGGATTCCTCCAACACAGTCGTCGCGGCTGATGCGCCAAACGGTAACTCTCTCTTAATCACCGTCAGCCACGCCGACGGTCAACAGAAAATCTCCGTGCTGGCGTTCAAGTCCGCTCAACCAAAAGCGCCGCCGTCCGGCTCTCCGAAAAGACCGCGCTGATTGAGAGCGCAGCCAGCGGGCGCAAGGATTGAGCGTTGAGCGCGGGCCTGTCGAGACAAAAAGAAAGGAAGGGAAGATAATGCTCAGCCACATGTGGAAAGCCGGGCTGGTGTTGTGCTTGCTGTTGATGGGCTTCGGCGTTGAAACGAAAGCTCAGGAACCCGCCGCCGCCACTACAACCACCAGCACTATCTCGCCCGCGAAGCGCGAATTGATTAAAGAACTCATCGCGCTGACCGGAGACCAGCAGACTGCGGAAGCCGTTGTTAATTCGATGCTCGACCAGAATGAAAAAGATATGGAGGAGATGATAGCGCGGATGTTACAGGACGGCTCGCCTCTCACGCCCTCCGAACAGGTAACGTTTCAGCAAAAGATGCGCGAGCAGAGCGCTCGTATGAGCAAGCGATTTCGGGAGTTGTTCAGCCAGCGAGTAAACTTTTCGCAGTTGATGGACGACATTTCTTACCCGATTTACGACAAGTTTTTTAACGAAAGTGAACTGCGGGATTTAATCGAGTTTTATAAAACACCGACGGGAAGAAAAACCATCAAAGTTTATCCGCAACTCTTCACCGAATCAATGACCATGACGAGCGAAATGTTGAGGCCGAAGATTCGGCAGATTATGGACGAAATCATGGAGGAGGAGAAACCGCGTTTGAAGTATGAGACGCCGCCTCCGCCCAAAACGAAAAGACGCCGCCGTCGTTCTTAGCAGCATCCGAGCGCTTATGCTAGTCTCGCGCGGCTGATTTGTCGGTCGCAAAAAAAGGTGCTTTCGGGTAACATAGCGCGTGCCGACGCTCTCCTAACCGTTTGTCGAGTAAGCCACATGCCATTTGCTTCCATCGAAGACGCCGCCGCAGACATTCGCGACGGGCGCATGATTATTATCGTTGACGACGAAGACCGCGAGAACGAGGGCGACCTCGTCTGCGCCGCCGAGAAGGTGACGCCCGAAATCATCAACTTCATGGCGACGCACGCGCGCGGGCTTATCTGTATGCCCTTAACGGAAGAGCGCTGCGATGAGCTGCACCTGACGATGCAGGTCGCCGACAACACCTCTTTTCTCGGCACGGCCTTCACGGTTTCCATCGAAGCGCGGAAGGGAGTGACCACGGGCATCTCTGCTTCCGACCGTGCGACGACCATCCTGACGGCGGTTGACCCGAAAACGCGACCGCGCGATTTGGCCCGGCCAGGCCACGTCTTTCCGCTTCGCGCACGCACGGGCGGCGTGCTCGTTCGTCCCGGACAGACGGAGGCGAGCGTTGACATCGCGCGTATCGCAGGGCTTTATCCGGCGGGCGTTATCTGCGAGATTATGAACGAGGACGGCACGATGGCGCGGATGCCGCAACTCGAAGAGTTTGCCCGCCGGCACGACCTGAAAATCATTTCCGTCGCTGACCTCGTGCGCTATCGCATTCGTAAGGAAGTGTTCGTCAAGCGCGCCGTCGAGACCGAGTTGCCGACCGTTTACGGGCGCTTTCGCGCCATCGCCTTCGAAAACGTCATCAACAACGAGATGCATCTCGCGATGGTGATGGGCGATGTCGAGACGGATGAGCCGGTGCTGGTGCGCGTGCACACGGAGAACGTCACCTTCGCGATGTTCGGCAGCCTCATCGGGGATACGGGCTTTCAGCTTCAGTCCGCTCTGGAAAAGATAGCGGCGGCGGGCCGAGGCGTCGTGCTTTATTTAAGACAGAGGCAACACGGCCTCGACCTGGTGCATCAACTGCGCACCTACGGCTTGATGCAGGAACGGACATTGAGCCTTCAGGAAGCAAGCCTTGAAACCGGCTACGGCGCGAATCGCGACTACGGCGTCGGCGCGCAAATCCTGCACGAATTGGGCCTGCGCCGCATCCTGCTGCTGACGAACAACCCCCCGCGCGTTGCAGCCCTTGAAGGCTTTGAACTGGAAGTTGTCGGCAACGTTCCGCTTGGCTCTCCGGCCAGCGTGAAGGAAACTGCGGACAAGTACGAGTGATAAGTGATAAGTGATAGGTGATAAGAGAAAAACATCTTTCTTTTACTTATCACCTATCACCTATTACCCATCACTTCTTTATTGTTCGTTTCTCTCCCTTCTCTTAATTTGAATCTCTTGCGAGCCTAGTGAGATAAGGTTCGCGCGTGTCTTATGCCAGTTGATGATCGCGACGAGCGTTCCTCCGAAGCGCCCACGCCGGATAAGAAGGAAGAAATCAAGGCGGCGCTGGAATCGGAAACGGACAAACCCCTGCCCCCTGCCGCCGAGGCTGCTGCCGAACGCGACGCGGACAAGCCGCAGCCCGCCACACCGCAGGGCCAGCGGCGGCGTTTCTTGACGCGGCGCAACGCTCTGCTCGCCACGCTCGCCATCGGCGTCGGGATAGTGGCGCTTATTCTCATCGCCGTCATCGGCTATCGCCTCGGCTATGTTGACCGCTACGTCGCCAATCAGATTAAGTACACGCTCTCGCAATACGGCATCCGCACGGAGATTAGAGAATTTCGCACCGCCTTTGGCCCGCGCACCGTCGAGATGAAAGGCATCGAGCTTTACGACGCGCAGACGGGCGAGAAATTGGGGCAGATTGAACGACTGCTCGCCACCGTCCGCATTGAAGACCTCTACGCGCTCAACCTGCGCCGCAACATCAATCTCCAGGAACTGGAAATTGACGGCCTCGAAGCGTGGGTCAAGTTTGACGAACAGGGCAACTCCAACTTTCGTAACATCCACTTGCCGCCCGAGGATGAAAACAAGCGTATTAAGTTTTCCTATCTCGCGGCCCGCGTCAAAATCAACAGCGCCGTCGTCCACTACGGCGACGAGCGCCACGACCTCTCCGGCGAGGCGCGCAACATCGTCGCCACCATCGAGCCGGAAGACCCGAACGCACCGCCCGAGAGCTTGATTAACCGTTTCAATTTGTCGTCAACCAACTCCACCTTTGTCTACAACGGACGGCCCACCGTCAATAACATCAACATCGCCGCGCGCGGGCGCGTCAAACCAAACGGCGCGGAGATTGAAGAGTTGACCCTGCGCTCGCCGCTCGCTGAAGCGCGTCTGTCAGGTACGCTCGACGATTGGCAAGCGCTCCGCTATCAAATGCAGGTCACATCCAACGTTGACCTGACGCAGGCTTCCGACATCCTGCAAACGGGCGCGACCTTGCGCGGCATGGGCAACTTCAGCGGAAAGGTCACGGGCGAGGGAACGCGTTATCAGGTCGAGGGACAGATTCAGTCTGACGCGCTGGCGGCTGACAACGTGCGGCTCAAAGCTCTCAACGTCAACTTGAGCGGCAGCGGCGACGGCAAGTCTTACGAAGCAAACGGGCGCGCCGTCGCGGAGCTTTTGACCGCAGGCGATTTCGAGCTTAATACCCTGCAAATCATGGGCAAGGTGATGGGCACGGGCACGGACTTTCGCTGGCTTGGCGAACTGCGCGCCGCGGCTGCCAAAACCCCGGGCGGAACAATCGCCGGATTGATTTTGAGCGACGCGACGGCTGAACTGCGCGACAAAGAATGGACGGCTAGCGCGCGGCGCGCCACGGCCAGCGGCATTCTCGCTTCGGGCGCAAGCTTGAGCGGCCTGCAAATCTCCGATATTCGCATCCGCTCTGCCAACGGCACGACAACGGGCACGGCAGCAAGCGCACAAGTCGGCACCGTCGTCGCTTCCGGCGCGCGCGTCAGCAACGTCTCGGCCAGCGGCGTTGATGTCGTTGACCGCGACGGCACAACCAACGTCACCGTCAATCAACTCCGCGTCGGCGGCATCAATGCGAGCGGGGCCAGCGTCGGCACGCTCAACGTCGCAGGGGTCAGGCTGGCGATTCGCGACGGGCGCGTGCAGGGCACAAGCGGCGACATTAACGTCGGCACGATTGCCATCGCCGCCACAGGCGGCAGGAATCCATCGCCCGGCGGACGCGTTGAAGGCGTGCGCCTCGCGCGTCCTGTCTTTACGCTTGAGCCGGCGGGAAGCTATCGCGTCAGCGCCGACCTTAGTTTGGGCGGCGGCGTGGTGGGCCAAGTCAACTTAGGCTCCGCGCGTGCGGCGCTGGTCGCAACCAATAATCAAGTACAGTTAAACAACTTCACCGCCAACATTTTCAACGGGCAGGCCAGCGGCAACGCCACCGTCAGCACAACGCGCGGCGGCACATCGCGCGTCAGCGCCGTCTTCAGCGACCTAGACATAGATAAACTGCTCGCCTTGCAGTCTGGCCGCGTCATCCCCTTGACGGGCGATGCGACCGGCACAGTTGACCTCAGCTTCCCCGGCACGAACGTCTCCGCCGCGACCGGCAACGTGCGCGCAGAGTTTAGGGCCGAAGCCGGAAGCGAACAGAGCGCGCGCACGCCTTTGACGGGCGACATCCAATTGCAGGCCACGCGCGGGGTCTTTCAAATCGAGCGCGCCAATTTGCGCACCGCCGCCAGCGAACTAAACGCCTCGGGCCAATTCTCGTTTGTCACCAGCGACTCAAACCTCCAAGTCGCGCTCAATTCGAGCGATGCGGCTGAGTTGCAGAACGTGCTCTCTTCGACGGGCTTGCTGGCTGACCTCGAAACAAAGCTCGATGAATATGACATACGGCTCGGCGCTATTGGCGCGAGCGAGTTTGAGCAAAACGAGGCCGCGAAGAAAATCAACATCGTGCTCGCCGGAAAGCTCTCTTTCAATGGCACGGTGCGCGGCAATCTCAACGACCCTGTTGTTGACGGGCGCACGAGCGTTGATTCGCTCGTCGTCAACGGCCAAGACCTAGGCTCTCTCTCCGCCACGCTCGCTCTCTCACCGACCGATTTTAGTGTGACGGATGGGAGCCTTGCTGAGCGCGACGGCGGCGGCATTCAGTTCGCTTTGAGCGCACCGCGCGTCGGAGAAAACAATATCTCGATTGACGCCACACTGGAACGCGCCAACGCCAGCGCTCTGGCTATCGTGCTTCCGGCCAAAGACGGCAAGCGGCTCATCAGCCCTGAAGATATACAGTCTGACGTTTCCGGTCAGATTAACGTCAAGGGGCTGCCCGGCGCTATGAGCGGTGTGGCGGAACTCCGCTTTGGCGCGGGTCGCATCGGCGCGGAACCTTTCGAGAGCATCCTCGCTCGCGCCACGTTCAACGGCTCGACCGTCAATCTGGAAAACTTGGACGCACGCCTTCAAGCCGGACGCGTGACCGCCAATGGCACCTACGATACCGGCACTCAACGGTTTGACTTACAGGCGCGCGCCGCTGACATACAGCTTTTTCTTCTCGGCCCGCTGCTCGGCAACGCCGCCCAACTGCCGCTCGTCACAGGCACCGCCGAGTTGAACGCGCGCGCATCGGGCACGCTCGGCGATTTCTCCACCTACGAGATTAACTTTGATGGCGAAGGCCGCAACGTCACGATTAACAATCGTCCCGCCGGAACGCTCACCCTCGTCGGGCGCACCGAGAATAAGCAACTCAACGTCACCTTCACGACGGGGCTGTTGGGCCAACCGCAGGTCGTCGCCGCGCGAGTTAATCTGGGCGACCCGCGACTGCCGACAACCGTTGAGACCACATTCAACGCTACCGACTTGACGCCGCTGTTCGCCACGTTGATGCCGAAATCAACCGTCAAGGTGACGGGGCGCGCCACCGGAACGCTGCGCGCCGCCGGAAATCTGACGGACGAAGACGGCTATCCGTCGCTCGCAGGCTTGCAGGGCACAGCCAACTTCACGGAGTTGAATATCTTCGTTGAAGACGTGCAGTTATCAGCCGTCTCGCCGCTCTTGGTGCAGTTTTCGTCGAAGGAAGTCTTCTTCGAGCGCACGCAGTTTACCGGAACGGGCACGAACGTCGTCATCGGCGGCACGGCGGCGCTCGGCCCCGGCGGTCGGCAGAATCTGACCATTGACGGCAAATTGAATTTGAGCGTTTTGAGCGGCATCTCAGCCGATTTGTTTCCTTCGGGCGCGGCGGAAGTGGCGATTCGCTTAGGCGGCACGTTTGAGCAGCCGCGCTTGAACGGCATCGCGTCCGTCTCGAATGCTTCCTTCTCGCTTTTCCTGACCGACCAAAGCCAGACGGTCTCCAACGTCAAAGGGCAGATTCGCTTCGACGCCAACCGCGCGCAGATTGAATCTCTGACCGGAACCATCGGCGGCGGCACGATTGCCATCACGGGCGGCGCGCTGCTCGAAGGTTTCTACCCGTCTCGCTTCCAGTTCAATATTCGCGGCGACGATGTCGTCGTGCCCTACCCGCAGGATTTTCGCACGACGGCTGACGCCGATTTGGAGATTAAGGGAACGGTGACGAGAGACCAGACCGTGACGATTATTTCTGGAACGGTCAACGTGCGCCGCGCCGAATATATGGAGGACATCGAGCTGGCGGATTTGATTAATAACCGCCGTAGTGAGTCCTTGATTGAGCAGGGCGGCGAGTTGTCTCTGGCGGCGACCGCGCAGTTTAACGACCTGCGCGTCGAAGGCCGCGACGCGCTCGTCGTCCGCAATAACTTGGCAGACATGGTCGGCTCGATTTCCCTGCGCGTCAACGGGCCAGTCAAAGAGCCTATCATCTCGGGCCGCATCACGGCGACGCGCGGCACCTTTGAATTCCGCAATGAGACTTATGAGATAACGCGCGCCTTCATTGACCTGCCGCCGAGCCGCGACATAGACCCGCTCTTAAACATTCAGGCCGAAGGCGAAATTCGTGGCTACGACGTTGTTATTTCCCTGACGGGGCCGCTCTCGCAGCCCACGGCCACGGTGCGTTCAGACCCGTCGCTGCCGCAGTCGGATGTGGTCTCTTTGATTTTGACGGGCAATCTTTCGACGGGCGAAACCGCTTCCTCGCCGCTCTCCGGGCAGGGCGTCGGCACGGCTGCCAGCCTGCTTGCCGATGCGTTGATTAACGAACCCGCGCGCCGCGCGACAGACAAGCTGTTTGGCCTCAACCGCTTTGAGATTGACCCTTTGATTTCGGGGCGCGGCGGTGCCAGCCCGACTGCGCGCCTGACCGTCGGGCGACAAATCAACAAAAACCTGTCAATCACTTATTCAACCAACGTCACGTCGGACCAGAATCAAGTGTTGGCCGTCGAGTATCGCCTGTCTAATCGCTTGTCCTTCATCGCGCAGTATGAGCAGGGCAGCGTCACGGGCTTTAACTCGCGCAACGATAATTTCAGTTTCGAGATTCGTTTTCGGAAGAGATTTTGAGGAACCGTTTTTCAGCTCAGCAACCGCTGCCGGCTGAAAATTTGCAGACTGAACAAGGGTGACTTTTCGCCGTTTCTTTCACACTGCTTTAGCAATCTTCTTCGCTCTGGTGTGCGCGCCGGGCATGGTCGTGTGCGCCTCGCGCGCGGCGGACGTGGGCGATTATGAAGGCCGTTTAATCGCGGCGGTCGAGATTCAACTGGAAGGCACGCCGCCGGACCAGGCTGCCGAAGCGGAGTTGCTGTCGCTCTTGCGCGTCGCGGCCAACACGCAGTACGCGGCGGTGCGCGTGCGTGAATCCTTGCAGTCGCTTTTTGATTCGGGGCTGGTCGCCTCGGCGCGCGTAGAGGTGTCTGAAGTCGGCGGCGGCGGGCCGGCGGGCGGCGCAAGTCGTGCGGGCGTTCCCGTCAGGGTGCGCTTCGTCGTGCGACGGCAGGTGCGCGTCGGTGAAGTGCTGTTCGATATAGTTATTCCGCCAGGCGCGCCTCTTTCGGAAGATGAGTTGCGCTCGCGCCTCAACATGCTGGAGCCAGGAGCGCGCGTCTCCGAACAAGCGCTTCGGAACAACGCTGACCTGATTCAGGCTTACCTGCGCGACCGCGGATTTTTCCGCGCCGAAGTGGACTTCTCACAACAGCCCGACACGCGCGACCCCAGCGGCACGCGCCAGACCATCACCTACCGCATCGTGCCGGGCGAGCAGGCGCGCGTCTCCACTTTCACCATCCGCATCGAGGGCTTCGACGACGCGAAGGTGCGTCCCTCTTTGAAACTGCAACCGGGCACGCCCTTCACACGCTCGGCGCTCGGTGACGACCTCACTCGCATCCGCCGCGCCATCATCGAACTAGACCATCTCGCGCCGCAGTTGGACGACCCGAAGGTTGACCTTGACCCATCGGGCAGGACGATTGCGATTAACCTTGTGGGCCGCATTGGGCCGCGCGTTGAAGTGCAAGTGGTTGGCGATAAGGTGAGCGAGCGGGAGGCGCGCGAATTGCTCCCCATCAAGCGCGAAGGCATTATAGACGAATCGGCTATCGTCGAAGGCGAGCGCCGCCTGCGCAACAAGCAGCAGCAAGACGGCTACTTCTTTGCCGAGGTGGAAGCCTCCTGCACCATCACACCGCCCGCCGCCGGATTGGAATCCAACGGCACGCCCGCCACCTGCCGAAACCTCAACCCGTCGGGTCTCACGGGCCACACCGTCACCATCACTTACAACGTCGAGCGCGGCCGCCGTTTCAAACTCACGGATATTCGGCTGGAAGGAACAGGCGACCTTTTGACAATCAGCGATGTCGAGGACGAACTGCGCACGCAGAAGGCAAACGCCTTGGGCTTTATCCCGCTGCTCGGCTACGGTCGCGGCTATACCAGCCGCGAACTGTTGGAG
Organism: uncultured Blastocatellaceae bacterium; assembly: GCA_964516695.1. Taxonomy (GTDB): domain Bacteria; phylum Acidobacteriota; class Blastocatellia; order Pyrinomonadales; family Pyrinomonadaceae; genus DASVTR01. Next base: position 11,504 of record CAZEZJ010000017.1, read on the forward strand.
CAGGACAGGCGGACGATTAGAGGACGGATGATTGACCTTGGCTATCGCGAAGCAAGGGTCACGGAGCGGCAGGGCGTTTCCATCAACGGCGAAAATCTGATTATCACTTTCGTCGTCAACCGTGGGCCTTTGACGCGCGTTGACGGCGTCGAGATTCGCGGCAATAAGATTTACACGGAAGCGCGGCTGCGCAATGAGATTGATGAGGCAGGACGCCGCCGCTGCGCCGAATTGACGGAGGATGACAATCCCGCTTCATGTTTCCCAACGGTCATCGGCGCTCCGTTTTCGCGCTCGCAGGCGCGCGGCGACGCAGACGCCATCATCGGTCTCTACGCGCGCAACGGATACATTGATGCGCAGGTTGATTTCTCCATCGTCGAATTACCCGCCACGACCCTGCCGAATGGCGAGCGCGAGCAGCACGTCCGCGTCGTCTACACCGTCAGAAACGAGGGCGACAAGGTGTTCATCAATCAGATTCTCGTCAACGGCAACGTGCTGACGAAAAAGCGTGCGATTCTTGAGGCGATTCCGCTCAGGCCCGGCCAAGTTTTGCGCGCCGATAAGCTGACGGAAAGCGAGCGGATTCTGTATGCGACGGAAGCCTTCCGCACGGTCGCCATCCGCACGCAGAACGCCGGACAAACCACCTCCGGCTTCAGGAAGCGCGATGTCATCATCGATGTCGAAGAATATCGCCCACGCGACCTGACCTACGGCGGCGGCTACTCGACCGACAACGGCCCGCTCGGCTTCGTCAATCTGCGCAACATCAATCTCTTTGGCGACCTAAGGCAGGGCGCTGTTCGCCTGCGCGCCAGCCGCCGGCAGCAAATCCTCCGGCTCGAATATTTCGACCCGCGCTTTCGCGAATACGGCGATAAGCAATTCGCGCCGCTCGCCGTCTCCTTGCAGTACTTGCGCGACAGTACGATTACGCGCTTCTTCCGCTCCACCATTGACCGTGGCAACTTCGGCATCGTGCAATGCTTGGACGCCGAGGGCCGGCCCATCGAATGTCGTGACGAGCAGGGAAGACTGGTCGGAGATTTAGGCCAGCGCACGGGCGAGCCGACCATCAATCGCTTCACCTTCAATATCGAAACTCAGCGCAACTTTGAACTATCACTCGGCCCCAGAGGACAGCAACTCAAACGCAGCACTCTCTTCTTGCGCTACTCCTATGAAGACGTGCGTCTCTTTAACATCAGCAGTCTCTTGATTGCGCCGCTCCTGCGACCCGACCGCGCCATCCGGCTCTCTCGTCTGGGCGCTGCCTTCGCACGCGACACGCGCGATAGCCAGTTTGACGCGACGCGCGGCCAATTCCTCGCCATCGACTACAGCCTCGCGCTCAGGCAACTCGGCGGCAATCTCTCCTTCAGCAAATTCCGCGCTGACTATCGCGCCTATTACAGGCTCGAAAGTTTTCGGCGCACTGTGTTGGCCGGAAACATCACGCTCGGCCTTGCCAGTCTCTTTAACCCGCGCGACCGCGACGGCGACGGGCTGATTGGAGAGGCCGATTTGCGACTTCCTATCAGCGAGCGCTTCTTCGCGGGCGGCTCGACGACGCTGCGCGGCTTCGGTTACGAAGAAGCGGGGCCGCGCGAGGTCATTGCGGGCGGCGTCTTTCGCAACAATCAGGGCGAGCCTGTCGCGCTCAATGCGTTTACTGTGCCCATCGGCGGCAATGCGCTCGCGGTCGTCAATTTGGAAGCGCGCACGCCGCTGACGAAAGCCTTTCAGGTCGTTCCGTTCTATGACGGCGGCAACGTCTTTCGCCGCGTCGGTGAAATTTTCGGACGCGAAGAACCGTTGCTGCCCGGCGAAGACGCTGTGCTGCGGCAAAACCGCCGCTCGCGTTGGACGCACACGGTCGGACTCGGCCTGCGCATCAAAACGCCCATTGGCGGCGCGCTCGCCGTTGACTACGGCTTTCTTTTGAACCCGCCGGAGTTCATCATCCCGCAGGGCGAAGATGCTTTGGGCAACCCGTTTCCGCCCGGCATCTATCGTCTCAAGCGCGGGCAACTACACTTCCGCTTTACGCAAACCTTCTGAAGCGGGCACAGGGAAAAAGGCAAACAGGAAAAGGAGGAAACGAGGATGCGCAAATTCACCGGCTCAATTTTGAAAGTCTTTGTTCTGAGTGTCTTGTGCCTTTTACCTTTTACCTTTGGCCTTGAGTCGAAGGCGCAGGAAGTCGTAGACCGCATGGTGGCGACCGTCAATGGCGGCGTCCGGCCGGATTTAATCACTTACTCCGACTTGATTTGGCAACTGGCGCTGCAACCCGACACGCCGCTGGCAAATCCGAGACAGGAAGATTTAAACGCCGCGTTGCAACGCATCATCAGCCAGCAACTCATCTTGCAGGAAGCCGAAAAGCTGCCGACTATTTCACCGACCGACAGGGAAGTTGAAACGGAATTGGCGAGTCTCATCAAGCGGTTTCCCTCACAGGCTGAGTTTCAGCAGCGCGTCACGCGCGTCGGCTTGAGCGCCGAGCAGTTGCGAGAGATAGTGCGCAAGCGCGTCGCGATTGAAAAGTATCTGGACTTTCGTTTTCGTTCTTTCACCGTCATCACGACGCGCGAAGTCGAATCCTACTACACGGACATCTACATCCCGCGCCTGCGCCAACAGATGCCGGACATCATCGTTCCCCTGCTCGACGACCAAGTGAGAGAGCCGGACGGAACAATGCGGACTTTGCGGGCGCGCATCGAGGGCATCCTCATCGAAAGCAAGGTTAGGTCGGACATCGGCGCCTTTCTGGAAGAAGCGCGAGAGCGCGCCGAGATTGTCTATCTGACGCCCGAATTTAGGTAAGTGCCAAATGTCGTTTGAAAGTATCTACTGACATCCGGCGTCCGGCATCTGACATCTAACATCCTGAGCTATGCCGCACAAAGATTCAGTTGAAGATAAAAGGCCGCGCGTGGGGCTGGCGCTGTCTGGCGGCGCAGCGCGCGGCATCGCGCACGTCGGCGTCTTGCGCGTCCTCGCAGAGCACCAAATTCCGATTGACTACGTCGCTGGCACGTCGGCCGGCTCAATCGTCGCCGCCGCTCTTGCAGCCCAGATGCCCATCGCAGAAATCGAAGCGATGGCGCGCAGCCTGCGCTGGCGCGATATGGGCCGGATGACACTGTCGCGTCTGGGCATTCAATCAAACGCGCGGATGGAAGAGTTTGTGCGAGCGCGTTTGCCCGTCACGCGCTTTGAGGATTTGAAAATGCCTTTGGCCATCGTCGCCACGGATTTGCACAACGGCTCGGCGGTTGTGATGAGCGGCGAAGGCGACATCGCGTTTGCCATTCGCGCCAGTTGTGCTCTGCCCGGCTGGTACGTCCCCGTCGTAGACCCGCGCGGACGCCATCTAGTGGACGGCGGGCTGGTCGCCAATGTCCCGACTGCCGCCGCCCGCAGCCTCGGCGCAGACATCGTTATCGCCGTTGACGTGAATACGGAGGGAGCCAAGTTCATTAGCCCGCCGCAGTCTGTCCTCGGCGTTATGCTGCAAGCCATGCTCGTCATACAGCGCACCGCCGCCCTGCATCAGTTGCAGGATGCGGATGTCGTTATCCGCCCGAAGGTCGGGCATTTGCGCTGGGATGAGATGGCGCGGGCCGACGAGTTTATCAAGGCGGGTGAGGAGGCCGCCCGCGTCACCGTTGAAAGAATCAAACACCTGATTGAGCCTTTGCCGGAAGCCCCGCACAAGTGGTATCAACTGCGCCGCCGCAACCAGCAGCCCGCCGAAGATAAGCGACGAATGTCTCCGTTACGCTGATTCGTAGGCTTTCCAGACACGCCCCGCCTCGTCAAACTTCAAAATTCTGTACTGAACGAAGACGCCCGCCCTGTTTCTAGCCCCGCGCTGCCGTTTATCAAACTGCCGTCCTGCCGCTCTAAGTCCTTCTTAAGCTTCGTTGTTTACGTTATCCGGCGATGGCCGGCAATAACAAAAACTTGCTGGCATAAACATTGCTCAACCTTTGCACGGCAGCAGACTAAACGATTCAGTGGAGGACAGAGGGAATGAAGGAAATCGGCAATAGCATCGCGCAGTTGTTTGCAATCATTATGATTTTGCTTACGCTGGCCGTTTCGACCGCCGCCGTCTCACAGTGGTTTAGTGCCGACGCGTCAACCAGCGAAACCGGCGCGGCCAGACAAACACAATCACAACTGCTCGCCTCCGGCGCGCGTTAAGACTGAAAAAGAATTTCGACCCGATTGGCCGTTTATAACAGGCACGTCAATTTAGAGCGTGTGGTGGCACAGGTAGAAGTTGAAAGGCCACAGCGGCAATACTTTTACCTTTTTATTTCTACCGTCTTCAACCAATGGCTATCGAAGTCACATCCGTACACGAGCGCCGTCGCCCGTTTCCCAGGCTCAAGCGAGCGAAGCGGGCTGGCCGAAAGCAAGCCGAGTTAATTGAGGCTGCACGCAAACGAAAAATCATTGTTCGCTCGCTTCTCATCACGGTCGCCGGTTTGATTGTCTTGGCAGCGGCCTTCCTGATTCATTCTTACAACTCTTACTCAAGATTAGTTGATGAGCGACTGGCGAACGGCTATCTGACGAGCCGCGCCGGAATCTACGCCGCGCCGCGCAAGCTTCGTGTCGGCCAAACGCTCTCGCGCGACGGTCTGGTTGCGCTCCTTCGCCGCGCCGGATACATCGAAAAGAGCGCGAGCGATGTCTGGAGCGGAAGCTTTACGGCGCAAGCGAACCACGTTGAGATTCGCCCGCGCCAAGCGAGCGGCCACAGTGGGCCAACAGTCGTCACCGTTAACTTTGATAAGAACAACCGCATCTCGGAATTAATCGGAGACTCGCTCGCGCTCGATGCTTACCAGCTTGAGCCTGAACTCTTAACGGCAGACGGCTCGATGAAGGAAGGAAAGCGTGCTGCGCTCTCCTACAAAGATATTCCGCCTGTGCTGGCCCGCGCGATTCTCTCGATTGAAGACCATCGTTTCTTTGAGCACAGGGGCGTTGATGTCTGGGGCATTGCTCGCGCCTTCCTGCGCAACGCTGGCGATAACGAAGTGGGCCAAGGCGGCTCAACCATCACGCAGCAGCTTGTCAAAAACACCTATCTCTCGCCCGAGCGCACCATTTCCCGAAAATACGCCGAAGCGATGATTAGCCTCTCGCTCGAACGGCGGCTCTCGAAGGAAGACATCTTCGCGCTCTACTGCAACGAAATTTACTTGGGCCAACGCGGGGCCGTCGGCGTGCGCGGCGTCGAACAAGCAGCGCGCATCTTCTTCGGTAAAGACTTGAAAGACTTACGCCTCGCTGAAGCGGCGACGATTGCCGGAATGATTCAAAGCCCCAGCCGCTACGCGCCCGACCGCCATCCTGAAGCCGCCGCCGCGCGCCGCAAAGCCGTGCTCGACGCGATGCTGCGCGATGGTGTTATCTCAAGCGAAGAGGCCGCGGCCGCTGCGCAGGAACAGTTGGCAGTTGCGCCCGCTCCCGCCCGCGATGATGCGCTCGCCCCCTACTTTATTGATTACGTCAACCGCGCGAGCGAAGCGCAGCTTGAACGCGCCGCTCACAATGATGCGGGCAGCCTGCGCGTCTATACGACGATTGACCTAGACTTACAACAACTCGCGGAAGAAGCCGTTCGCCGCCAACTCGAACGACTCGACAAGACTTACAAAGGCAGCAAGGGAACGCCGCAGGCTGCGCTCGTCGCGCTCGACCCGCATACGGGCGACGTGCTGGCGATGGTCGGTGGACGCAGCTACAGGGATTCGCAGTTGAACCGCGCGACGGATGCGTTGCGCCAGCCCGGCTCCGTCTTCAAGCCCGTCGTCTATGCGGCGGCGCTTGAGAGCGGTCTCTCGCCCGTCTCTATGTATGAGGATGCGCCGCGAGAATTTATCTACGACCGCCGCGCCACCTATCGTCCGGCCAATTACGGCGGCGCATACGCTATGCGCGACGTAATGATGCGCACCGGATTGGTCAAATCGCTCAACGTCGTGACCGTTGATGTTGCCATGCGCGCGGGGCTGCCGCGCGTCGCGCGCACGGCGGAAAATCTAGGGCTGCCCAAACCCGAGCCATATCCGGCGCTGGCGCTCGGCACAACGGAAGTGACGCCGCTCGACATCGCCGCCGCCTATACTGCTTTCGTGGGTGGCGGAGCACGCGTCCAGCCGCGCATTATCGCGCGTGCGACCGATGCAATGGGCACGGAAATCATCGGCGGCGCGCCGAGGCCGCCGCAGCAAGCCATCAAGCCGACGACCGCCTACTTGATAACGGACATGCTGTCGGACGTGATAGACCACGGCACGGCGCGCGCGGCGCGTGGGGCAGTTCGCCGGACGGCGATTGCGGGCAAAACAGGAACGTCGCGCGACGGATGGTTTGTCGGCTACACGCCGAATCTGGTCTGCGCGGTCTGGATTGGTTTTGATGACAATAAACAACTGGGCCTGACGGGCGCAGAGGCCGCGCTGCCCGCTTGGACTGAGTTTGTCAAGGGCGCGGTCGAGTTGCGGCCCGAACTCGGCGGCGAGAGGTTTGAGCGTCCGGCTGGCATCACGTCAATCGAGGTTGACCCTGAGACCGGATTCCTCGCCAGCCCGACGTGTCCGCAGCGCGAGCGGATTGCGATGACCGTCAGCCTCGCTCCAAGTGTGGAATGCTACGCGCATAGCGAGTTTGACGATTTGACTGCCGCCGTTGCCAACGAGTCTGAAACATACCCGCCGATGGAAACCGTCGTCATCACACCTGACTCCGCGCGCAGTACGGCGCGAGAAGTTTCCAACCCACGGCAACAGCCTTTGCCGCGCTCCGCGACATCCGAGCAAACGCTACAGCCTCCTTCGTGGAGAACGACGCGCGTCGAGAGAGACGCGGGCGGGCAGCGAACGCTCATCAATGAAATGCGTGTCAGAGGGCCGGGCCAAAACCGTTAAAGAATCAATCAGCGACAGAAATTAAACAGGCGAGCGCTTCTTTCATCCTCGCTCGCCTGTTTGTTTGTTAACTTACAAGACATGCCGTGAGTTTGAGTGAAGGAAGGCAGTCAGCTTTCGTCGTCGGATTCGTCTGCTCGCGTTCGGTCGCGTTAGTTGATGGTGTCTCGGCTGGTAAGATTTATTATCGAGTTGCTTTAAACGGCGCGTTCGAGGATGACCTGTGCGATGGCGTGCTCATTGGTATGAGAGATGGAGAGGTGGGCTGCGGTCGCTTGGGATTTCTGGAATAGCTCGCGCACGAGGCCGTGGAAGATAAGCAGGGGCGCGCCCGATGCACGGGCGGCGACTTCGACATCTTGCCAACTGACGCCGCCCGACCAGCCTGTTTGCAGGGCCTTGAGCGTCGCTTCTTTTGCCGCGAAGCGTGCGGCATAATGTTGTGCGGCGACCACCCCGCGACTGTCGCAGTAAGCTCGTTCGGCTTGTGTGTAAACGCGCTCGACGAAGCGGGGCGTGCGCTCGATGACTTCACGCACGCGGCGGACTTCGATAATGTCTATCCCAATGGAAATAATCACTGAAGAAACAGACGCTCTGCAACGCGCCGGATTTTACTGGCGCACAGTTGACGGCGTGCGCGCGCTGGCGTGCTCGCCGCTCGAAGAGGAAGGCTTCGTTAACGCCTTCTCGACGCGGCTCGGAGGCGTCAGCCAGATGCCACAGGATGCGCTCAACCTCGCCGGGTTTGACGACGACGCCGCGGAAAACATCTATGAGAATCGTCGTCGCTTCCTCAAGCTCTTCGCGGGCGAGCGCGTGCTCGCCGCCTGCTGGCAGGTACACGGCTCAAACGCGCGCGTCGTGAAAAATCTGGAAGACGCGCGCGAGCCGATAGACTCGCTTGGCGAAACGGCCTATTGCGATGCGTTGATGACGCGTGCGGCGAACGTGCTCGTCGGCGTCAAGACCGCCGATTGCGTTTCAATCATCATGGGCGACGCGCGCACGGGCGCGTGTGCCGCTGTTCATGCCGGATGGCGCGGCACGCTGGCCGAGATTGTTCCGCGCACCCTTGAGCGTATGAGCGTGGAATACGACACGCGGCCCGCTGACGTGCGCGCTAGCATTGGCCCGGCGGCGGGCGCGTGCTGCTATGAAGTCGGCAGCGAAGTCATCGACGCCTTTCGTCAAAAATTTACGGACGCCAGCGAGCTACTTACTCCGACGCGCGAAGGCCACGCGCGCATTGACCTACAAAGAGCAAACCGAGAGCAGTTGACGACCGCTGGCGTCGCCGCCTCGCGCATCCACATCGCGCCGCTCTGCACGATGTGCCGCACAGACCTCTTCTTCTCCTACCGTCGCGAAAAAAAGGTGTTTGGCCGCACAGGCCGCTTGATGTCAGTCATCGGAAGAAAATGATTCATTGTTTCATGTAGTCATGTAATCATTTTTTCAATGAATCAATGATTACATGAAACAATGATGAAATGAACCAATCTCTTCATCCTCTTCTTCTGCCGCCGCCGCCGAAGAGTTGGCGATTGATACTTTTCGATGATTCGTCCGCGCCGATAACGGTGAGCGGCAGATTAATCTCACGCATGGCGGGCGGAAAGCAGACCTCGTCTGTGCAACTCTGGAATTTCAGACGCACGCGCAATTGTGTGACGCCCGTTCGGTAGTTAGCCGGAACAGAGACGTTGAAGCGCAACACGGCGCGGCCCTCAAAGACAGCCACGCGGTCTTCGGAAAAGCTAAACTTGCGCACCTGCGCGCGCGGGTAGCTGACGGGGCTGATGCGTATGCCGCCCGGCGCTTCTATTCTGAGAGCGGTCGGCACGGAGAATTTGTTGAGCGGACGGTTTGAGTTGACGTGATAGCCGTGCGGAATGTCCATCACGACCGCAGCCTGGGCGGTGCGCCCGCGCTGCACTTTGTCTAGAGAGAGAAAACCGTTGATGCGTATATTCGGCTGCAACGGATGCGGGCGAGCCGCAGGCGTCGCATGAAAGTTTGCCGGAATGAAAAGGAGCATTGCCGCCAGCACGGCCGGCATCGCGCGGTGTGTGAAAATCTTTCGTCTCATTTCAAATAAAACTTTGTCACCTTCAGAATTTAAGAGTTCGCACGGATTGTAACTATCTCGAAAGGCAAAAGCAAAAAGGGTCAACGGCCAACGCTTTCATCTATTAATGATTTCTTATTGATGGTTTATACCGTCAATTGAATGGGATTAACGGTGCGGCGGGCGGCGAGTTGGCCGCAGGCGGCGTAGATGTCGCGACCGCGCGGGCGGCGCACGTAGGCATGGATGCCTTTGGCTTCGAGAATGCCTTTGAAGCTTTCCACTCGTTCGGGCGATGAAGGACGAAAGGGCAGCGGGTCTGCCGGATTGTGCGGAATCAGATTGACTTTGACGCGCAGTTGGTGGCGGTTAAGCAGATTGGCAAGCTGGCGCGCGTGCTCGTCGCTGTCGTTAACGCCGTCGAGCATGACATATTCGAAGGTGAAACGTTCGCCAGGCTTCAAGGATTTCTCAAACTCCTTGCAGGCCGCCAGCAGTTCGTCCAGCGGCCACTTCTTATTAATCGGCATCAATTGGTTGCGCAACTCGTCGGTCGGCGCAGCCAGCGAGATAGCCAGATGCGGGCGGCTCTCGATGGTCGCCAACTCTCTGATGCGCGGCACGACGCCCGCCGTCGAGACCGTCACACGATTGGGCACGATATGCAGGCCCGCTGGGTCGGCCATTAGCCCAAGAGCTTTCATCAGCGGCTCGAAGGCGAGGAACGGTTCGCCCGCTCCCATCGCGACCAGATTTGTGCCGCGCGGCGTTCGCACGCTCTCGCCGTAAGCATCATTGAGCGCGATGATAATCTGCTCGACGATTTCGCCCGCCGTGAGCGTTCTCAAGAGGCCGAGCTTCGCCGTCAGACAAAAACTGCATTGCAGCGGGCAGCCCGATTGCGATGAAAAACAGATGGTGTCGCGTCGTTCTTCGGGGATGAAGACGGTTTCGACCGGGAGATTATCGTGCGTCTTGAGCAGGTAGCGACGCGTGCCGTCGTCCGAGATGTAGCGCGATTCGATGGTGAGCGTGGCGGCGGTGGCGGCCTCTTTGAGGCGCTCGCGAAAGTTTTTCGGCAAATCCGTCATCGCGTCGAAAGAGCGCAGGCGGCGATGATGCAGCGCGCCAAAGATTTGTCGCGCGCGGTAATCCGGCTCACCGAGTTCGCGCACAAAATCCGTTAGCTCCGCGACAGTTAATCCCGTCAAATGCTGCGCTTGATTCATCTGTGCTCTATTCTAACACTCTTGCCGTCAGTCCTACAGGTGGCGTTAATGAGACGAATAAGTTTAACCTGATTCAGGTGCGAAGCGGTCTTAGATAGTTGCACGAATTGCCCGTAAACTGACTTATAATAAAACCGCAAGGCGCATCAACCGCAGCGGTCTCATTCGCGACAAACTAGTCACAGACCACAGCGGTTGATGCGTTGTTCAAATACGGACGGCGCTTGGAAGTGAAAATGATGATGTTACCGCCTTATTCGTTGGAAGAGTTTTGGAAGATAGTCGCCGCGCTGGCTAATGACCTGCGGCGCTGCACGTCGGCGCTTGAGACGGCCTCCAAAACGGAGGATGCCAAGGCGGTGCAGTCATGGCGTAGATTGTGCGCGCACGTCATCTTCGCTTCGCTTGAATCGGCGGCTTACCACATGCTCTATACGGCGTATGTCGAACGCAATGCGCGCGATGTGGTCTTCTCCACGGATGAAGTTGAACGATTGGAAAGAGCTTACGACTTCGGGGAGAACAATCAGCCTGAGAGTAATCTCACGCCGGAGCAGCGGCTCGACAGAATCAAATTCGCCTTCGACGCTTTCGCACGCGTGCATTGCTGCGATTATTTGTTGCCCGCCGACGACTCGGCGTGGTTGTCGGTTAAAGATATTTTCATCGTCGAGAAAAGACTGACGCACCCGCAAGCCAGCGCGGAGTTGAACATCTCCGATGACAACGTGACAAACTCGCTGGAAGGCACCGCCTGGATTATGAAACAAATGGTGAGCCTCCTGGAAAGCAGCGAAAAGAGCATGGAAGACAGAGCCGCCTTTCTCAAGGAAGAGAAAGACGAACTCATTATGTGAGGCCAAGCGCTTTCCGTGTTTGATTTACTGTTCCCCGCCGGAGATACCGCTACCACTGTCGCCATCATCGCCTGAGATGGGACGCCCTTCCGTATCTATCAGCGTGAGTGTGGGGCCGATTTCCGGCAGCGAGCCGAGCGGCGTCTCGATAATCTCGCGGTCGCCCACGACGACAATCGCCATCCTCGACGGGTCTAAATATTTGTTTGCCACGCGCTCCACATCGTCGAGCGTGACGGCGCGCACGCGTGCGATGTAGTCGTTGAAATAGCTGTCCGGCAGATTGTAGATGACGACCGCCGCGATGCGTCCGGCGATTTGGTCCGGCGTCTCAAAGCTGCGCGGGAAGCCGCGGATGATGGCCTGCTTCGAGAATTCAAGCTCGGCGGGCCGGATGGGCAGCGCGCCGCGAATGCCCCGCAGTTCCTTCATAAACTCTGTGACTGCCTCGCTCGTCACAGCCGTCTGCACGCCCGCGTTGGCAATGAATGGCCCGGCCCCGCGCCGGAAATCAAACACGGTGCGCGCCCCGTAGGTGTAGCCCTTATCTTCGCGCAGGTTCAGGTTGACGCGCGAGGTAAACTGCCCGCCGAGCAGCGTGTTCATCACTATCAGCGCAAAATAGTCAGGTGTGGAGCGGGAAGTGCCGACCTGCCCGATGTTGATGACGCTCTGCGCCGCGCCGGGCTTATCCACCAGATAAAGGATGGCGCGCTCGCGCTCCGGTGGCTCAGGAACAGTGGTGGCGGGCACATCCGCGCGCTTCCAACTAACGAATGCGCGCTCAAGCTTTTGGACGAGCGCGTCAGGCACGACATCGCCGACGACAATGAGCGCGGCGTTGTTCGGATGATAATAAGTATCGTAGAAACCGCGCACGTCTTCATTCTTAATCGCCGCCACTGAAATCTCATCACCGACAATGGAGCGCCCGTATGGATGATGGCGTCCGTAGAGCAGGGAAGTGTAAGCGAGCAGGGCGATGGAGTCTGCGTTATCGCGGCGTTGCAGGAGAGCGGCGAGGCGCGAATTGCGTTGCAGTTGGAGTTCGTTTTCTGGAAACGTCGGGTTGACGATGACATCCGTGTAGATGTCGAGCGCGCGTTCGAGATGCTTGGTCAGCGTCAGCAGATTAAGGCTTGAGTAGTCCCAATCCACTCCGGTGCTGAGGCTCGCGCCGATGGCCGAGAGTTGGTTCGAGATGTCGAGGGCCGAACGCGTTGTGGTGCCTTCGTCAATCAAAGCGGCAGTCAAGCTGGCCAGTCCCGCGCGGTCTAAAGGGTCGGCAGCGCCGCCCGTCTTCAACACCAGACTCATATTGACGACGGGCAACTCGTGATGCTCGACGATAAGCACTTCGAGTCCGTTAGAGAGCGTGCGCCGCTGCAACTGCGGCAGCTTAAAAACAGGGTCAGCTTTTGGCGCAGGCCGAGCGTAGAGGCCGCCGAGTTTAGATTCTCCGTGCTTCTCCGGCTCGCTCTGGCGTTGAGCGGTCGTCGCGGGAGGCGTCGCGCCCGCCGGAGCAGTAGCGTCTGCTTCCGCTTTGGTTTGCGGCTCGAGGCCGGAGGGTTGCGTTAGAGGCGAAGCCTGTGTGGCGACGGGCCGCGTGGTTTGCGAGGCGGCGGTGTTGGTGCCTGGCAGCGTCGCGCCCGCTGTTTGCTGCGAGGGCGCGGCAATCGCGCCTGTGGGGCCAGCCGGAACAGGGTCGCCCGTCGTCTGCTTTCCTGCGGGGCGCGGCACGACGGTCAGGACGAGTCGCTTGTCCGTCAGATACTTGTTCGCCGCAGCCATGACATCCGCGGCTACGACGCGCCTGTAGCGTTCGAGGTCTTGCTGAAAATAATCGGGCTGGCCCGTATAAACGGCATACTGGTTCAACTGGTCGCTTTTGCCGCCGAAGCCGCCGAGGGTTTGCAGGCTATAAATAAACGAAGACTCAAGCGCGTTATAGCCGCGCTCCATTTCCTCTATGCTCGGAGGCTCCGTCTTGATTTTCGCCACTTCTTCGTGAATTGCCTGCTCTAATTCCTCCAGTGTCTTGCCGGGCTTGGCGGTCGCGATGATTTGAAACTGTCCGGCAAGCTCGCGAGCGTTGTTAAAGGCCGTCGCGTCCTGCGCAATCTGCTTTTCGTAGACGAGAGATTTGTAAAGGCGCGACCCCTTGCCGCCGGCCAGAATGAAGGCGAGCGTATCCAGAGCGGCTTCGTCTGCGCTCCACTGCGGCGAGCTATGCCAGGCCATGTACAGGCGCGGCAACGAAACGCGGTCTTCCATCGTCAGCCGTACTTCTTCACTGAGGACAGGCTGCGGCGCACTTGGCCGCACGACCTCAGGCCCAGCGTTCAACGGCCCGAAATACTTTTCGACAAGGCGTCGCGCTTCCTGCGGATTAAAGTCGCCCGCGATGACGAGGCTCGCGTTGTTAGGCGTGTAGTAGCGGCGGAAAAATTCGGAGACATCCTCTTTTGAGGCGGCGTTCAAGTCTGCGAGCGAGCCGATGGTCAGCCAATGATAAGGATGAGCGGGCGGATACATGATTTCAGCGATTTGCGCTCCGACCAATCCATAAGGACGATTATCGTAGTTCTGCCGCTTTTCGTTTTTCACCACTTCGCGCTGGTTGGCGAGCTTCTTTTCCGTCATGGCTTCGAGCAGGTAGCCCATGCGGTCTGATTCGAGCCAGAGCGCCAGTTCGAGAAAATTTGCGGGGACTACTTCCCAATAGTTTGTGCGGTCGGCGTTGGTCGAGCCGTTCAAAGTTCCGCCCGCTTCCTGCAACGGCACGAAGTAATCGTTATCGTGATGCAGCGAGCCTTGAAACATCATGTGCTCGAAGAGATGCGCAAATCCGGTGCGACCCGGCACTTCGTTCTTCGAGCCGACGTGATACCAGATGTTGACGGCGACGATGGGCGTCGAATGGTCTTCGTGCAAGATGACGCGCAGGCCGTTATTTAGTTTGAACTCGGTGTAATTAATTGTTGGCAACACAGTGGGCTTAATTCTAACGCGCCGTCTGACGAGCCAGCAACACGCGCCGCGTTTGGCAGCGCAAACCTGACGGCAAGAGCACGCTTTTCCGCTTGAGTGAAATCGGGATTAGTTTCATAATCAGACCTTACGGAGCAGCCGATGAGCGAAGAACTCACACAGCCACTACAGAACGACACTTTGCGGCTTATCCTCGCGCGCCTTGATTCGATAGACGCACGACTCGACAGGCTTGAGACGCGGGTAACTGTTCTGGAAGAACGCCTGACTACTTTGGAGGAAAAGGTTGACCGACGCTTGCAGGAAACGCGCCCCATCTGGGAGCAAGTGTTGGCGAGAGTGGAATCGCTGGAAAACGAAATGCGGGAGGGTTTCAAGAATGTCCGTGATGAAATGAATGCTGGCCTGCGTAAGGTTACCGCAAAATAGATGTTCTTAACGACAGTATTCTCGAAGTGCGCGCTGACCTGCGCGACATGGACAATCGCTTGGTTAAGCTCGAATCGGAGCCAGCGCAATAGTTAAACCTTAATGGCTCTCGAAACCGATTTCATCGTCATCGGCAGCGGCATCGCGGGCTTGCGCGCCGCCATTGAATTGGCCCAACGCGGGGCACGCGTCACCGTTCTCACCAAAGACCGCACGGACGAATCCAACACAGAGTATGCGCAGGGCGGGATTGCCGTCGCGCTGGCGGAAGACGACCGCGTCGCGCTGCATGAGGAAGACACGCTCAACGCGGGCGCCGGATTGTGCGACGAGCGCGCCGTGCGCGTGATGGTTGAAGACGGCCCAGGCTTGATTCAAGAATTAATCGCTTGGGGCACGGAGTTTGACCGCGAAGGCGGGCGGCTGGCCTTCACCCAAGAGGCCGCACACTCGCGCCGCCGTATCCTACATGCGCACGGCGATTCAACGGGCGCTGAAATCGTGCGCGCGTTGATAGCCAGAGCACGCGCCGAGCGCGGGCTGGCTTTCATGGCCCATGCGGCGACGGAAAGCCTGATTGTCAAAGAGGGCCGCGTGTGCGGCGTGCGTTATCTTGACCCGCTGGTGCGTGCGCCGAGGCAGTTGTGGGCGCGGGCGGTGGTGATGGCTTCGGGCGGCGCGGGACAGGTTTTTCTGCATACGACGAATCCCGGTGTGGCGACGGGCGACGGGATGGCGATGGCGTATGCGGCCGGGGCGGAACTGGCCGACATGGAGTTTGTGCAGTTTCATCCGACCGCTTTGAATCTGCCTGAAGCTCCGCGCTTTCTGCTCTCGGAAGCGATGCGCGGCGAGGGCGGCGTGCTGCGCAATAAAGACGGCAAGCGTTTTATGCCGCGTTACCACGAACGAGCGGAACTGGCCCCGCGCGATGTCGTCAGCCGCTCAATCGTCGCGGAGATGCAGCGCACGGCGACGCGCACCGTCTATCTGGACATGACGGCGCTCGACGCGCGTTATCTCATCAAACGCTTCCCGAAGATTTATGAAACCTGCCTGCGCTATGGTCTGGACATCACGAAAGACGTTGTTCCGGTCTCGCCCGCTTCGCACTACTGCATGGGCGGCGTGCGCACAGACCTCGAAGGGCGTGCTACTTTGCCCGGCCTCTACGCGGCGGGCGAAGTCTCCTGCACCGGAGTCCACGGCGCG
>CAZEZJ010000018.1:0-9054 GCA_964516695.1 uncultured Blastocatellaceae bacterium
AACCAGATAGCGGGCGCGCTCAAGCATGCGTTGCTCGCGGAAGCTGAGCGGCTTGATGTGGCTCAAAAACGTCAAATTCTTGAGCACGTCGGCGACCTCGAAAATGTCGCCGGTCCGCATCTTCTCTGAGAAATCCTTGAAGCGGTCTTTCCAATCATGGGCGGGGGACGAGAAATCATCTGCTAAATTCTTGAGGAGCATCTCGCATTCGCCGGAAGAGATCGGGGAACGAAGGCCAACTTCTGAAGCATTGGCGACGGGGACGAGAACGACTGAATTGGTGGCAGCAAGACGAAGCGTGTAGAAGGGGAGCGCCTGTGCGCCGATTTGCTTCTGCTCGATCTGCTCGATGGTTCCGATCCCGTGGTTGGGGTAAACGACTTTCTGGCCGACTTTAAAGCCCACCATGCACCTCCATCGAATTACAAAAATCAGACTGCGCCGCACGTGCAGGTCTGGGTGACCCTGATAGCGACGCAAAGCCAAGCGTCGGGTCTCGCTTAAATCTCACGAAAGTGTAACAAGCCGTCTCATGCAGCGTCAAGGCTCATAAAACAGTGATGGGTGATAGGTGATAAGTGATAAGAGAAAACTGCTTTCCTTTTCTCATTACTTATCACCTATCACCCATCACTGTTTCGGTAGTTCGATGATGAAGGTTGAGCCGTTGCCGGTCGTGGAGTGGACGCTGGCTTCGCCGCCGTGTGCGCGGGCGAGGTGTTTGACGATGGCGAGGCCGAGTCCGGTGCCGCCCATCTCGCGCGAGCGTGCGCGGTCAACGCGATAGAAACGCTCGAAGATGCGTGGGATGTGTTCGGCAGCAATTCCGTCGCCTGTGTCAGCGACGCTGATGCGGTCGCGCTCACCCGTTTCGAGTTGAATGCGAACGACGCCGCCCTCGCGGTTGAATTTGATGGCGTTGTCAATCAAATTGGCGAGCATCTGTTCGAGCCGCCGGCCGTCGGCGTAAACAGTCGCGTCGGCCCTGACTTCGTTATGAAGGTTGACGCTGCGCTGCGCGGCGCGGGCGGCAAGCGAGGTCATAACGTCTTCAACCAGCGGGCGCAGGCGAATGCTTTGCGGCTCAACTGAAACCGTTCCGGCTTCGATGGCCGATAATTCCAGAATATCGTCAATCAGATTGTGCATCCGCGTCGCATTTTTGCGAATCACGGAGAGGAAGCGGCGATTATTATCGGCGTCTTCAATCGCGCCCTCTTCGAGGGTCTCGACGAAGGCGATGATGGCCGTCAGCGGCGTGCGCAGTTCATGGGAGACGTTGGAGAGAAATTCCTGCCGGACGCGTTCGAGGCGTTCGAGGCGTGTGATGTCGAAGAAGATACCGATGGCACCGCGCGTCTCGCCTTGCTCGCCGAAACGCAAAGGAGCGACGCGCAAATCAAACGAGCGTTTCTCGGGGCCGTACATCTCGACCTTTGTTTCCGCGCGCTCGCCCTCGGCCAAGGCCGAGCGAAAAGCCTGATGAATGGCGGGATGGCGCGTGACCTCGCTGAGGCGCTTCGCTTCGAGCTTGTTTGAGCCTGCGGTGAAGATGTCGCGGGCCGCGCGATTCGAGGCCACGATGCGCATCTCCTGGTCAACGACCAGCATCCCCTCGCGCATACTGTCCATCGTCGCATTCAGCAACGCGCTCGTCGAAATCACATCAGCGATAATCGCCGGCGTCGCCGTGCGCTCGGCGTGGCTGGCCGTAGCTATTTTGTCAGACGCTTCGGCCTTGATTGTTTCTTGTGTGTGGGTCGCGGCTGGTCTGATTAAAAGGCGTGCGAGACCTGCTCCTGTGAGTAGGCCGCAGAACGCGACGAGAGCTAGCAGCGGATATTGGGTGTAGGTTGCGATGAGAGCCGCCAGCGTGATGCCGCCGAGCGCTAGCGCGAGCTGTGAACGATTAAACACGACGACAAGCTTAAGGATGAAGACGCAAGAATGAAAGTGTAACTACTGACTTTGAAGCAACACGCTTTCATCCCTCATCCTTCTGTCCCTCCGACTTGCTTTTCGGTGCAGCCGGTGAAGCGGTAGCCGACGCCGACGACCGTTTCGATGGCGTCGCCGCACACGCCGAGTTTCTGCCGCAGGCGGCGAATGTGAACATCGAGCGTGCGCGTGTCACCGAAATACTGGTAGCCCCAAACGTTATCAAGAAGCTGCTGGCGCGTATTGACGCGGCCCGCTCCCTTCGACAGCATGGTCAGCAACGCAAACTCTTTGCGCGTCAGCCTGACGGAACTTCCGTCGCAGGTCACGCGCATCTCCGCGAAGTCTATTTGCAGGCGGCTATCCTCATAGCGCGCCACCGTATGCTCATCAACACGCCTGAGCACGGCCCGCACGCGCGCCATCAACTCGCGCACCGAAAAGGGTTTTGTGATGTAGTCGTCCGCGCCTAAATCCAAACCCGCGACGCGGTCGGCTTCAGACGTGCGTGCGGTGAGCATGATAATCGGCGTCCGGCGTGTCGCAGGCTCGCGCCGCAAGCGGCGGCATAATTCCGTCCCGCTCATCCCGGGCAGCATCAAATCCAGAATCACGAGCGCGGGCGGGCCGTCTGACTCAAGCGCAGCAGCCAACCCTTGCTCGCCCGTCTCCGCCACACGCGTCTTCAATCCATCGCGCTCCAGATTGTAGCGCAGATTCTCCGCGATGTCGGGGTCGTCTTCGATGATGAGAACAGGTTTGCTCATAAGTGATAGGTGATAGGTGATGGGTGATAGGCGAAAGAAAGATGTTTTATCTCATCACCTATTACTTATCACCTATCACTTTGGTTAGTTGCTGTGTTTAATCATCGCGGCTTCAGTCATGTAGACGGTTAGTTCGCAGATGTCCGTAACGTAGTCGCCGATGCGCTCGATGTGTTTGGCGACGAAGAGCAGGCGCGCGGCGCGCGTGGTCGTGGTGGGGTCGCTGACCATCATCTCGATTAAGCCGTGAAAAATGAGGTTGTAGCTTTCGTCAATCTCGTCGTCGCGTTCGATGATGGCGCGGGCGGTCGTCGCATCGGCCGAGGTGAAAGCATCAAGGGCGGAGCGCAGCATCATGGACGCGTGCTCGGCCATGCGCGGCAAATCGGCCACCTGTTTGAGTTCCGGCTCGTCGTTAAGGTCAATGGCGGCGCGGGCGATGTTGCAGGCGTGGTCAGCGATGCGTTCGAGCACGGGCGCTATCTTGGCCGCCGAGATGACAAAGCGCAGGTCGCGCGCCGCCGGCTGCCTGAGCGCGATAGTGTCTATGCAGAGGCGGTCAATCTCAAGCTCCAACTGGTCTATCTGGTCGTCGCCCTGCAAGACTTCCTGCGCGGTGTTGCTGTCGCGCTCGACCAGCGCATACATCGCGCGTTGCAGCGCCGTCTCCGTCTCGCCGCCCAAGAGCAGCAGGCGGTCGCGCAGCGTATCCAATTCGCGGTCTAATAATCTATGCTGTTCCATATTCGTAATTTTGGATTTTAGATTTTAGATTTGCGATTGGAGAAGGATAAAGGCTAAACGCTTTTCAAATCTAAAATCGCAAATCGCAACTCTAAAATTACCCAAATCTCCCCGTGATGTAATCTTCGGTGAGCTTCTCGTCCGGGTTGGTAAACATCTTTTCGGTCGAGTTCACCTCGATGAGCTTGCCGAGCCAGAAAAAGGCTGTCTGGTCAGAGACGCGCGCGGCCTGCTGCATGTTATGCGTGACGATGATAATCGTGTATTGGCGCTTCAACTCAACGATTAATTCTTCAATCTTCTGTGTCGCCATCGGGTCGAGCGCCGAGGCCGGTTCGTCCATCAGGATGACTTCGGGACGCACTGCCAGCGCGCGCGCAATGCACAAGCGCTGCTGCTGCCCGCCCGAAAGGCCGAGCGCGGAAGACTTCAAGCGCTCCTTCACCTCGGGCCAGAGCGCAGCATCCGTCAAGGCTTTTTCGACGCGCTCGTGCATGTCGATTTTGCTCGTCGCCAGGCGATTGATACGCAGGCCGTAGGCGACGTTGTCGAAGATTGATTTCGGAAAGGGATTCGATTTCTGAAAGACCATCCCGACCTTGCGGCGCAGCTCGACGACATCCGTATCCGGCGCGTAGATGTCGCGCCCGTCAATCTCGACGCTGCCTTCGACGCGCGTGCCGGGAATCGTATCGTTCATGCGATTGAGCGTGCGCAAGAAGGTAGACTTGCCACAGCCCGACGGGCCGATGAAGGCCATCACGACGCGCTCTGGAATTTCAATGGAAATATTATGCAGCGCCTGCGCGCGGCCATAGAAGAAGTTTAGGCCGCGCACGCTGACTTTCGTCTGCGCGGGCACATCCGCTGCGGCCTGCCTCGGCAGGTGTGTTTCCACTAAGGGCGTTTGAGCCATCGGCGGCGGCTCCCATTTCGGTGCTGAAGTCGGCGTAGACATTGTTAACTACCGGAGTCAAGAATCAGAATGCAGAAGCCTTAGGATAAAGAGACTCGGAATGGTGGCAGCCCTTCTTCCGGCTTCTGCTCTTGAGTCTCGCTTCTGCCTTTCAAAATTTCTTCCTCGTGAAAAAGCGGACGATAATATTGATGGTTAAAATCAAGGCCATCAAAACGAGCGTCGCCGCCCATGCCTGCGCGTGCCATTCATCGTACGGCGAGATGGCGTAGTTGTAAATCTGCACGGTCAGGCTCGCCATCGGTTGGTCTAGGTAAACGTTGAAAAAGCGGCTGCCGAAGGCCGTGAACAGTAGCGGCGCGGTCTCTCCCGAAACGCGCGCTATCGCCAGCATCGCGCCCGTCGCGATACCGGAAGCAGCCGCGGGCAGCACCACTCCCAGCGTCACTCTCCATTGCGGCGCACCCAGAGCCAACGCGCCCTCGCGCAAAGACGTAGGGACGAGCCGCAGCATTTCCTCCGTGGTGCGCGCGACAATCGGAATCATAATCAACGCGAGCGCCACGCCTCCGGCCAGCGCGCTAAAATGTTTCTGCGGCAGCACAATCAGCGTATAAACGAAAACGCCGACGACAATCGAGGGCACGCCCGTCAGCGTGTCCGTCACAAAGCGGACGATGGTGCCGAACAGGTTGTCGCCAAACTCGGCCAGATAGATTCCGGCGGCGATGCCGAAGGGCAATCCGATGAGCGAGGCGAGGCCGAGCAGAAAGAGCGTGCCGACAATCGCGTTACCGATGCCGCCGCCCTCACCGACCGGCTTCGGCGTGTCGAGCAAAAATTGCAGGCTAATCGAACTCAAGCCGCGCCAAGCGATGTAGCCCAAAATGAGCGCCAGCACGATGACCACCGCGAACGCGCAGGCCGCAGACAGGCTCGTCATCACAGCATTGATGATGCGGCGATAGTTTTTCGGGCGGGCTACGTTTGCGCTCATCGTTTAAGTGGCCCTCGCTGTTCCGCTCGTGCCGCGCGTCACGCTCCAGACCAAGAGCTTCGCGATGCCGTTGATGATGAAGGTGACGAGAAAGAGAATCAAACCAATCTCGACGAGCGCGCTTAAATAGAGGTCTTCGGTCGCTTCCGTAAACTCGTTGGCGATGACGGAGGCGATGGTGTATGACGGCTCGAAGAGTGAGGCGCTAATCTGCGGGCGGTTGCCGATGACCATGGTGACGGCCATCGTTTCCCCGATGGCGCGCCCCAGTCCGAGAATAATCGCACCCGCGATGCCCGAAGCCGCGTTAGCGAGCACCACGCGCGTCGTCTCCCACTTCGTCGCGCCCAAAGCCAGCGCCGCCTCGCGTTGCGAGACGGGCACGGCGGCCAGCACGTCGCGCACCACAGCGGAGATAATCGGCGTAATCATAATTGCGAGAATAACGCCGCCCGTAAACAGGCCGATGCCTGTAATCGTGCCCTGAAAGAGCGGCAGCCAGCCGAACCAGCGCGCGAGAAACGGCTCGACGTGAACGCGCAAAAAAGGGGCGAGCACGAAGATGCCCCACAGCCCGTAGACGACCGAAGGAATGGCTGCCAGCAATTCAACGAGAAAAGCCATCGGGCGCGCCACGCGGCGCGGAGCCTGCTCGACCAAGAAGATGGCGATGCCGAGCGAGAGCGGAACTGCGATGAAGAGCGCTATCAGGGAAGAAACGACCGTGCCGTAGATAAAGGGGAGCGCGCCAAACTCGCCTTTAATCGGATTCCACGTTTTACCTTTCAGAAAACCGAAGCCGAACTCTTTAAGCGAGAGCGCGGAGTTGGCCGCCATCTGGTAAATCATCATCGCGATGATGGCGAGAATCAGCAGCACGCTCGCGAGCAGGATTAAACGAAAGATGGCATCGCCCGTGCTGCCCGTGGCCGACAGCACGCGCCGCCAATTCAACTTGCGCGCACGCGCGCCGTATTCATCGGCGGGAGATGGCATCTTCGGTTGTATGTTTGTCGCCATCGGTCAGTTAAGAGTTTCAGGTTTCAAGTTACAGCCGCGAACCTGAAACTTGAAACCTGCTTATTGTCGCAAAGGCTTGCCGCCGGATGTAATCGAGTTAATCTTGGCTTCGGCGCGTTTGACTATCTCGGGCGGCAGCGGCGCATACTGCATGTCTTTCGCAAATTTTTCGCCGTCGTGAATGCCCCACCAGAGAAAATCAACGAGCACTTTGCCTTTGGCCGCGTCTTTCTGGTCTTTATAGACGAGGATGTAGGTGTAGCTCGAAATCGGATAAGCCTGCGCGCCCGCCGCGTTGGTGATGGAGACGCGCAAGTCTTCGGGTGTGGTGGCGACCGCTTCGGCGGCGGCAGCCGTCACGGCATCCAGCGATGGCTCGATGAAATTGCCGGAGCTGTTTTTAATCAAAGCGACGGGCAGCTTGTTCTGCACGGCGTAGGCCAGTTCGACGTAGCCGATGGTGTTGGGCGTCTGCTTGACCTGTCCGGTCACGCCCTCGTTGCCTTTGCCGCCGATGCCGACGGGCCACTGCGGCGAAGTGCCCGTGCCCACCTTCTCTTTCCATTCCGGGCTGACCTTTGACAGGTAATCTGTGAAGACGGCTGACGTGCCGCTGCCGTCAGAGCGATGAACGATGGTCACGTCGGCAGCGGGAAGCGAGACGCCCGGGTTGTCGGCCTTAATTCTCTCGTCGTCCCAGCGTTTGATTTTGCCGAGGAAGAGGTCTGCGATTGTTTCGGGCGAGAAGCGCAGTCGTTCGGGCGTGCCCGCTAGGTTGTAAGTCAGCACGACCGCGCCGAGCACCGTCGGGATGTGTAGGAGGTCGCCGGGCGCTTTCTTTATGTCGTCGTCTTTCATCGGGGCGTCGGATGCGCCGAAGTCAACGGTCTGTTCCTGAATCTGCTTGATGCCGCCGCCCGAGCCGATGGATTGATAGTCCATGCGCACGTTCTGGTGGAGCTTGCCGTATTCGCTCAGCCATTTTTGATAGAGCGGGTTCGGAAAGGTCGCGCCCGCGCCTTGCAGCCTGACGACGCCCGTGCCGCCGCCATCACCGCCAGGATTGCCGCTGCAACCGAAGGCAAACAGTAAAGCTGAAGTTAACAGCAGCGCGACGACGCCGCGCGTGAAATTTGATGAGACAGGCATTGGTTGCTTCTCCGTTCAAACGGCAGACAAAGGAATTGGAGAACGCCACAGGCTATAACGTTCATGTTAAATCCGTCTGAACTCCGGCTGAACATTAAGTAACAACTGAAGAGATTGATTCATTGATTCATGTCATCATTTATTCATTTGTTCAATGGTGCAATGAGTAAATGAATCAATGAATCAATAGCTTTTGGTCAGCCTGTAGCCGACGTTGACCATTGTTTCGATTTGCAGGCCGTAGGGCGCGAGCTTGCGGCGCAGGCGATAGATGTGGACGTGTAAGCTCTCGGAGTTAAATTGGATGCTCTCGCCCCAGGCGTGCTGCCAGATGTCTTCGACAGGCACAATGCGCTCGGCGCTGCGGGCGAGGCGCGAGATAATCAAAAACTCTTTGAGCGGCAAACTGAGCACGCGCCCGCCGCAAGCCACGTAGTAGTTATAATGCTCGACGCGCAAGTAGCCGTCGTCATAAATCTCCGCTTCACCATGAGGCGCGACGCTTAGCGTGCGCGCGGGCAATGTCTGTTTAGCAGGCATAACAACCTAATCGGAAGACGCTTCAGAGGTTAACATTTAGGAATTGCTCAAAAGCCTTTTCAAGCAATGAGCAATCCCGCTCTTCGTCAGAATTTCAGCTTAGCTCCGAACTGCATCACGCGCGGGCCGCCGACCGTGTTGGTAATCCGGCCAAAGTCGGTTTGGTCTTGCAGGTCGTTGCTCGGATTGGCAAAGTTGACGTTGTTAAAGACGTTGAAGACATCCCAGCGAAACTCTAGCCCGACTTTTTCCGTGAGCCGTGTGGTCTTGGAAAGGCCGAGGTCGAAACGCTTTTGGTAAGGGCCGCGCAAGGCGTTGCGCGGCAAGTTGCCGTACTGCCCAAAGGCCGAGCAAAGGGCGGAAGCGTTGAAGTAGGCCTCGGTTTGGTCTGAACCCTGCTGGCGCAGCTCATCGAGAGTGCCGCACAGATTGGGCCGCCCGAAGCCGGGACGGAAGAGTCCGCCCGCGCCCAGGCGACGGTCAGCCAATTGAGCGACGCTACTGACTTCCGGCTCGGCGGCGAAAATGCTGAACGGTGTGCCCGATTGAATCTGTGCGAAGCCGGAAAGCTGAAAGCCTTTGAGGAAGCGCGAATTGGAGCCGAAGCTGGGAATGTCGTAAACGAAGCTGAGGCTAAAACGATGCGTGCGGTCGAAATCGGAGCGGGCGCGGTTGCTCTGGATGTTGCGCGAATCGTTTTGCAGGATAAAGCCGACGTTTGGCACGTCAGGCTTACCGCCGCCGGCGGTGCTGCCGGGGTCGGCTGAACTCGTGTCGGTTGAACGAGACAAGGTGTAGGAGGCTGTGAATTGCATCCCGCGCGAGAGGCGCTGTTGCAGGTTAAACTGAAGCCCGTGGTAAATGGAGTTTCCGTTCGAGCCTAAGAGCAGCGCTTCGGGAATGTTGAAGCCAAGCAGCGCGCCGCGCGCTTCAAAGCCGATGATGTTGCCCGCCGGGTCGCTCAGGTTGAAATCAACGGGCAC
>CAZEZJ010000018.1:9064-21571 GCA_964516695.1 uncultured Blastocatellaceae bacterium
ACGCCGGTCACAGCGTTGGGGAAGCCGAAGGCGATGCCGCGCCCGCGCTCGCGTGGCGACGACGCGGAGCGCAGCGGACCGCGCAGAATGGTGTTCGGATTAGCGCCTGGATTGCGGGCAAGGATGCCGTTAAAGGCGGCTTCATAGGCATCATTGAAGCGCTTGAAAATGTAGTCGGGCGCGGCGGGGTTATTGAGGTCGAAGACTTCGTTGAGCGCGACGGCCTGAAGCAACTTCGTGCCCTTCGTTCCGACATAACGCGCCTCGACGAGCACGTTGCTGTTAATCTCATACTGGACGCCCAGATTCCATTGCTGGATGTAAGGCGTGCGCAGGTTGCGGTCAACGGCGCGAAACTCAAACGTCTCAGCGATGTTGCCGCGCGCGGGCTGGCCCGTCACGAAATCAACTCCATTGTTGGCGCCGTTGGCGTCGCGTGTGACGCCCGTGTTGTCGCGAATGACGTAGGTGATAGTGCCGGCAGAGAGGCCGTTGGCTGATGTCGAGAGCAGTTGAATACGGTTAGGGAGAAATTGATTTAAGCCTAAGTTCGGATTCTGCTGCGAGAAGGCGGTGCCGAGTTGGATAAGACGCGTCGGGGCCGTGACCTCGATTTCGCGTAAGTAAGGATAGTTGCTGAAAACTGTGTTGATGAAAGCCGACGAGGGGCGGTCGTAAAAGATGCCGTAGCCGCCGCGAATGACCATCTTGTTGCTGTCGAGCGGCGAATAGGCGAAGCCGAAGCGCGGCGCGAAGTTGTTGCGGTCTGGATTGATGGTGGAATTGTTGTTGGCTCTTGCTGTGACCGCGAGGGCGTCGTCGAGAGCGGTGAAACCTGTCGGACTGGCGTTGGCCGGAACGACGAAGCCGCTCAAGGGGTTCTCCGTGGTGGTCAGCAGCGACGGGTCGAAGTTGCCAAACTGCCCGTTCTTCTCTGAGGGAGTGCCGAAGTATTCATAACGCAGTCCGAGATTAAAGGTCAGCTTGCGATTGAGCCTCCAATCATCGGTGATAAAACCGGAGAGGTCGCGGAAGTTGAAGGTTTTGTCTGTGATGCCGAATTGCGTATCGGCTTCCGTGGCGCGGCCCGCTAGAAACTGCGTGAAGTTATCAAACTTCTCAAACTCGGTCGCCTGTTCTTCGGGCAGGTTGGTGTCGAACTGGAATTTTTTGAACTCACCGCCGAAGCGCAAATTGTGGTTGCCGCGAATGTAAGTGACCTGGTCGGAAACGCTGTAGGCCTGTTGCTTGCGGCGGTTGAATGAATCGTTCGGGCCGCCGAAGGAGAAGTTCGCGAGATTGTTTCTACCGATGAATTGTCCGAGGCGCTGCGTAGCGGTGCTGTTGTCGAAGTTGAGCGCGGGGTTGGGAATCCCGACCGAAGCGCTGGTGATGGCCGCGAAGTCGTCTCTGAGCTTGCGGCTGTTGTCCAGTGAAAAATATCCGAAGCGGACTTCGTTGATGACGCGCGGGCTGAAGATGTGAACGTCCGAGATGGCGAGCGTTCGATTGCGGTCGTCGCGCACGAGTCCGGCGGGCGATGCTTGGCTGTTGGGAGCGTTGAAGGGGTCAAAGCCAGGAAAGTTGGCGAAGAAGAAAGCGCCGCTCAAGCGATTGCTGTTGCCAAATTGGTTGTCAATCTTGAGGGTGAATTGGTCCTGCTCAAATTCGGCGGGGAAGACGTTGCGTTGACGAATGAGCGGGTTGCCGCCGAAGAGCAAGGTGTTGGTGGTGCTCTGGGCCTGGTCTCTGAAGGTGAAGGTGCCGCTTGGCGCGACCGCCGTGCGCGGGGCCGGAATCAGAAAGTTTCCGGTGATGGGGTTGACGATGTTAAGGAGGTTCAGCGCGATGGGCGAAATCTGGCTCGGCGTTAAGCAGAAGCCGGAGAGCGGGGTTCCGCCCGCGTTGCGCACGCAGGGGTTCAAGGCGCTGAAGGCGGCGACGACGTTTTCGGCTGTGCGCGGCCCGCTGATGAGTCCGAGCGCCGCTGGAAGAGTTGACTGGCTGGTGGCCGTTGGCACGAAGCCTGTGCTGGCATCGGTTCTCTGGTAGCCGCCGAAGAAAAACATTTTGTCTTTGATGATGGGGCCGCCGAGCGTGAAACCGCCTTCGTTGCGGCGGGCGCGCGGGCGGTCGATGCCCTCTTTGTTGTAAAAGAAATCGTTGGCGTTAAACTTCTCGTTCTGTAGAAAGTAGTAGCCCGCGCCGTGGAAATCGTTGGTGCCGCTCTTGGTAATCAACTGGAAGTTGCCGCCGCCTGAACGACCCGTCGAAGCATCGTAGAGACTTGTTTGCAGTTTCACTTCGGAGAGCGTTTCGGGTGCGGGCGAGATGTTGTCGTTCAGAGAGCCTTCGTTGTTGGTGATGTTGGTGGCGTCAACGCCGTTGAAGAAGAGGCTGGTGCTGGTGGTGCGCGTGCCGTTGACGGAAGGCGAGACGTTGCCGTTGCCGTTGGTCAAGACGGGAGACAATTCGGAGCTGACGCCAGCTTCAGCCGAGAGCAGTTGCGTAAAACTGCGTGTGGAGGTGGGGACGGCGACGAGTTCGTCGGCGGAAAGCTGGCGGGAGGTGGTGGCCGTTTCCTGCGTGAGCAATGGGCCGCCTTCGATGGTCACGGAAGCGCCGACCGCATCACCGACTTCGAGCTTGTCTTCGAGCGAGCGCGGCACCGCCGCCTCGACCTCGACCTTCTCTCTGGTTAATCGCTTGAAGCCCGTCAGTTCGTACGACACCGTGTAGTCGCCCACGGGCAGCACGGGAACTGTCCAACGGCCTTCTTCATCCGTGTTGACGGAGCGCGTGAGGCCCGTGCCGGTGTTTTTGATAGTGATGGCGACGCCCGTTAGCAGCGCGCCGTTGGCGTCTTGCACGATGCCCGTCAGGCTGCCCGTCGCTCCCGATTGAGCGCGGGTCGTCGCGGGAAAAAGTAAACTAATGCCCGCCAGCAGTAGCAGCGCGAAGATGGCGGCTCTGTTGGTGGATGTTCTGCATCGCGTTTGGTTAAGGAGTGGCATATTCTCGGTCTCCGGTGAAGCTCTCTAGTATTGATAAGGTCTCGGATGGAGGCGCGGCTCTCTGGTCAAATGAAAAGATGCGAGACCGTGCCTCGTCCGGCGAAACTTTCCGATTGATGTAAAAGTGCAAGTTAGTGCAGTGGAGCAAGGATGGAAGGTATCTTGGAGAGGTTAAGCCAGCGTGAAGTGCGCCTTAAATATTTATTAATTAAAAACGGGCTTGGAGGATGGCGCGCGAGCAGGAAAAGGTCGCGCGGGTTGAAACATGACCCGGCGCTTGAGCGTAATGCTTCCTAAATGAAGAGCTGTTTGTTTTCCGGTTAATAAATCGACGCTTCTGCAAGCTTGAGCGGATGGGGGGAGGATTGAGATGTCGGAATATTTATTGACGGTGGGCGACGGCAGCGGCTACGGGGTCACGGAATATCAATCGCGGCGCGTGTTAATCGGCGACGTGGAGACGGTGCGCCAGCGCTTTATCGTGGCGCTCGAAAAACTGGGCTACACGGTGGTCAGCGACCAGCCGTTGGTCGCCAAGAATAGCGTCAAGCAGTCAGGTCTTTCGAGCGTCAACTGCTTTCCGAGCGCGCTTGGTTCGCCCATCAAGCTGGCGATTGGCTTCCGCCTGTCCAATCCAAACTCGACGGTCGCCACCTTCGACTATTCGATTATGAATTCGGTGGTGACGAAAGGCGACCGGCAGACATTGGAGCGCGAGATTGATGCGCTGCTGGCGCTGGCGACGGCGCGCCCTCCGGCGACCGTGTGCGTGGCCTGCGGCACGAACCTGACGAACGACTCGCGCTTTTGCCGTGCGTGCGGCGCGCCGAGCAGTATGGACGCGCCCGCGGAGGTGGAGGTGTTGCGCTTGACGGCTGAAGCACGCGCCTCGCATCAAAACATCGTCGGCAGCGTGTTGACCATTCTCGCCGTGCTGTTGCTGGCGCTGCCGTTGATGCTCTTCGCGCGTAAAGGCCCGAAGGTGGGCATGATTCTCCTCATCATCGGAGAGATTACAGCCTTCTGCTGGCTGTTTTACGGCATGTGGCGGCTGCACCGCACGCTCAATCCGCGACCGGGCGAGAAGAAACCGTTAGGGACAAACGCCGTTCACGTGCTGGCCTCGCCCGACACCGCCGCCCTGCCGCAACTGCCCGCTCACAACTCCGTGACGGAAGGAACGACGGAGCTGCTGCCGCTGCCTGAGCGAGAGGCCGTGCCCATCAATCGCCAGAGCCGCAACACGGGGCCTATCAACTAGAGCAGTTCGCAAATGAAGATATGATGTGAGTGCTAACTATCGGGGCGGGGGATAAGCCTTCTGCCCGTACAGGAAAACGGAGGATGCCGTCGGTGGGAGAGCAGACGATTGAGTATGAAAAATATCTGAACGCGTTGCCGCCCGAGCGCAGAGTAGAGATTGAGAAGGTGTGGGCAGCGGTGCGTGAAAGTATGCCCGAGGGCTACACGGAGGAGATTGGCCCGAAGTTTATCTCTTTCAAAGCCGGTGCGGAGTGGTACGTCGCGCTGGCAAATCAGAAGAGTTACATCAGCCTGTACCTGATTCCGATTTACGTCTTTCCAGAATTGAAGGCGCGGCTGGATGCTTCAGAGAAGAAACTGGACTGCGGAAAGAGCTGCCTCAACTTTGCGCGAGCCGAACAGTTGCCGCTGGAAGTTATCGGAGACATCATCGGCGCGCACAGCGCTCAAGAGTTCGCGGAGCACGTCCGCCGCACCAAAAGCGCGGGCAGCACGAAAAAGAAAAAGAGCAGATGACGAGCGCGCTCTGCTAGCGGAGCGGCACACAGAGCCAGCTAACAAACGCTTACCGCCCGCGCTGAAACTCCGGCTAAAAGTGGTTGCTTTTTGCGTGGTCAGTGATAAAATCCGCCCGCTTTCATCGGATGCCTCATCATCGTTTCCGCTATTTCGCCTGAGATTGTAAGGAGAAGAGATGAACGAAGCGGCTGGCAGACCCTCAATGTTTTGCCCGCAGGGTGGCGGCGCGGTTGACGCCGCTGCGCGCTTTTGCAAACAGAAGACCATGATTCTATGCAGCGAGACCTTGAGCGAATATTGCGCTTGATATAAGTAGGTCAGTTTAAATCTACCGAGTACAGGCTTCATCCGTTACATCCGGCCCGATGAAATATTTTGCCGCAAAACAGCATATAGAATCGGGAAGCATTATTTAGACGAGTTGCTTTTAGTAATTCAATTTGGATGGCAAGCCATGTCTGATTTGAAGTTTGACGCATTACCCGCGCGGCGGTCCTCTAGGAGAGCCTGACGCAAACAGAACACTCAGGCGGAAGTCTGCCGCGTTTGACGCTTCCGGCTAGCTTGCCTCCGCCCGGTAAACATCAACCCCTACTTAACAACAGGAGACACCAATGGCCGAACTAACACTACTTCAGGACCAGGTCAAGAGCCTTTCCACCAGCGAGCGCAAACAGGTTGTCACCGAAGCTCTCAAGAATTTGAGCGCTTCAGACCAGAGAGAAGTGGTCGAAGATGCGGGCATCGGCAATCCCGACCAAGGCACGACCAACACCATCTGGATTATCGTCGTGGCCGCCTTCGTGATTGTCTTCCTCGGAGCTTTCGCCGCTCTGGCCTATCTCTACCTATCGAATTCGCCCACGATAGATAAAGCGGTTGATAAACTGCTCTTGGTGTTCACAACCGTGTCGGCGTTTCTGGCGGGCCTGCTCGCTCCGAGTCCGGTGAAAAGGGCTGACGCATAACACCGGCCGAAAAGAAGCTCGCAGTTTAAGAGGTCGCTTTGGCTGCGCGCCGCTGCGTGTGGTGCAGGCGGCGCGCTGGCTCTCTTGTGTTCTTGCCAGACATTGATAGCACCACCGTCAGCGCTGCCGTCAAACTCAGCGGCTCGACGGAGTGCGCATCGTCAGGCGTTTACGCATCCGCTGTTGCCAGAGGCTGCTCGGCACTTCATCCTGCTCAAACTTGTCTAGGTCCTGCTTTAAGGATTCCCCGCCAAGCTGGCGCGCCTTCAGGTAGAGCAGCGCCGTCATAATCGAGATGAGCGGTATCAGAAACAGTTTGATAATCGGCATTATTTTTTCAATGACGCGCGGGGAGATGTGCGCTTGACCTTTCGCCGCGCCCGCCGCGCTCCAACCCACAATCCAGCCGAGTATCAACGGAATCGTTAACTGAACCAACAACACGAGGACGACCGTTCGCCTTGAACGGCGGAACAACTCTTTAGTGCGCCGGATGGCCGCTTTCTTCTCCAAGCCCTCGACAATCACCACCGGCGCGTAGAGCAGGTAACGCGCCATCATCCACAGGGCCGGAAGTAGCAGCATGATAGCGCTGAGCAGAATCGTCAGCGACACCCTGATGCTGGTGCGCAAAAAGGGCTGCCACCTTTTTCTGAGCGCGCCGAAGGCCGCGCGCAGGCTGACGGGTTTGAGCGGCGCGACCGAGAGGTGGAGGACAATCAGCACCGTCACGGCGGCAATGGCTGACGTTGCCAGAAAGTCAGCGATAAAGGCCAGCAACATCAGCAGCACTTTCAGGATGATTTCCAACGGGCGCGGCACCACCTTCTGCCACACCAGAATCTCCAACACAATCCCCAAAACGATGCCCACCAGAACCGGCGCGTAGCAGAGCAGCGCGAGGCGCATAAACTTCGGGAAGTGCTCCGTGTAGAGCGTCAAGGCACGACGCACCAGCGTGCTCGTGCTGTCCGAGCTAGCGCGCAGCGCGCTACTGAAGGCCGCCGCACTCGCGGGTCTCTGCGCGGGGTCTTTATGGAGGGCCGACATCACGTGCTGCGCCACGCGCTTCGAGACCTTCTTATTCTTTTCCCTGAGCGGCGGCGGCGGCGCTTCGGTGTGCAGCTTCATCACGGAGAGCGTGTCGCCGCCAAACGGCGTCTCGCCCGCCAGCATTTGATAGGCCACAACGCCCAGACTGTAAATATCCGAACGCGCGTCCAACAGTTCGCCGCGACATTGCTCCGGCGACATGTAAAGCGGCGTGCCCAAGATAGCGCCGACGCGCGTTACTTCGCTCGTCAAGCCCGTGCTGTAAATCGGTTTTTTCGTCGCCTGCTGGTCAAACCGTTGCGTCGCTTGCATCTCGTCAGGGTCTGTCGGCTGAATAAGCGTCTCTGCTTCGGCGGGCGTCGCGCTTTGCTGGCTCGATACCGTCTCCGGCATCAACCTGCGCGTCGACGCTTCTTCGCCGGAGGTCATCGTGTAGACCTGGGTGGCCGCCTCGGCGCGTTCTTCCTGTGCGGGTGTGGTGATGGGCGGCGCGCCCGCGCTGTTCGGGCGCGAGGTAGAGTTGAGAGATGAAGCGGCGGCTGGCAGGGCTGCGCTGTTTGCGCTTGCGCTCGCTCCTCCTGGCGGCGTCGCTGGTTCGCCTAGCTTGGCGATGCCGAAGTCCAGAACCTTGACGCGATAGCTGCCGAGCCTGTTGGGTTCAAGCCAGATATTGTCAGGCTTTAAGTCGCGATGCACGATGCCCTGTTGGTGCGCTTCGTCAACAGCCGAACAGACCTGTTCCAAAATATCCACGACCCAATCGAGCGGCAAACGCTGCTCTTCGGAAAGCACGTCGGCCAGCGTGCAGCCGTCCAGATATTCCATCACCAGATAGGCGACGCGCTCCGTGCCGACGAGTGCGAAGCCAAAATCCGTCACGTCAACGACATTCGGATGACGCAGGCGTCCAGCCGCCCTCGCTTCGCGCTTGAAACGCTCGACAAACTCGTCGTTCTTCATCAACTGCGGCGTGATAATCTTCAGCGCGACGGGCCGCTCCGTGCCCAGATGCGTCGCCAGATAGACCGCTCCCATGCCGCCGCGACCTAGCAGCCTGTCCAGACGATACTTATCGTCCAACACTTCACCGATGAAACGTTCCAGTTCCCTCATGCTCTTTGACTAGCGCTCGCTGTTATACGCAACGCGTCAAATGTAGTTGCAGAGAGCAGGTTTCGGCAAGCGAATTGAAGATGAGCAAGGGAGAGCTTTGAAGCCCGGAGGTGATTGGAAGCGCTCTGCAAAAAGCGGACGGGAGTTGCGTCGTTCCAGATAGTGCGGTTGGTGATTGGCGAAGGAAATCAGCGGGCTTCGGGCTTCGGGCCAAAGCGAGTGCGGCGCGCGGGATGAAAGGGCGGCTGTGGATATTTTGCCGCCGAGTTGTTAGCCCTGTTAAGTGCCAGGTGTTTTTAGCGGGCGCACTCTTGGCGATTGGTAATTCGCCGTTTTGTAACATCTTGTTAACGTCGCTCGTCTAAGATGCTCGCTCGCCACGTAGAGGTTCGGTTTTCGCAAGGACAGTTTCCCCTTTTCACAGGAGTCAATCCTAATGTCTATTGCTAATGAATTGAGCAGCGATGTAGCTGCCGCCGTGCTGGCTGGCAACGAAACCAAGGCTCCCACCGATTCACAGCAGTTGGTTGGTATTCTGCTTAATTTTCATTCGGCGTTGCGCGCCCTGACCATCGAGGAGCGACGCAGGCGCTTGCGACCGCCCGTCTCAAACACCGAGCCGCCCCCGTTCGTTAAACAGGTCGCTTCCGGCAACTGATGTTCGCGTCG
Organism: uncultured Blastocatellaceae bacterium; assembly: GCA_964516695.1. Lineage (GTDB taxonomy): Bacteria > Acidobacteriota > Blastocatellia > Pyrinomonadales > Pyrinomonadaceae > DASVTR01. Next base: position 17,664 of record CAZEZJ010000018.1, read on the forward strand.
CGAGAGTCGTGACCGGACAGAGGAGAAATCGCTCAATCGCGGGCGAGTTCTTTTGGCCTGACTAATCTGACCAACTCACCGCTTTGCTCCTGCACGTCTGCCCAGCGTTCGATGTTCAATGTGATGTGCGCGAGCGCGGCGGTCGGGAAATGGCGAACTTCGCCGGTCAGAAATTGTAGTAGTTCTTCCATGCCGGGATTGTGGCCCACCAAAAGTGCACGGCTCGCCTTCTCGTCAATCTGCGAAACCACCGCGCGCAGGCGCGCCACCGTGGCCTCATAAATTCTCTCGTCGTAGCGCAACTCGGCCTTGAGCGCGGCGGCTTCCTGAACGAGCGCGATGGTTTGTCTGGCCCTCTCCGCCGGAGAACAGAGAATTAGTTGGGGATGCAATTTCTGACGCCGCATGAAATTTCCGATGAGCGGGGCGGCTCGCTGCCCGCGCTCGTTCAAGGGGCGCTCGAAGTCTGGCAGGCTCGCATCCTGCCAACTCGATTTTGCGTGGCGCAAAAGAAAGAGTGTCTTCATTAATGGTGTGTCGCTTCGTTTGACAACAAATCGGGCGCGTCCGAGCCAGCCTCGGTCACACCAGCGGGTTGATGGCCGGCGTCCGGTGCTGGCTAAGAGCCTTGAGCGCATCCATCACGTCGCCATGAGAGACGTGTGCGCCCTTCTTGCTCTTGCCGCGCTTGGAATGAAGAATGACATCGTTGAGCGAGAGGATGCCGACCAATTTGCCTTCGCCGTCAACGACCGGAAGACGCCGCAACTGCTCATCCTGCATCTTCCTCAAGGCGACGCTGACATCATCTTCCGGCGCGCAAGACGTGAGCGCACCGCCCACGACATCTCCGACCGTCACTTCCGAAGCCAGATTGTTGCGGGTGGTGAGCGCCATGCAGATGTCGCGGTCGGTGATGATTCCGATGGCGCGCCCGTCGCTATCGAGCACCGGAACGGAGCCGCAGTCTTTATCCCACATGATTCTGGCCGCTGCCGCCAGATTGGTTTCCAGCCCGCAGCTTCCGACCTCGATGGTCATAATCTCTCGTACCTTCATCTCGATTCTCCTTCAACCAAAAATTCGCCGCAGCTTCCTCGGCTCCCAGCGACAAAACGGATTTTAGATAATCAGCGCGCAAGACTTTTTAGCACAAAACCGCCCGTCTTGGCACGACGCGCGGAAAAGCCGCCGTCGCGTGTCGCACAAAACGACCGTGAACCAGAATGCTGCCGGTGGCTCATCATTTCGTGTCCTGGCGCGCGGATTGTTCTGTTCTTTGTTGGTTGTGGAAAAGGCTCTGCGCAGTACTCGGTTGTTGCCCGTCTCTTCATTTCATGTTGTAATCAAAGTCGAATTTATTACAATCGGGAAGGATGGGCGGCAAGCTCTCGCGGATTGCCGCCGTAAAGTTGGCAAGTGGTACGTCTGAAAAGAATTAACGCTCATGTGCTGGCCTGCGCGCACAAGACCTGTCGCAAGCAGGGAGGCCGGGCCGCTCTCAAAGAGTTGAAGCGCGCCATCAAAGAGGAAGACTTGCGTGGTTCGGTGCTAGTGACGAAGGTTAAGTGTCTGGACCAATGCGGGCGCGGGCCGGTGATGGTAGTTTACCCGGAAGGCGTCTGGTACGGCGGCGTGGATGAAACGGGTGCGCGCGCGATTGTCTCCGCACACTTTGCGGCGGGCTGCGCTCCCGCCGGTGTGAAAATCCTGCGCGACATGAGAGAGGGATAGCCCGAACGCGGCAGAGAGCTTTGCGTGTTAAGAACGTTGTAACATCAATCGTCTAGGGTCTTCAACAGATGGTCTCATACGGACAGCATCGCTTCCCCGGCAAGCTCTTTGTCGTTGAAGGTACGGACGGAAGCGGCAAATCAACCCAACTGGCGCTGCTTCATCAATGGCTCAAAGCCGAAGGCTATCCGGTCTTCTTCTCTGAATGGAACTCTTCGCCCCTGGTGCGTGAGACGACGAAGCGCGCCAAGAAGCGGCGCTTGTTTACGCCCACCACCTTCTCGCTCCTCCACGCCACAGACTTCGCGGACCGTACGGAACGCGACATTATCCCGCCGCTCAAAGCGGGCGCTATCGTGCTGGCCGACCGTTATATCTATACGGCGTTTGCGCGCGACGTGGCTCGCGGGTGCGACCGCTCGTGGGTGCGCGAGATTTACAGTTTCGCCGTCAAGCCGACGATTGCCTTCTTCTTCCGCGCGCCGCTCGATGTGGCGATTGACCGGATTGTTTCGGGCCGTCCCGAATTGAAGTACTACGAGGCGGGCATGGACATGGATTGGACGGACGACCCCGAAGAGAGTTTCAAGATTTTTCAGGGCAAGATTTTGGAAGAGTACGACCAGATGGTTGAGGAATTCGGGCTGACGCTGATTGACGCGCAGCGTTCGATTGAAAAGCAGCAGCGCGAAATGCGCGAGATAGTCAGCCGCCATTTGAAGAAGGAGAAGATACGCAAGCGAAAGGTAGCGATGGCCGGATGAGGGAGATGACCTTTTACGGGACGCAGCTTCCCGGCGTCGAGCGCGAGCCTTACAGCGGCAAGCTCATCGTCATCGAAGGCACGGACGGCGTGGGCCGCTCGACGCACATCGCGATGCTGCGCTCATGGCTCGAATCGCGCGGCCACGCCGTGCTCGATACAGGCATGACACGCTCCGTGCTGGCCGGACGCGGCATTAAAGAGGCCAAAGCGGGCCACACCTTGGGACGGCGCGCGCTCCATCTCTTTTACGCCACAGACTTCGCTGACCGTCTGGAAAATCAAATGCTGCCCGCGTTGCGCGCAGGCTTCGTCGTGCTGACGGATAGATATATTTACTCGGCCATCGCGCGCGCGGTGGTGCGCGGCGCAGACCCCTCTTGGATGCGCGCGATTTACGGAATAGCGCTCGTGCCGGATGTGGTTTTCTACCTGCGCATTGATTCCGTCGAAGAACTCGTCGCGCGCGTGCTCACTTCGGGGCGAGAGTTCGACTACTGGGAATCGGGCATGGATATGTATCTCGGTGAGGACTTTTACGATAGCTTTATCGAGTATCAGAAACGAATGCTGCGCGAGTTTGACAGGATGAAGGGCGAGTACGGCTTTCGCGTGCTCAACGCGTCGCAGTCCGTGCGCCGCGTCGGCGCTGACCTGCGCCGCGCCGTGGCGCGCGTGATTGATGAGGAAGCGAGTGAGGGTTCATCGGTTTGAAGTTTCAGGTTTCAAGTTGAAGGAAAGAACCAGAAACTTCAAAACCTGCTGAGGTGCGAAGTTGAAACTGGCGGCGATAGACATCGGTTCAAACTCGATTAAGCTCGTGGTGGTTGACGCGGCGGCGAGCGATTCGTTTGCGGTGCTGGCGCGCGAAAAAGAGGTCGTGCGCTTGGGCCATGAAACGTTGCGCGAGGGGCATCTTTCGCCTGCGGCCATCGAGCGCGCCGCCGCCTGCATCAAGCGCCTGCGCGCCATTGCCGAGGCCCGTGGCGCGGAGCGCGTCATCGCGATTGCGACCGCTTCCGTGCGCGAGGCTTATAACGCCGCCGAGTTTATTGATGAAGTCGAACGTCGCACGGGCTTGTGCGTCGAAATTCTGTCCGGTGTTGAGGAAGCGCGCTTGATTGGTCTGGCTGCGTCGCAGGGCTGCGCGGGCAGGCGCGTCTCGCTCATCAACATAGACATCGGCGGCGGCTCGACGGAAATCTCGCTGGTCCGCGACCGCGTGCCCGCCGAACTCTACTCGGTTAAGCTCGGCGCGGTCGGCCTGACGGAGCAGTTGATAGCCAACGACCCGCCGAAGCCGAAAGAGATACGCGCGTTGCGCGAAGAGATACGCGCGGCGCTCGAACGCCCCGCGCGCGAGTTGCAAGGCATTAGTTGGCAGCAGGCGACCGGAACTTCCGGCACTATC
>CAZEZJ010000018.1:21581-26906 GCA_964516695.1 uncultured Blastocatellaceae bacterium
GCGCCTGCGCACGCTGCGCCAACCCGGTATGGAAGACACGGGCGCGCAGCCTGCCGGAGCCGAGATTGCCCTCGACCGGCTCGCGCGCTTCAACGAGCGGATTAACGTGATGACCGTCGCTGAGCGCAGCAGCATTCCCGGCATCAGCGCGCAGCGCGCGGAGATTGTCATCGCGGGCGGGCAGATTTTGGAGGGCGCGATGCGCGCCTTCGGTATCAATAGCCTGCGTTCATGTGATAACGCGCTGCGTGAGGGCGTGATTATTGACCGCCTGCGCGAATGGGAGGCGGAATCGCTACCGCCCGTGCCGGACGTGGCAGACCAAAAACTGCGTAGCGTCCACGCCGTCGGGCGGCGGTTCGGTTATGAAGAAGCGCACGCGCATCAGGTCGCGCGCCTCGCTGAAATCATCTTCGACGCGCTCGTGCCCCTGCACCAGCTTGAGCGTCATCATCGCACGCTGCTTTCGGCGGCGGCGCTCTTACACGACACCGGCTACCACATCGCGCATGAATCCCACCACAAGCATTCGCTCTATCTCATCAAGCATTCAGAGGTGACGGGCTTTTCGGAGGCCGAGCGCAACGTTATCGCCAACGTGGCCCGCTATCATCGCGGCGCTCCCCCGAAAGAACGCCACCCAGACTTCGCCGCGCTCAACACGCGCGACCGCGAAACCGTTAGCCGCCTGGCCGCCATCCTGCGCGTCGCAGATGCGCTCGACCGCAGCCACGACAACCGCGTGCAAGACTTGCGTTGCGCGCACGAAGGCAAACTCGTCCACCTGCAACTATGCAGCGCTCAGCGCTGCGAGCATGAAATCTGGGCTGCCGAGCATCGCAGCGATTTGTTCGAGCAGGTTTTTAATTGCCATTTGACCTTCAGCCGCCGCGCATTGGTGAGCAGAAGGGTGGGATAGCGATGGTGAAAGCTAAAGAGATTGAAGGATTGAATTGCGCGGGCAACGCGGCCGTTGAGATTCAGCGTGTTTTGCTGGCGCGGCTGGCAGAGATGTGCGGGTTTCGCGCGCAGGCGCTCGATTGGTCTGACGTGGAGGGCGTGCATGATATGCGCGTGGCCTCGCGGCGGCTGCGCAGCACGCTGCGGGATTTCAAGCCTTACCTGCGCGGGCGCAAATTAGCCGCCGCCGCCGATGATTTGAAAAGCGTGGCCGACGCGCTCGGCGCTGTGCGCGATGAAGATGTCGCGATTATGGCGCTCGAAGAATTGCGAAGCGATGCGCCGGAGAATGTGGCGACGGGTGTGGCGGAGCTTGTGGATGAAAGGCGTGCCCGGCAAGCGACGGCTCGTGTGGCGCTCTCGCGCGCGATAACGGAAGAGAGGCTCGCGGAGCTACAAGCGGAGTTTCGCGCGGATGTCGAACGCGCGATTGAGCCGCGCCCGCGTCGCCGGAAGAAAAAGAAGTCAGCCGCCGATTTGGGCTTTCGTGAAGTCGGGCGTGAGATTATCCTCGCGCGTCTCGCAGAGTTGCGTGAGTTGAGCAAGAGTCTTTACAGTCCTTTCAGAGTGGCGGCGTTGCATGAGATGCGCATTGCCGCCAAGCGGCTGCGCTACGTGATGGAGTTGTTTGCTCCCTGCTGGGGCGAGGCGCTTAACGAACACGCTTCGGAGGTCGCGGAGCTGCAAACGTCGCTTGGCGAGTTGCATGATTGCGATGTCTGGCTCGAAGGCTTCGGGCGGATGCTGCTGGACTTTCACAAGCGGGAAAAGCGCGCCGCCTCGTCCGCTGTTGACGCAGGCGTGCGAAAGCGCCAGGCCGCAGCCGTTTGGCTCATGCGCCACTTCGCCAAAGCGCGTATGAAGCACTACGGCAACGCGCTCGTGCGCTGGCACGAGTGGGAGGCAAACGACTTCTTTACACGACTAGTCAAAAGCCTAGACCATTTTGATGAGCAGCCGGCGCCAGCCGTCGAATTATCGCCCGTTGCTCTGACAGCCAGCGAAGCGGTCGCCTCCGACATCGAAGCGCGCGAGTCTTCCTAAATTTAATAGCTGCGGCGAAAGTTAAGAAACAAAGTCCCGGCAGAGTCCGCATTCTGCCGGGACTTTTTGACGTTCGGAACCGTAGCGGGGAGTTGTTGGCCGCGACGGGGACACGTGCCCTTTTTTAATGGCTTGACGGCCCATGCCCACGCCGGGTGTTGCTGGGGATGCTCCCGATGGGTGCTGGCTCACACGTACAACCTTGATGGCAATCTTCGCGCACGCATTCCGCTTTGGTTAGAGGCGCTCGAAGAAGAGGCGGCGAATCACGCCTGAAGCCGCCCCGCCTCTCGCATCGCCCGTTAAAGTTTCACCAATCGAGAGCAAGTGGAGAATAACGCTCATTTGCTAATTCGGCGTTAAGACCGCATTAAATGTTGGTTACGCCTGCCAGCGCCTGGCGGGAGTTCATTGCGGGCGGTCTTCGCTCTCCAGAATCTCTTTCGCTTTGAGCAAATTCTGCCTGTGTTCTTCGCTGACGGTCGGATAACTGAGCTTCATTGCCTTGAGCTTATTGATAATCACGTCTGCGACCGCCGCGCGCGTGAACCATTTGTGGTCCGCGGGGATGATGTACCAGGGAGCGTGCGCCGTGCTGGTGTGGTTGAACATGTCCTCGTAGGCTTCCATGTATTGCTCCCAGAAGCCGCGCTCCTTTGCGTCGGTTAAGGAAAACTTCCAATTTTTTTCGGGCGTCATAATGCGTTTGAGGAAACGATTCTTCTGCTCTTCCTTAGAGACGTTGAGGAAGAATTTGATGACGGTGATGCCGTTACTGACCATGTAGTGTTCGAAGTCGTTGATTTCCGCGAAGCGCCGCTTCCAGATGTTTTTGTCTTTGGCTTCGGTCGGTCGTTGCTGTAGGTTGAGAATCTCCGGGTGAACGCGAACGATTAAGACTTCCTCGTAGTATGAACGATTGAAAATGCCGATGCGCCCGCGCTCGGGCAGCGCTTTGTGCGTGCGCCACAGGTAATCGTGGTCGAGTTCTTCCGAAGAGGGCGACTTAAACGAGAAGACCTGCGTGCCCTGCGGATTGACGCCCGACATGACGTGCTTAATCGCACCGTCTTTACCCGCCGCGTCCATCGCCTGAAAGATAATCAATAGCGCGTTGGTGTTTTGCGCATAGAGCACGTCCTGATATTTCGCCAGCCGCCGCACGTCTTCCTGCAACTTCACGAGCGCCTCGTCCTTGCTCGCGTAGTTAGCCGTATAGCCGGGGTCGTAATCCTTGAGCCTGATTTTCTTGCCCGGCGGCACAATAAAAGCGTCATGGTTCATCTGTTGTTCTCCCGTTAGGTGTAATTACAGCAACACAACTAAGCTCTGCTTTGCCGTGCTGTCAAGTTTTAATCCCAAACTTGAGCCGAGGCCGCCGCCCGCCTTTATTCATCCGTCACGTGGTCTTGACTTAAACGGGAGAGTCGCGCATATCTTCTTGGGATGAGTCTCAGAACGGTGAGAGCTACGCGATATGTCACCCCGCTGCGTGAAGGCGGGTCATTGCCGGCCATTGTCGAGGCAGACGATGATGGGCTGTATGTGCTGAAGTTTCGCGGGGCCGGGCAGGGCGTCAAGGCTTTGATTGCCGAGGTGATTGCGGGTGAACTCGGACGCGCGCTGGGCTTGCCCGTGCCGGAAATCGTCTTCGTCAATCTTGACCCGGCGCTGGCGCGCACCGAGCCTGACCCCGAAATACAAGATTTAATTCGAGCCAGCGCCGGACTCAACCTCGCGCTCGATTATCTTCCCGGCTCGATTAGCTTCGACCCGCTCGTGGACACAGCCGATGCGGAACTCGCGTCGGCTGTCGTTTGGTTCGACGCCTTCACGACGAACATCGACCGCACGCCGCGCAACACCAATCTCCTTGTCTGGCATCGAAAGCTCTGGCTGATAGACCACGGCGCGGCGCTCTATTTTCATCACGACTGGGCAAACTATCTTGAGCGCAGCCGCAATCCGTTTCAACAGATTAAAGAGCACGTCTTGCTGCCCTTCGCCGCCGCTTTGCCGGAGACAGATGAAAGCTTAAGCGCGCGTGTGACACAGGCCCTGGTGCAAGACATCCTGCGCTTGATTCCCGATGAATGGCTGACGGGTGAGCAACAGTTCGCTAATGCCGGCGAACATCGGGCCGCGTATGCCGCGTATCTGCTGCGGCGGCTGGCGCTCCCGCGCGACTTCGCACAGGAGGCGGCCAATGCCCGAACTTTGTCCGTTTGATTACGCCGTCATCCGCGTCGTGCCCCGCGTCGAGCGCGAAGAGTTTATCAACGCGGGCGTGATTCTTTCCTGCCCGTCCCAAAATTTCCTCAAGGCCGGAATCGAACTCGACGAGCAACGCCTCGCCGCGCTCGATTCTGCGCTCGACCCCGCCATCGTTCGCCAACACCTCGCTGCCATTTCCCTGATTTGCGAAGGCGGCGCAAGCGCTGGCCCCATCGGGCTGCTTCCCCCGCGCTCGCGCTTCCACTGGCTCGTCGCCCTCACCGGTCCACACGGGCTTTTGCGACGATGGCGACGAAATGCTTGCTCATCTGCTCAAGACGATGGTTCTTTAACACGGATAAGGACGCGTCAATTCGCTCTTTATCCCACCGCTCGAATCAGAAACGGAAAGTAGTGTCAAACTGAAGGCGCGTGGTCGGCGTATTGAGCGACCCCGGAGGCGTCGTGCCGAAAACGCCGAGCAGGCCGTTGGGGCGTTGTGTGACGATGCCCGTCATGGTCAGCAGGACGCGCGCATCGGCCGCGTAGGTGAAAGCCAGACGATGGGCACGCATGTCTGATTGCTGCGCGACGTCGGAAAAGTTAAAGGGCGTCAGCACCGCATCTTTTTCAATGCGCAGGAAAGTATAGCCGAACACGAAATCGCCGCGCTCGCGCGACTTGCCGACTTGTATCTCGGCCCAGTAGCCGTTGTTCTCGTTGTTGGCAAGTAAGAGGTTTGAATTGTTCGGCCCGGCTACGACGACATCGCGCGCCTGCGTGTTGATGACGTAATCGAAGAGCAGTGTGACGGGAAAGCGCTGGCTGCGCGTTAGGTCAAGGCGGCCGATGATGTCTATGAGGTTGTAGCCGGAAGAGAGACGGCCATCGCGGTTGACGGCGTTGTTGGATGCGGTTGTTGAGCCTAGATTGCCATGGCCTGAGACGAGTAGTTCGCGTGGAATCGAAACCTGACTGGTGATGGTCTGCGCGGGCGTCGTCGCGGTGGCCGGGATGACGATGGTGACCGGCAGTTGCAGTTGATTGCCGAAGACTTGAACCGGCGAGATAAACTGCGTGCCGGAGAAAAAGAGGTCGGCGGCGGAG
>CAZEZJ010000019.1:0-21862 GCA_964516695.1 uncultured Blastocatellaceae bacterium
AGTTTGCTCGTCGCCAACTATCCCGCTTTTCGTGAGACGAATCTTTACGATGCGCTCAAGTTTACGCTCGTCGGCGGCAAGGGCGACTCCGTTGTGCTCGAAAGAAGCGAGTCGCGGACAGCCGAATACGCTGGCCTCGCGAGCCTCCAAGGCAGACGCCGCGCCGTGGTGCTCGTCTCCTCCGGCCTCGACACGTTCAGCAAGATTAACTACGGGCAAGCGCGCAAGATTGCGCAGAACGCGGGCGTGCCGATTTATATTATCGGCACCGGAAATTTATTCATGAAGAGATACGGCGACAGGCTTCCCGCCACCGATGACCTGATGGGCAACCCGGGCCGCCTCACGCTCCTGCAAGCGCAGAACGCGCTCGACACTTTCGCTAAAGAGACGGGCGGCGCGTTCTATCCCGTCACCTTTGAAGGCGAACTGCCAAACGTGCTGCGCTCTATCAACGCGCTGCTGCGCAACCAGTACAGCCTCGGCTACAACCCCGGCGAGAAACGCGACGGCAAGCAACACAAAATCGTCGTCAAAGTTGACGTTGACGGCGACGGGCAGTATGACGATAAGGAATACAAAGTTCAGAGCCGCCAGTTCTACAACGCGCCGAAATCTTAATTCAAGCTCTACAGATAAAAGTCCACAGTCCAACGTCAAAAGCATCTGCTCTCTGACGTTGGACTGTGGACTTTTATCTGTGGACTAGCTGATGCCGTGGAAGCGTAGCCGAAACTCGTCGTTGAAGGCGTGTATCTCTGCGCGGCGGCCCGCGAAGAGGCGCGATTGGCGCAAGAGTTCGGGGAGTCCGCCCTGCGGAAGGTCAAGCCCATAGGCGGGACTGGAAAAGATGGCGGCCAGTTGCGGGTTGATTCTTTGCGGCACGCCGTAGCGAATCGCGCGTTGCGCGGTCGGCGCAAATCCGCTGGTGCGGCGCGGGTTGATAATCTCTATCGAGCGGTCGAAGATGTGAATCCGCGTCGTCAGGTGCGGCAGCGCCAAATCACGATGGACCAGCGCATTGCTGATGCCTTCGCTAATCGTTCCCAGATGATAGTTGGCGCGGGCGACGACGGGAATCTCCGCCTGTTCGGCAACCGGGAAACGTCGCGGACGCTCCGGCCACAAATCGCAGTAGCGCTTGATGAAGCGCAGCGCCGCTTCGTAGAGCGTGTGTAAATTGCCGTTGAGCATGAGGCTTTCGATTTTGGGCGACTGGTTGGTGTCGCCCGCGAAGCGCGTCGCGATGATTGACGAGCGCGGGAGCAGTTCGGCCACGCGCTCATCGCCGCCAAACAACAGCAATCCGGCGACCGTCGGCACGACCTCGCCCATGTTGCCCGTAGCCAGCAGCAAATCGCGTTTGAGCACGTCCTCGGTCGGGTAATCAGCCACCGCCCCCGGCTCAAAAGCATCGCCCTCAACCTCGCGCACGAAGCTCCACAAATGCGCCTCGTCAATATCCGTCAAGCCCGCACCAAGCACAGGCACATTCTCATAACTGAACGGTCGCGCTTCGTCCATCAACGCTGAGAGTTCTTCGCGCGTCGCCTCGCGCTTTTCCGAGCCGATGCGGATGTAGAAGCGCCCGTCGCGGGTGCGATAGGGGCGGCGCTTGCCTTCGACTTCGAGCGCGACGATACGACGGCCATTATCGAACGCAATGCGGTCAATCAAAGGCACCAGCGGCGGCTGCACCTCTTCACGACACAGCTTGACGAGTTCGTCCTGCACGCTCTCGGCGTCTTCCAAGCCCTCGACGCGCAGTTGGTCGTTGACGCCGAAGACCATCACTCCGCCGCCCGTGTTGGCGAGCGCGACAATCTCCTGCGCTATCTTCTCCGTGTTTGAGAGTTTGACTTTGAGTTCGAGGAAGGTATCTTCGCCGCCGCGCACCAGCCGCATCAGTTCGGTGCGCGAGGTTTCCGGCGCAGGAGCGGAAAGCATGTACTCCTGAAAAGAACGTTCTGTGGCGGGTTCGTGCCGCTGGTTGCTGCGAAATCTTCTGCGAGCCATTTTTGTCTGGACGGGGCTTGCTCTACCCGCCCGGATGTCATGCGTCGCCATCTCAACCGCGCGAGGCTGGCGCGCTTACATCGCTGGAATAATGAAAAAGTGATGAGTGATGAGTAATGTGTGATGAGTAAGAGAAAGAGTTTTATAACTCATTACTTATCACTCATTACTCAGCACTTAGTTATTTGTCTGTTTGCTAATAACTTCAAGGATGTCAACTTCGCAGCGCGCGAGCAGACGCCCCTGACGGTTAATCAATAAATAATAGAGCGCGACGGCCACGCCGGCGAACAACGCCAGTGTAACATACTTGACCACTAAACTCTGCGTGAAGTAACCCGCGACGACTGCCACCAGCGGCGGCACCATCAACGAGAGCAGCAGCGGAACCAACAGGAATCCGGCGACGCCCGAAGCGTTCATACGCTTGCCGTACTCCAATCGTTTTGGAAAACGAATCGAGAGCCAGTTGCCGATGTGCGCGATGGCTGCGCCAAACAGCAGAAACGAGAGCGCCGCAAACACTATCGCCCCCATTGATAAATCGCGGAAGATGATTTGATTGATGACGATGAGCAGCGTCGAGAAGACAAGCGCGAGAAACGTGATGGTGATGTTTTTGCCCACCAGAATCGTCCGGCGGTTGAGCGGCGAGAGAATGAACGCGCGCATTCCCGCTCCCTCGTAGGCGAAGAGATTACAGGCCAGCGACGAAAGAATCAGAAAGACGTAGAGCACTCCGCCCGCCGCCAGCAAGCCGTCCGCGTAAGCGAAGAAACCGTGTGCGAGCCGGCCTGCCTCTCCTTCGGTAAGGCTGCGCGCGACGCTCGCTTCCCCGCTCCCGAAGCGGCTCTGTTGCGCCAGCCTGAGCACAATCAAAATCAGCGGCATCAGCATCATCATGCGGAGTTGCGCGTTGCGCATCGCATAGCGCAACTCCTTCTCAATCACGGCCGATAGCTCACCCGACAGCAAAGGCAGTTGCCAGCCCGGCTCTTTCTCGATTGGCCCGGCGACGCGTTTCCGCGTTGTCGCGCGCGCTTGTCCGCCCACGCCGAGCGCGGCGCGTCGTGCCGTCCAGTAAGTGACGACTATCAGCAGAAGTGCGTAAGCGAGCAGCGTCAAGACGGCCAGCGCGTAATCGCGCTCGCCGTTTGCGCGCAGCCCGCTCGTCAAAGCGATACTGGCAGCGCCCGGCGGCGTCCAGCGCATACCGCGAAAGACCGCTCCCTGCTGCGCGATGTAGGGAGCTATCTGTCCCATCAGCGCGCCGCCGATGCCGACCATCGCGCCGAGCAGCGCCAGCAACGTCTCGCCGCGCGTTCGTCGTCTTTGTATCAGCGCGCCGAGCGCCGTTGACAGCCACTTCGTCAGCGCCATCCCAAACAGCGCGGCGCACAAGCCCGCCGCGAGCGCCTGTAAGACCTGGCCCTGTCCGAGACCTGCGCCCAGCGCGACGGCCATGATAATCGGCATCGCGAAGATTGAGCCGAGGCTCGTCAGTTCGCTCAGCCAGTCAATGGCGAAGAGCTTCGGCAGGCTGACCGGATACAGCAGCAAGCGCCCGGCATCGAAACGGCTGCCGCCGCTCAATCCCAGCGGAATCACGGCCCACATCATGTAGACGAAGGCCAGCACCATAAAAACGAAAAACATTCCGCCCTGCGCGGTCTGGGCCACCATCAGAGCGCGGTTAGAACCGTGCTCAACGTTTGCGGTCAACCCATAGGTCGCCAGCCCGAGCACGACCGCAATCAACAACGCCAGCAAGAGCGCCGCCAGCGTTCCCAACACAGAGGCTATGCTATTGACGACAGCCTTACGCGACCGCAAGGAGTTGCGAAACAGCGTCCACTTCAGCCAGATGAGAGCGCGAAATTGAGACATACACCAGGAGTCTGAAAGCCCTAGGTCAATAGATAGAATAAAAGCTGCGCCGCTTTTGATTGTACAATAGCAAGCAAGATGCAGGTCACAGAAACGACGAGCAGGGCTTGAGCTTCCGAGCATGACACACGAAAGCGCGCCGCGTTATGCTGCCTGTTGACTTACGGCTCTTGAGATTCCTACTTTTATGAACGCTTACGTCTGCCTCGGCTCAAATCTGGGTGACCGCGCGGGACATCTGCTGCTGGCAGTGCGCGGGATGATGAACGCAGGGCTTGGCGTCTTGCGCCTTTCGTCCGTCTATGAGACCGAGCCGGTTGACGTGCGCGGCCAACCCTCGTTTCTGAACATGGTGGCCGAACTTGATGGCGGCGCTCTGCCCGCTCCAGACCAACTGCTCGCGCGCCTGCTGCGCATAGAGTATGCGCTTGGGCGGCGGCGCGACGTGCCGCGCGGCCCACGCACCATTGATTTAGACTTGCTGCTCTACGGCGACCGCCAAATTAATTCGCAGTTTCTCACGCTGCCGCATCCGCGTCTCCATAAACGCCGCTTTGTCTTAACGCCGCTCGCAGAGCTTGCGCCTGCGCTTGTTCATCCAATCTTCAACCGCACCATTAGCGAACTGCTAACGGCAACCGAAGATTCCTCCACGGTCAAACGCTGGACGCCAAAAGAAACGCTGAACGAGGAACGATGAAGGATAAACTATGAAGAGCTTGCTGGTCATTCATCGCTGCTGCATTCCTACTTCATCGTTCCTCGTTCCTACTTCCTACTTGCTTTTCGCGGCGGCTGTCCTATAATTGCAGCCGCACACCTCGTATTTTCGTAACTTTGAGCGGTGGCTGTTGGCGAGAGAAGAATGGGCAATGAAAGCTGAATGTATTATTCATCCTTCATTCCTGTTCCTTTCTCCTTGCTCTTCGGTCGCCGCGTTGCAGTCTACTGAAAGAGATTACAATGGCTTATCTCAAACCCGAACGTCCCGAGAAAGTGACAGCGCCCAGTTTGCTCGCGAGTAAAAAACGGAGCGAACGCCTCGTCTGCCTGACCGCCTACGATTACCCGACCGCCCGCGTTGTTGACGAAGCGGGGATTGACGTTATCCTTGTCGGCGACTCAATCGGCAATGTCATCTTCGGCTACGGCAACACCGTCCCCGTCACGCTCGAAGAGATATTGACTCACACGCGCGCCGTGCGCCGCGCCGTGAAACGCGCTCTGCTGGTGGCCGACATGCCCTACGGCTCTTATCACACGGGCGCTGACGATGCCGTGCGCGCAGCGCTCAGGCTCATCAAGGAGGGCGGCGCGGAAGCTGTCAAGCTGGAAGGCGGGCGCAAGCGCGCCTCGCTCGTCAAACGGCTGGTGGACGAAGAAATCCCTGTCATGGGCCACATCGGCCTGACGCCGCAATCTGTTAATAAGCTCGGCGGTTATCGCGTGCAAGGAAAGACCGCGGAGACGGCGCGCGAACTGCTCGACGACGCCCGCGCGCTGGAAGAAGCCGGAGCTTTTAGTATCGTGCTCGAAGTCATGCCGCGCGAGATAGCGAAGCTCATCACGGAGAGCATACAAATTCCGACCATCGGCATCGGCGCGGGCGTGCATTGCGATATTCAGGTGCTTGTGCTGCACGACATGCTCGGCCTTTCGTTTGGCAAGCAGGCGCGCTTCGTGCGCCCGTATGCCAACCTTCGCGAGGCGATGACGGAGGCCATCAGCCATTTCGCTGAAGACGTGCGCACAGGCGCGTATCCGTCTGACGACGAATCATACGGGCTGCCCGCCGAAGCCGCCGCCGAGTTGAACCTGGCTCCGGCGGATAAGAAGACAGAGAAAACATAAAAATTGATTCGCCGGTTCATTTAATCGATGAACCGACGAATCAGTGAATCAATCTAACTAATGGAAATTATTAATCGTCGCCAGCGCATGAGTTCGGTTGCGCGTAAGGTGCGTCGCGAGCAGGACCAGACCATCGGGCTTGTGCCGACGATGGGCGCGCTGCATGAAGGGCATCTGAGTCTGGTGAAGGAAGCGCGCCGGATGTGTGATGCGGTCGTGGTCTCTGTCTTCGTCAACCCGACGCAGTTCGGCCCCGGCGAGGATTACGAACGCTACCCGCGCGATTTGACACAGGATGCCGCCCGGCTGACAGACTATAACGTTGACTACATCTTCGCGCCCGCGCCCGAAGAAATTTACCCGAAAAACTTTTCGACCTATGTGACGGTCGGCGGCCTTTCGGATGAATTGGAAGGCAAATCTCGCCCCGGCCATTTTCGCGGCGTCGCCACGGTCGTCACCATTCTGCTCAACATCGTGCGGCCTGACTTCGCCTTCTTCGGCCAGAAGGATGCGCAGCAAACCTTGGTCATCAAACGATTGGTGCGCGACCTCGCTTTAGAGACGGAAACAGTCGTCCTCCCGACCGTGCGCGAAGAATCCGGTTTGGCCCTTTCGTCGCGCAACGCCTACCTGAAAGATGAAGAGCGGCGTGCCGCCCCCGTTCTCTACCGCGCGCTGACCCGCGCCAAGGAAGCCTATAAGAGCGGCGAGCGCACGGCCGCGCGCCTGATAGAAATTATCCGCACTACGATAGACGCCGAGCCGCTTGCTCATCTGGACTACATCGGTGTCACTGATGCCGACACCATGGAGCGGCTCGACAAACTCGACGACCGCACGGTGCTCATCGCCCTCGCCGTCTACATTGGCAAGACGCGACTGATTGACAACATCGTGCTCAACAAAAAGAAGGAAGGCATCGTCACCAAAGCCTGACTCTTGTGTTCCTCATGCCCTTCTTAATCGAGAGCGCTTCCAAGCGTCTGCGGCGTGAAACCGGCTTTTTCTTTCTCCTCCGCTTTGGATTAGTAGCCCACAGCCGATGCCCGTTTTACCTTGCCTCCATCTTCTGCTAATTTTGTCTCATGTCTCAAAGAACGAAACAGAAGGCTCATATCGAATTCACTCTGAACGGTGAGCCGGCGGAAGTCGCTTTCGCGCCACATAAAACCGTGCTCGAAGTGCTCAGAGAAGACCTCAATCTGATGGGCACGAAGCACGGCTGCGAACTCGGCGAGTGTGGGACGTGCACAATCTTGCTCGACAATCGCGCGGTCTTGTCCTGTCTAGTGCTTGGCCTCGACATGGAAGGGCGCGAGGTTGAAACCATCGAAGGAATGTCGCCCGGCGGGCAGTTGCATCCGCTGCAAGAGACCTTCGCTGACACGGGCGCGGCACAGTGTGGCTATTGCACGCCCGGCTTCTTGCTGGTCGCGAAAGAGTTATTGGAAGCGAATCCGCAGCCGTCGCGCGACGAGATAAAGGAAGCGCTCTCTGGAAATCTTTGCCGCTGCACGGGCTACATCAAGATTTATGAGGCGGTTGAACTGGCGGCGGCGCGCCTGCGCGGCGAGGAAATGGAGTTGCCGAGAGAAAGCGTTTATGGCTACGAATAAGAACGGAAGCGAAAAAGGTAACGGGAGAAACGGAAAGCCGCTGAAGGTTGTCGGCAAGCCGTTTCGTAAAGTTGACGCGCGCCAGAAGTGTACGGGTCAGACGAAATTTGCCGACGACATCGTGCTGCCGCGGATGCTGTTTGCCAAAATCCTGCGCTCGCCTGAGCCACACGCCATCATTAAAAACATAGACGCCTCGAAGGCGCTCGCGCTCCCCGGCGTTTATGCCGTCATTACGGGCAAAGATTTGCCGCTCCCTTACGGCATTCTGCCCGTCAGTCAAGACGAGCACACGCTCTGCATCGAGAGGGTGCGCTTTATCGGTGACCCCGTCGCGGCGGTTGCGGCCATTGACGAAGACACGGCCTTCGACGCGATGAACCTTATCGAGGTCGAGTATGAAAAGCTCAACACCATCGCGACCATCGAAGAAGGCTTGATGATTGACGAGCCGCGCATACACGATTACGGCGAGAGCGGCAACGTACACAAGAAAGTCAATCTCGAATTCGGTGATTTGGAAGAAGGCTTCGCTGAAGCCGACCTCGTTCGCGAAGACATCTTCTTTTACGAAGGCAACACACACTTGCCGATGGAGCAGCACGCTTCAGTCGCCTACTTCGACACAGACCACAAGCTAACGCTTTGGAGTTCGACCCAGACGCCGCACTATGTTCATCGAGCGCTCAGTAAGGTGCTCGAAATTCCAGCGGCCCACGTGCGCGTTATCGCCACCCCGAACGGCGGCGGCTTCGGCGGCAAGTCCGACCCCTTCAACCACGAAATCGCCGTCTGCGAGCTATCCCGTCGGACGGGCCGCCCTGTCAAAATCACGCTGACGCGCGAGGAAGTCTTCTACTGCCATCGCGGACGCCATCCCGTGCTGATGAAAATCAAAACCGGCGTGCGCAACGACGGCGCGATTACCGCGATGGATTTTCAGACCTTCCTCGACGGCGGCGCTTACGGCTCCTACGGCGTGGCCTCGACCTTCTATACGGGCGCGCTACAGACCGTCACCTACGAAGTGCCGCGCTACCAATTTCGCGGCGCGCGTGTCTTTACGAACAAACCCCCTTGCGGCCCGAAACGCGGGCACGGAACTCCTCAGCCGCGCTTCGGCCTCGAAATCCAACTCGACAAAATCGCCGACGAACTAAATTTAGACCCAGCGGAGATGCGCTTAAAACATCTCGTCAAACCCTTCTCCGTCACGGCTAACTACCTGCGCATCGGCTCGATGGGCTTAGGCAAGTGCATAGAGAAAATCGTCGCCGGCTCGGACTGGAAGAACAAGTATAAAAAACTGCCTTACGGCAAAGGCGTCGGCCTCGCCTGTAGCTCCTACATCTGCGGCGCGGGCCTGCCGATTTACTGGAACAACATGCCGCACAGCGGCGTGCAGCTTCGCCTTGACCGTCAGGGCGGCGTCTGCGTCCAGTGTGGCTCGACGGACATCGGGCAGGGTTCGGATTCCATCCTCGCCTACATTGTTGCAGAAGTGCTAGGCTGTGACCCCTTCGATATTCGCGTCGTCACAGCCGACACGGATTTAACGCCCGTTGACCTCGGCAGCTATTCGAGCCGCGTCACTTTGATGACCGGCAACGCCGCGCTTCAAGCCGCCGAACGCGCACGCGAACTGCTGACAATGGCCGTCGCCGAAAAACTCTCCCTTCCGATTGAGAATCTTTCGTTTGCGGACCGCCGCGTCTTCGATGTCGAGAATCCTGATGTGGGCGTCACGTTCGCAGAGGCGGTGGTGCTGGCCGAATCCAAGTTTGGCACCATCGGAACCGTCGGCTGTTACACGCCGCCGCGCTCGCCAGGCCGATTCAAGGGCGCTGGCGTTGGCCCATCGCCCGCTTACAGTTACTCTGCGGCCATCGCCGAAGTTGACGTTGACCCCGAGACGGGCATTGTCGTCGTCGAGCGCATCTGGATTGGCCACGACATCGGGCAGAGCATCAACCCGATGCTCGTCATGGGCCAAGTCGAAGGCAGCGTTTACATGGGGCTTGGCGAAGCCCTGATGGAAGAGATGATTTATCGCGCCAATCGCAACGTCGTCCACAAATTCCCCTCCCTGCTCGAATACAAGAGTCCGACGACGCTGGAAATGTGCGACGTTAAAACGTATCTGATTGAAGACGCCGACCCGAACGGCCCCTTCGGCGCGAAGGAAGTCGGGCAAGGGCCGCTCTTGCCCGTCATGCCCGCGGTCGCCAACGCCGTCTACGATGCCGTCGGCGTCCGCATAGACGAAGTGCCGATTACGCCGGAGAAGGTCTTAACCGCCATCCGCGACAAAGCCAAAGGCAAGGAAGGCCGCTTCGGCCCCAAATCAGTGCCCGAAACAGAATGGCCCGCCCCGCTCAAAGTGCAGACGCCCGCCGAGGGTGGCGACGGGCGGGAGATGCCGCGCGTGGCGATTCACTCCTAAAATGAGGATTGGAAGTGAAACTCCCCAATGCTGAGCGCGCGATTGTTGACCTTGAGAAACTACGTGATTACAGCTTGAATCCGAAACATCCTAAGGGAAAGCATAAAGCGCGCGTCTTTTTGGCAGCCTTAGGTCTCAAAGCCGATGACGCAGAGCGATTGCGCGGAATGATAATGGAAGCGATTTTAATTTCGGAGGCAAAGGCTCAACCGCCTACTATTTATGGACAACGATTTATCGTAGATTTTCATGTCACAGGATTTGATAAGTTTGTAGCGACGACCGTGACGATACGCTCCGCATGGATAATCAGGAATGGTGAGGAGTTTCCACGCCTGACGAGTTGCTTTATCCTGTAAAGGAGATTTTAGAAGATGGACGAAATCAAATTGCTTGACGTAGTGGCACTGATAGAGAATCTAGAATCAGAAGGATTGCGGCGGGGCGAAGTCGGAACAGTCGTCGAGAAGTGGAACGATGATGTTTTTGAAGTCGAGTTTAGCGACGAAACCGGCGAGGCATATGCTTTTGTTGCGCTATCCGCTGAAAAGTTGATGAAGCTTTATTTCCGAAAAGACGAAGCTGCCTAATAATGCGCAAAGACGGGCGCGAGACGCCGCGCGCGGCTATTCACTCATAATAGACATGAAGCGGATTAAAGGGATTATTAGTGAGATTCGAGTAGGACGATGAAAAGGCCGTCAGCAATCTGGAGAAGCATGGCGTCAGCTTCGGAGAAGCGACAGAGGTCTTTTATGACCCCAATGCTCTTGAGGGTTCCGATACGAAGCATTCAACAAATGAAGCCCGCTTTTTCATCATAGGGCTGTCGAGTCGTCGCCTTCTCTATGTGGTCTATGCAGAACGTGAAGCTGATGCGGTTCGCATTATTTCCGCCCGTCGAGCGATTAAGAAAGAGCAGGAAGATTATGAGCGAGCAAGAAGCTGAGGATGGTTTTGCCTTCACTGTGATTGATGATGATGGAGAGAACGTGACCATTGAAGTCTCAGAAGACGACTACCGGCGTGAACGCGCGGCTGGCGTTGAAGAGGAAGCTTTACTTAAGCCCGGTCGCTACAAGATGAAGCGCGGAGGTTTTCTGGCGCGTCACCCTGCATTGAAAATTCAAGCAAGAAAGAGAGCCTGAAATATAGGTCCACGCCCGCCGAGGGCGGCGGTAAGCGCTGGCTGCTGTGCGCGGCTATTCACTCATAACTTTGACAGGAAGAAAAAGATGAACATTTTACGTGCATTGGGAAGTGGTTTAATTGGGGCGGCGGCCCTGAATCTTTTGCATGAGACGGCGCGGCAGTTTGTTCCCGATGCGCCGCGGGTGGATGTGCTTGGCAAGCGTGCCGTCGCAGCCGTCTACAACGCGACGGGGAATGAGCCTCCGCCGGATGCTGAGCTATATGCTCTGGCGCTGGCGGGCGATGTTGTCTCCAACTCTCTCTATTATAGTCTGGTGGGGATGGGTGAGCGCCAAAACGCTTTGCTGTGCGGCGCGTTGCTAGGTTTCGGCGCGGGCGTGGGCGCTGTCGTGCTGCCGGGGAAGTTGGGGCTTGGCAGCGAGCCGAGCGCGCGCACTCCCGCTACGCAGGCGATGACCATCGCTTGGTACACCATCGGCGGGCTGGCTGCCGGTGCCGCTTATCGAATGCTGTCAGACGAAAAAGACGTTTAAGAATCTGTCAATAGAATATCTGTTCAAAAGCTTATGATGAGACTTCCGAAATTCGTTTACCGCGTGCCTCGCGAGATTTCCGACGCGGTGAAGATGATGGGTGATGCTGGCCCGGAGGGGCAGTTTGTGGCCGGCGGCACGGATTTGTATCCGAACATGAAGCGGCGGCAGCAGACGCCGCAGACGGTTATCTCCGTCACAAGGCTCAAAGAGTTGAACCGGATAACGGGCGACGGGCGAGGGGGATTGACGATAGGCGCGTCTGTTTCGTTGACGGACATCTGCGAGCATGAAATCGTCAAACGCGATTACCCGATGGTGGCAGAGGCGGCCAAGCTTATCTCGACGCCGCTCCTGCGCAACATGGGAACGATTGGCGGCAACCTGCTGCTCGACACGCGTTGCAACTACTACGACCAGAATTATGAATGGCGGCGCGGCATCAACTTCTGTTTGAAGAAGGACGGCGACGTGTGCTGGGTTGCGCCGGGCAGTTCGAAGTGTTGGGCGGTGCAGTCGTCAGACCTTGTGCCTTTGATGGTGGCGATGGGAGCGAAGTTAAAACTCGTCTCCACGCTTGGCGAGCGCATGGTGGAGGCGGCGGGGTTTTACAACAACGACGGGATTGATTACCTGCACAAGAGGCCGGATGAATTGTTGGCGGAGATTCATCTGCCGCCCTTGAACGGTTGGCGTGCGACCTATAAGAAGCTGCGACGGCGCGGCGCGTTTGATTTTCCGGTGTTGGGTGTTGCCGCGCGGCTCGACTTTGCGGCGGACAAAACCGTGCTCGACGCAAAGTTGATTCTAGGCGGTATTGCGCCCGCGCCGATTGAAGTCAAGGAAGCGGCGGCGGCTCTCGTCGGCCACCCGCTCACACCGGAACACATGCAGGCGGCGGCTGAAGCCTGCTATCTGAAAGCGCGCCCGCTCGACAACACGGATTTTGTGATGAACTGGCGCAAGCAGATGGCCCGCCCCTACGTCCTGCGAGCGCTCGAAGAATTGCGAGACGAATAGGCAGTAGAAGCAGATTACTAATAACTGCTTGCTGCCATCTGCCTGCTGTCTGCCGCTCACTGCCCACTGTCATGCACGTTGCCGCTATCCTTTTAGCCGCCGGTCGTTCGCGGCGCATGGGCGCGTTTAAGCCGCTGCTTCCCTTTGGCAGCCAAACGGTCGCTGAAGCCTGCGTTAATCATCTACAGGACGGGGGAGTTCAGCAGGTGGTGGTCGTCATCGGCCATCGCGCCGAAGAGTTGCGGGAGCGTTTGTCTCATCTGCGGGTCAGTTTCGCGGTCAACGATGAAGAGACGAGCGAGATGGGCGTCTCTATCGCGCGCGGTGTGGAGCGTGTGCCGCCGGACGCCGGCGCGATGCTCGTCGCGCTGTGCGACCAACCGATGATTCCGCCCGCTGTGATTCGCTTTCTGATTGCAGAGTGGCGGCAAACGAATGCGCCGCTGCTTGTCCCTGAGTTTGAGGGGCGCGGCGGTCATCCGGTCTTGATTGATAATCGTTTTCGCGCAGAGCTGCTACAGCTTGACCCTGCGCGCGGCCTGCGCTCGCTGTTTGACGCTCATCGCGCACAGGTCAGGCGCGTGGCGGTCGCCTCGCCCTTCGTTGCGCGCGACATGGATACGTGGCAAGATTACGTCCGTTTACACGAGGAAGTCTTCGGCGTGGTTCCGCCCAATTGTTGAAATCAGTTAATCAGCCTGCGTTTTGGCTTGTCCGTCTCTAACCAACGGAACTCGCCGGAAGCACATCTAATAGTCGTCTGAATTGTTCCCTGACATTTCACTGACCGCACTCAACGAACCTAGACAATGGATGAAAAGCTTGGGGAACGACAAAGGAGATTCGATGACATTCAAACGTCGCAGGCCAATTTTAGCCGCGGCCATTTCCATCATGCTGTTGCTGTCCTGCTACGCTCTGGCACAACCCGGCGGCAAGCAGCAGCAAACAGGCCCCATACAGTTCTCTTTCCGCTCGATTGACGGCCCCGTGGTCACTTCCGAAAGTTTGCGCGGCGAGGTCGTCGTGCTGGCTTTCGGCGCAAACTGGCTGCCGCTCTCGCGCAAGCAAGTGCAGGGCGTGCGCAAGCTGGCTGACGACTACGGCAAACGCGGCGTCGCTGTTTTCTGGGTCAGCACGGACTCGGAATCATCCAAGTCGAAGAATTTCGCCAGCGACGACCAACTGCGCGCCTTCTCGAAGAAGTATGGTCTTCAGGTGACCGTGCTGCGCGACCCGGACGGCGAGGCTTCCAAGCAGTTTGGCATTGACCAGCTTCCCGCCGTCGTCATTCTCAACAAGCAGGGCATCGCTGAAGGCTCGCCCATCGGCGGCCTAGACCCCGAAGGCAACCTCGCAGACCAACTCGCGCCCACGCTCGACCGCATTCTGCAAGAGGAAGAGTAAGAAGTAAGGATGAACGCGGAACGCGGAATGATGAACGAGAGACAAGCTCTCTTCAGTTCATCGTTTCGCGTTCCGCGTTCATCGCTAATCTATAGACCAACTGCACGGGCAGGCCGACGACGTTCCAGTAGTCTCCCTGAATCTCCCTGATAAAGAGCGCGGCGTGTCCCTGTACGGCGTAAGCTCCGGCCTTATCGAGCGGCCTGCCCTTTTCGGCGTGCCAACTGATTTCCGCCTCCGACATGTCGCTAAACAGCACGCGCGTTCGTTCGTGGGAAACTATGGCCCGAACCTGCTCGCCGTCGTGTCTAACGAGCGCCACTCCCGTTAAGACTTCATGCCACCTGCCGCTGAGTTGCCGCAACATCCGTCGAGCATCATCCATATCGCGCGGCTTGCCGAGCACCATCTCGTCAATCAAGACGATTGTGTCAGCGCCGAGCACGAGTTGGCGCGGAAAGCGACCGGCGGCGGCTTCTGCCTTCTCGCGCGCCAAACGTTCGACGTAAGCGACAGGGCTTTCCCTCTCCCGCCTCGATTCATCAATGTCTACCGCCGCGACCTCGAAGGGCCAATCCACCGCCCGCAAAATCTCCGCGCGACGCGGACTAGATGACGCTAGAATAAGCTTTTCGGAAAATAATTCAGTCTTCCGCAACTCGCCATTGCTCGTTTGGGCTTCCAGCTTGTTTTCCATTACACTCCCGAATTAGTCTCTGCTTGAATTGTCAGAAAGCGAAAGGACATGAACGCCGCGAATGCGCGCCCGTCTCAACAAAGCTTATCTTATCATTGCCGTGACGGGTATCCTTGTGCTGGCGGCGCTGCTGACCGGGCCGCTGGTTCGCAAGCGCGCGCGGGAGAAAGCAGGGCAAGCCCCGCCCGCGACCAGGCCGCAGGGACAGCCTGAGCGCGGCAGGTAGATTCGGATTTCGGCTTCAGCGAACGAACAACACTCGCGCCCTGCAAAAGTCGTTGACGAGCCAAGCGAGCACGTTAATCCGCAATCTAAAACCAGAAATTGACCGATGGACGACCTGCTTCGAGTTCTGCCGAAATTCTTACGCGCGGCTGGCGAGACGGAAGAGGTGCTCGAAGTCGCCGCGATGATTGCGTGGAAGCGTGTCGCGGGCGAAGGATTGCGCGGGCAGGCGGTTCCCTTTCGTCTCTATCGCAAGACGCTGATTGTCGCCGTGGCCGACACGACGTGGCAGAAACAGCTTGAGGCCGTTTCCGGCCAGCTACTCTTTCGCCTCAACTCGCTGCTCGGGCAGGCGGTCGTCACCTACATAGAGTTTCGCGTTGACCCGGCGACGGTGCGCGCCGAACGCGCCAAGCGTGCGGATGAAATAGACACGGAGGCGCAAGAGCGGCGCGCCATGGAGAGCGCTGCGGGACAAGTGCGCGACGCCGCCGAAGCCATCAGCGATGAGCAACTGCGCCGCCGCTTTCTGCTCGCCGCGGGCAGTTGCATCGAACGCCGCGAAAATGGGAGATAATAGCTTTTCAGCATTCAAGTCGAGCGGCTGAAGTTGAAAACTAAAAATTGAAAGCCGGAAATTTAAATGCCAATCACCGAAGCTGACATCGAAAAAATCGCGCTGCTCGCGCATCTGGAAATCACGCCGGAAGAGCGCCGCGCGTTTACGCCGCAGATTGCCGACATTGTTTCTTACGTCGAGCAGTTGAACGAGTTGGACACGAGCCAAGTCGAACCCTCGACGGGAGGCTTGACGCCCGAAGGCAAGCGCACCGAAGCCGCGCGCGAAGACGAGACGCGTCCGAGCTTGGGCCAACAACTCGCGCTCGACCAAGCGCCCGACCCGGCCTCCGGCCACTTCCGAGTTCCAAAAGTTCTTTAAGAGTAGAATTCAGGAGTCTTGAATGCAGCATCAGAGGCGGCCATCCGCTGCTTCTGCCGTTCCTTCACTGATGGCTCCTGAATTTCAAATTCCGATTTCCGCCCTATGATTAACTTTTTCACTACCGATATTGAGACTTTGTGCGCGCGCATCAGGGAGCGCGAGACGACGGCGCGAGCGATTGTCGAGTCGTCGCTTGACGCTGCCGAAAGGTTGAACGAAACGCTGAACGCCTTTCTACAGCTTGACCGCGAGGGTGCGCCGCGCCGCGCTGTTGAAGCGGAAGCTGCCGCCGGGCCGCAAGCTGAAGGGCAATCGAAGCTGTTGGGGATTCCCATCGCCATCAAAGACAACATCTGCGTGCGCGGTCTGCAAACATCCTGTGGCTCGCGCATCCTAGGCCCTTACCAGTCGCCTTACAACGCAACGGTTGTCGAACGTCTTAACCGCGCGGGAGCGGTGATTATCGGCAAGACTAACTGCGATGAGTTTGCGATGGGTTCGTCAAACGAAAACTCCGCATTCGGGCCGGTCAAAAATCCTTGGGACACGGCGCGCGTGCCGGGCGGCTCAAGCGGCGGCTCGGCGGCGGCGGTAGCGTCAGGCATCGTGCCCGTCGCGCTTGGCTCCGACACCGGCGGCTCGATTCGCCAGCCCGCCGGCTTGTGCGGCATTCTGGGCCTCAAGCCGACTTACGGGCGCGTCTCGCGCTATGGCCTCGTGGCTTTCGCTTCATCGCTCGACCAAATCGGTGTCTTCGGAAGACGCGCGCGCGACGTGGGCCGCGTGCTCGGCGTCATCGCCGGACGCGACGAGCGCGATGCGACGAGCGCAGACGTTCCCGTCCCTGATTACGTTTCTGAACTCGCGGGAGATTTGCAGGGAGCGCGCATCGGCGTGTCGCGCGAGTTGTTGGGCGCAGGCTTGGATGAGGAGATACGCCTGAGTGTGGAGCGCGCCATCGAAGTCTATCGTGAATTGGGCGCGGAGATAGTTGACATTGAATTGCCGCACGCGAAATACGCGATTGCGGTCTATTACATCATCGCGACCGCCGAGGCTTCTTCCAACCTCGCGCGCTTTGACGGCGTGCGCTATGGATTCCGCGTTGAAGAAGCGGCCAACTTGCGCGAGATGTATCGCCGCACGAGAGACGAGGGTTTTGGGGCGGAAGTCAAACGCCGCATCATGCTCGGCACATACGTGCTCTCGTCAGGCTACTACGATGCTTATTATCGCAAGGCGCAACAGGTGCGCGCCCTCATCAAGCAAGACTTCAGCCGCGCCTTCGAGAAGTGTGACGTGATAGCCACGCCGACTTCACCGACGCCCGCCTTCCTCATCGGTGAAAAGGCGGACGACCCGCTGGCGATGTACCTGAACGACATTTACACGGTGATGGCGAATCTGGCTGGCATTCCCGGCCTCTCGATTCCCTGCGGCCTCTCCGGCGAAAGCCTGCCCATCGGACTCCAACTGCTCGGCCCCTATTGGAGCGAGGCCACGCTGCTGCGCCTCGCCCACGCCTATGAGCAGGTTCAACCGTTTACGGAACGTCCACGCGTTCGCGCCGTGGAATAATCCCTAAAGGTTAAGGAGCAATCCTTTTCCCGCGAAGAGCAAATCGGTTCGCACATACAGCAAATGGGTTCTCTGGTGCTGCACCAGGGAACCCATTTGCTCTTCACCAGTACTGATTTGCTGTTAATGGGAACCCATTTACTGTAAATCAGTACTCATTTGCTGCTCATGGGAACCGATTTGCTGTTATTGCAAACCGATTTGCTGTGTTTGGGAACTAAAATGCAGCAAATCAATACCGATTTGCTCCTCATCGGAACTGATTTTCTGTAATTCCTAATAGATTTGCAGCATTTGCAAATGGATTTGCTGCAATTCTTGTTCGATTTGTTGCAAAACCAATTGGATTCGCAGCAATTTGAATTGGAATTGTCGCTCATCCAATTGGTTTTGCTGCAATTCCAATTGGATTTACTGTTCTTCCAATTCGATTTGCAGCAAATCGTAATGGATTTGCTGTTCTTTCAATTGGTTTTGCTGTATTTGCAAGTGGATTTGCTGCAAATATTTCAGGGTTGGCTGTAAATCGTTAAAGAAAAGGGGCGCGGACGAGAGTATTTAAAGGACTTTTCTCTCGAAAAAGGTGTTCTCTTAAACTGTTTTATAGCGACGGCGCGGCGGCTCGCGGTCTGGAATCAAATCGCCCGTGAAAAGCTCGATTATGCCTTTGGCCGTGCCGACGACGGGCGTGACATCCAGGCCGACGTGAACCGCCCCGCGCAGCAGCCCTTTCTTCTTCACTTCATAGCCAATCAGACCGAGCGCGACGGCCGAGCCGATGACCGGAATCGGTTTGATAATCCGCTTGGCAAGACGCCAGCCTCCGGCGCGCACGAGCCTGCGTTTGAGAGTCGCCATCTTCGAGAAGCCCCCTTTAACTGAGGCCGAGTTCGGCGCGCAGCTTCCGCTCGTCGTAGGGCGACAAGTTAAACGCTCGCCCGTCAATTTCAAAGGTCGGGACTTTACGCTTCCCGTCGTTAATCTGCATCACGTATTCAGCGGCCCCCGCTTGCTCTTCGATGTTGATTTCCTCAAAGACCAAACCCTGCTCTTGTAGAAAGCGCTTCGCGTTGCGGCAATCCCCACACCACGTCGTCGTATACATTCTGATGTTCGCCATCTCGCCCCCTTTAACTTTTGCGGCCATGTGATTATCGCTTATTTTACTTGCCAGCCGCCATCTGCGCCAAGCTCGGAAGACGGCTGAAGCGTGCTGGCGAGAGAACAAATGACGGGTGACCGCCGTAATGTGTTAGCATTCAGGGGTTCAAACACCAGCAAAATATTTCTTGAGAAACGTGAGCCGACAAATGCCTTTCAACTTTCGCCGCCTCAGCCTTTGGCTGCTGATTTTCTCGCTCATCATTATTCCGCTGGCGTGCAACACTTCGCGCACGACGCAAGGAGCGCGCACGCTTCTCATCTACACCCCGCACGGGCAAGACCTGCTCAACGATTTCGTCGCGCGCTACAAACAAGTAAACCCGGACGTTGAAATCCAGTTTATTGACATGGGCGCGCAGGAAGTCTTGCAGAGGCTACGCGTCGAGCGCAATCGCCCGCAGGCTGACCTTTGGTGGGGCGCGGCACACACCACCTTTCAAACCGCGGCGGACGAAAACCTGCTCGCTCCTTATCGCCCGACGTGGGCCGATAAAGTTTCAATGGAAGCGCGCGACGCCGAAGACCGCTGGTACGGCACGTATGAGACGCCCGAAGTCATCATTTATCACAGCGAGGCCGTCAGCCCCGAGGACGCGCCCAAGGATTGGGACGACGTGCTGGATGCGAAGTGGCGCGACAAGGTGTTGATTCGCAACCCGAATCCTTCTGATTCGATGCGCGCGATTTTCGGCGCGATGATTTGGCGCTTCTACAAGGAGACGAACTCGCCCGCCGGCGGCTACGACTGGCTGCGCCGCCTAGACGCCAACGTTCACGAATACACCGCCGACGGCACGCTCCTCATGCGCAAGCTGGCGAACAAGGAAGGCATCATCAGTCTTTGGAACATGCCTGACGCGCGGCTCTATCAGGAACAGAAGAATTTTCCGCAACTCAAGTATGTGCTGCCCGCGAGCGGCACGCCCGTCATCACCGACGGCATCGCGATTGTGAAGGGCGCGCCCCACGAAGAAGAGGCCCGCCGCTTCTACGAGTTTGTCACAACGCCCGAAAGCCTGATTCACGCCGCCCGCAAATACTATCGTCTCCCCGCCCGCACAGACCTTGACCGCGCCCAACTGCCCGCCTGGATGAACGAGCAGTTTGCCCGAATGCCGCTCGACTGGAACCTACTGCGCAAAGACGGCGGCGAATGGCTGCGCTACTGGGACACAGAGATTCGCGGCAGAAACAGGAAATGAAAGTGTGAATGATAAACGATGAATGATGAACTGTTAAGAGCTTGTCTGTCATTCATCGTTTAGCGTTCCTACTTCATCGTTTAGCTATGTCTTTCCTTTCTCTCGAAAATATTGAGAAGCGCTATGAGACGACCAAGGCCGTTGCCGATTTGTCGTTGCAGATTGAGCGCGGCGAGTTTTTCGGTTTGCTCGGCCCATCAGGCTGTGGGAAGACGACGACGCTCAGGATGATAGCGGGCCTCGAAACTCCCGACGCGGGCGCGATTCTTTTCGACGGGCGCGAGATAACACGCCTGTCGCCCGAACGTCGCGGCTTCGGGATGGTCTTTCAGAACTACGCGCTCTTTCCTCATCTCAACGTCTTCGAGAACGTCGCCTTCGGGCTGCGCGCGCGTCGTAAACCGAAAGCGGAAGTTGCACAAAAAGTCTCCGAGGCGCTCAGCCTCGTGCAGCTTCCCGGCTATGAGCGTCGCGCCGTTGACGCGCTCTCCGGCGGGCAGCAGCAACGCGTCGCGATTGCCCGCGCCATCGCCATCGAACCCGCGTTGCTCCTCTTCGATGAGCCGCTCTCTAATCTGGACGTGGCGCTGCGCGAAGAGACGCGCGGCGAGTTGCGCGAGTTGGTCAAGCGGCTGGGGTTAACAGCCGTCTATGTCACGCATGACCAGGACGAAGCCTTCGCGCTCTGCGACCGTATCAGCGTGATGAGCGAGGGACGCGTGTTGCAAACGGGCGCGCCGCGCGAGTTGTACGAGCGCCCCGCTCATCTTGAGGTCGCGCGTTTTCTCGGTCGCAACAACCTGATTCGCGCCATGCGTCTTAGCCCTGCTCACGACGCCAACGGCAAATTCAAGACGCTTGACGGCGGCCACACGTTGCATCTGCCGCTTCAGGCCGCCAGCGCTCCCGCTCCGCTCAACAAACCCGTCACCCTCGCCATTCGCCCCGAACACATACGGCTGGCGACGGAAGCGACAAACGGCGACAATACCCTGCGCGCAGTCGTTAAGGAGATAAACTTCGCGGGCGCGACCACCACCGTCAAGCTCGATGCCAACGGCCTGCTGCTCGAAGCGCTCGTCTTTCGCGCTGACGGTTTGAAGGCCAACGATTCATGCGCGGTCGCGCTGCCCATTGAACATCTGACGCTGCTAGAGATGAGGGATGACCGATAAGCAAGAAACTGTTGTTAAGCCGCGACCGGACGATGATGCGGCGACGGATGAGCGGCCAGCTAAGAGGCGCGCCGTCGCGCCGTCGCGTTCGAGAGTCTCGCTTTCATCGCTCCTCCCACGTCCCTCATCGTTTCTGCTCTGGTTGGTCGTGGGCGTCGTGCTGCTCTACGGCGTCGTGTATCCAAACTTTTACGTGCTGTTGGCGGCGCTGACGCGCGACGGCTCTTGGTCGCTGGGCAATTTTAGTGAAGCGCTGTCGCAGCGGGCGGTGATTGAAGCGGCTTGGTCGAGCGTCGGGCTTTCGCTGTTGACGGTGGCGGCGAGCGCGCTGGTTGGCGTCCCGCTGGCGTTTCTCTTTGAGCGTTACGAGTTTCCCGCGCGGCGCGCGTTTGGGGCGTTGGCGGCGCTGCCGCTGGTACTGCCGCCGCTGGTCGGCACGCTCGCTTTTATTTTTCTCTGCGGCGAATCCGGCATTCTGGCCCGCGCCGTCCAGCACGTCTTTGGGTTGCAATCCGCGCCGTGGTCGCTGCGCGGTTGGACGCCGCTGCTCATCTTTCACGTTTACACGATGTACCCGTTTTTTTATGTCTTGACGGGCGCGGGACTGCGCCGCGTGGACGCGGGACTGGCGGAGGCCGCGCGGAGCTTAGGAGCGGGGCGGCTACGCGTGCTCTTTCGCGTCGTGTTGCCGCAACTGACGCCCTCCTTGATTGCGGCGGCGCTCCTGACGTTTATGACTTCGATGGCGTCCTTTAGCGCGCCGCTTTTGTTTGGCGGCGACGTGCGCGTGCTGACGCTGGAAATCTATAGCGCACGGCAGCGCGGCGATGCGAGCGCGGCGCTGACGCAGACTGTGATTCTCGCCGTCATCTCGCTTCTGGCTCTCGTCGTTTTCCAACGCTACGAGGGAACGCGCCGTTTTGCCGCCGCGGCGATGAAGGGAGCGCCGA
>CAZEZJ010000019.1:21872-26897 GCA_964516695.1 uncultured Blastocatellaceae bacterium
GCGCAAGTGAGAAGCGGCGCGGCGCGTGTGGTGGCGACCGCGTGCGCCGTCGTGTTTACGATAGTGCTGGCGCTGCCGATTTTGACTCTCGTGCTCGTCAGCTTTGCGCGCGAAGGGCTGTGGACAACGCAGGCTTTGCCGCCCGCTTACACGCTCGATAACTTCCGTCATATTTTGACGCAAGCCGAGTCTCTCTCGGTCTTGCAGAACAGCCTGCTGATGGCGGGCATTGCGGCGCTCGGGGCGCTGGTCTGGAGTTTTTGTGTGACGGCGCTGGTGGCTGGACGGCGCAGGCTTTACGGGCGGCGCTTGATTTCGCTTTTAATACTGATTCCGTGGGCGCTGCCGGGAACGGTCGTGGCGGTGGCGATTGCCGAAGCCTACGGCAGAGAGAGTTACTTGACGGGTTCTTTCATCCTCATCGGCACGTTCTGGATTCTGCCCGTCATCTACTTTCTAAGGTTTATGCCGCTGGTGGTGCGCGCCGTGCAGGCGAGCATAGAGCAGATGGACGCGGCGCTGGAGGAAGCGGCGGCGGGCCTCGGCGCAAACTGGTGGACGCGTTTCCGGCGCGTGCGCCTGCCCTTGGTTTGGCCGGGCGCTGTGGCCGGAACGCTGCTGGCGTTCGTTATCGCGCTCGGTGAATACGTCGCCAGCGTCCTCGTCTACGTCCCGACCAATCGCCCCATCTCAATCAAGATTGCGTCTGAACTGCGCGACTTCAATCTGGGGCGGGCCGCAGCCTACGGCGTCGTCCTGATTTCCATCATCGCGCTGAGCATGGTCGTCGCCTCCCGCCTCGAACGCACCGCAGAAACGTAAGCTCTTGAACGCGCGTGCGTGATACCGCTAGATGGATGAGCCTGACGGATAAGCATAAACGCAATTCCGACGCACACAACTCTGATTCCCGCGGGAATCAAAGCTGTGTGCGCCGGAATTGATACGAGTCCGCGCGCGATTAACCGGGGGCGGGCGCTGGTGAACGCCCATCGAGCGACTGAAAGACGTGGCGAGTCTTACGACTTAAACTTGTCTTTGTTATCTGTGCGAATCTTCTCGGCCTTCTGCTGAAACTCGCTGGCTTCCTTGCTCAATTTCTCGATGCGCGGTTTGAGTTCGTTAATCTTTTTCAGCAGCGTCGCGCCGTCTGCGCTGTCGATGAAAGCCTTTGAGAGCGACTTGCCGACATCCGCGCCTTCGGAGTTTTTGCGAAACTCCTGCGCTTTGGCAGCCAGATATTCTTTGAACTTATCATCAACTTTGAGCTTGCTGGCGTCTTCGAATTTCTGCGCCGCATCGCGATACTTCGCCGCGCTCTTGTCGAAACCGTCAACGGCTTCCTGCGCCGTCGTCTTCAAGCGCGCCTGCTCCTCCGCGAAGTTTTCGTCGTTGAGGTTGTCGTAAAGTTGATTGTTCTTGGCGGTGGCTTCCTGCACCATCTTATTGCCGTCGGTCACCAGTTGGTTGCCTTCGTCAATCATCTTGTTGGCCTTATCGGTCTCGTCGCCCAGATTGCAAGCGGCGGCGAAAGCCAGCACGAGGGTCATCAGGGTCAACATTGTGTAGCGTGTAATCCGGGGATTCATAAATTCTCCTGCAAGGGTGTTGGAATGTAAAACAAGTGCGAGAATATAACACGAGACGGGCCGCGCAGGGAAAGGCAGCGGGCAAATTAAATCGTCAAATAGCACTCCGAAATCGCGGGCAGATGCGAAGAGCGCTTTGTTTATTATGATTTACGCTTTACCATTGACGTGTTTACGATTGCACCCTGTAACGCACCCGCGTCAATTGTTATGGCACTTTTCAACTGTCTGAAGTGGCCCGAAATGCGTCCGGTCACGCTGCGGCTCATCGCCAGTATGCACGAGGGGCACGCGCGCAGTAGCTTCGCTATTCCGGCAGCCGATTTCCTGCGCATCTTTGCGCCCGCCGCCACGCCCGCGGAATTGGCTAAGGTCGCGGCGCGCGGCGACATCAACTTCCAGGCCGAGAGCAAACAGGGCGGCACTTTCATTCTCGCTGAAGGCAAGCGCGCCCTCTTCGACCTGCGCCGCGAAGGATTGGTGATGCGCCTGCCCGCGCGCATGAGCGGCACCTACGAACTTCGCCCCGACGCTTTTCATATTGACTTCACAGCGGGCGAAGAACTCGAAGGCTGCAAGCGTATCCTGATGTTGATTTGCAACCGCGTCGTCAGCGTTGATGTCTCCACGGCGCGCGTTGACGTGCGCCTGCCCAACAAACTACTTGACCTTTGCGTTGAATTTCAATGAAGTACACAACCATTACCACTCGCACCCGCGCGCCGCGCCCCCTCCTTTTTCTACTGCTCGCCGCCGCCCTGTTCTCAAACGCGCCCACCGCGCGCGCGCAAGCACCTGCGCCCCTGAGCGTTCGTCCCGAGCGCGTCGCCCTACACCAATCGCTGCTTGATTTGTCGAACCCTTGGACGGTGATGTGCGTCGCCGCGCATCCTGACGACGAAGACGGCGCGACCCTCACCGTGCTCCGCAGAAAGTACGGCGTCCACACCGTGACCCTCTTTTCCACTTACGGCGAAGGCGGGCAAAACGCCACCGGCCCCGAACTCTACGAAGAACTCGGCGCGATTCGCGCGCGCGAGACACACGCCGCCGCCGAGATTCAAGGCTCTGAAGCGTGGTTTCTGGCGCTGCGCGATTTCGGCTTCTCGAAGTCTGCCGAAGAAGCGTTCCGCATCTGGGGCCACGAAGAAGCCCTGCGTCGTCTGGTCTTGAAAATTCGCACGCTCCACCCGGATGTCATCATCACCAATCACGATACGAAAAGCGGCCACGGTCATCATCAAGCCACGGGCCGCCTTGTCATGGAAGCCTTCGACGCTGCTGCCGACCCGCGCCGCTTTCCTGAACAACTACGCGAGCCGGGCGCTACCCTCTGGCAACCGCAGCGCCTTTTCGTCCGCGCCAGATATGAAAGCGCAGCGGGCAGCAAAGCGCTTGAAGAGGCAGCAGAGCGCGAAGGCAAAATCATCAGCATCAATCCCAACGAACGCGACCCGCTGCGCGGCTCGACCTACGCCGAGCAAGCTTTGCAAGCCCTTCGTCAACATGCCTCGCAAGGGCCTTGGCCCTTGACTGTGCCCCAAGCGGGCGCGCCCATCATTCGCTATCGCCTCGCACGCGAGGCCGCGAGTGCCGTGCCGCTGCCCGCCCACGCGCAAACGTTTCTTGAAGGACTGCGGCTTCCTCAAGCCGCCGCCAAATTCTCTCCCTT
This sequence comes from uncultured Blastocatellaceae bacterium, assembly GCA_964516695.1. Classification (GTDB taxonomy): domain Bacteria; phylum Acidobacteriota; class Blastocatellia; order Pyrinomonadales; family Pyrinomonadaceae; genus DASVTR01. Next base: position 25,134 of record CAZEZJ010000019.1, read on the forward strand.
AACGATTGACGGGCAGCCGCTCACATCCCTGCTTGACCAACCCGAGCGTATTTTCGACGCCATCTCCGCTCAACGCGCCGAAAGCCATCTCACCGGCAACGCCTCCAACTCAAACGACGAACCTCACCTGCGCTTGATGAGAGAACGCACCGACCGCGCGTTGGCCGCCCTGAGCGGCATCAACGCGACCCTCACGTCAGAGACGGGCGTGCTCGTGTCCGGTTCCGCCGCGCGCTTCCGGCTCCGAATCACTAACAACGGCAACCGCGAGGCGATAATTCAAAAAGTCTCTTTCAAAGGATTAGGCAAGAGAAAGGATTTGAAATCCCCCTCCAGGCTCGCGCCTAAAGCAACTATTAATCTCAACGCCCGCGACTTCATCTGGCTCGATATAGAACCCAGCGTGCCGCACGCCGCGCACCTCTACGACGGGCAACTCTTCGGTCCAGAGTTTCAAGCGACGATTCAACTGGCCGTCAACGGTAAAAGCTTCACGCTTCCCGTCGCAACGAGAATTGACATTGCGCCAGCCGTCGAGATTGCCCACATCACGCCTTCGCCCATCGTCATCACGCCCGCGACCCTTAGCAGCCCGTTTAATCTCAGCTTCACTCTCATCAATCACCAGCGCACCCCGTTTCGCGGCGCGCTCGCTGAGAACAAACTCAAATACGTTGGGCCGTCCCGAAGAATATTGGAGATTGGCGCTCATCAAGCTAAAAGCATCACGCTGCCGTTTGTCCTTCCTTCAGGCATCGCGGCAAGTGGGCCAAGCGTCAATCATCTTTTCACAGGCAACGCGACATTCTCCATCGTTCCCCTTTCCAGAAATTCGTCTTCATCGCTTTCGTCGCGAAGTGTGCCAATAGTGTACGCTGACGCGCGGACAACACCGCGCCTGCGCGTCGGCTATGTCCGCAGCTTCGACGACACGCTCCGCAATGCTCTCGACGCGCTCGGCGTCGAAGCGAAAGAGTTGACGATGACTGACGTGCAAACGGGCGCGCTCAGCCTCTACGACACCATCATCATTGACAACCGCGGTTATCAAGCGCACACGGAACTCGTCGCCGCCAACGCGCGCCTGCTCGAATACGCGCGAGCGGGCGGCACGCTGATAGTTTTCTATCACAAGTCTAATGAGTGGAATCCTGACGAGCAGAAAAAGCGCCCGCAGCTTGCGCCGTATCCGATTATCCTAGATTCCTCGCGCGTGACAGACGAAACGGCGGCGGTCGCCTTCACGGAACCGCAAAGCGCGTTGCTCAATTTTCCGAACAAGATTAACGACAAGGATTTCGACGGCTGGATTCAGGAACGCGGCCTCTATTATCCGAAAGAGTGGGACTCGCGATACAGCGCGCCGCTCGCCACAAACGACGCGGGCGAAAAGCCTCTGCGCGGCGGGCTGCTCGTTGCCGATTACGGGCGCGGGCGCTACATCTACACCAGCATGGTCTGGTATAGACAACTACGCGCGGGCGTCCCCGGCGCATACCGCATCTTCGCCAACATGATTAGCTACGGCCGCACGGGCGCAAAGTAGTTGTCGGCGTCACTTGCTTTCGAGTTTAGCGCGGGCGCGTTGCAGGAAGGTCTTGACCATTTCCGTGACGCGCTTTTGCATTTCACCGCTGATGCATTCCTCGCCAGCCAATCCCGCCAGCAGATGCAACTCCCTCGCGTGCTGGCGTCGCATCTCGACGCGCTGCACAATTCTAACAAGCGTCCGAGACGCGCCGCGCTTTTCAAAGTCGGCAGCAT